>DASTQB010000171.1:0-39803 GCA_035761985.1 Pyrinomonadaceae bacterium
GGACTCGTGCCGGTTTCCTGTTTAAAGAGGTGACGAAAGCGTGAGGGCGAAAGATCGACAAGCGTAGCCAGCGTCGCGGTGTCCCACGAACGCGCAGTCTCAGTTTCGAGCTTTGAAATGATGAGCTCTATTCTTCGATCCATGGTGATGAGGCCGCTTGAAACGAAGAGTGGGCGTGTGAGATTACTCGTTTACGGTTTATCTTGTCTAGTTTGGATTCAGGGAGGCGCGTGAATCTGGTAGTATGCATGCGCGTTTTTCTCTGATTACTTCCTGAGCAGGAGAGCTGACGAATGGGTGAAGACTTGAGGACAGAGCGCGAGCTGTCTCTCGATTTCTTGCGCGTGTGCGAAGCTGCTGCAATTGCGGCGGCACGAACGATGGGCCAGGGCGATCGAAAGTTTTCCGATCACGTTGCCGTCGAGGCGATGCGGGAAGTAATGGACTCGGTGCCAATGCGCGGACGCGTCGTGATCGGTGAAGGCGAACGCGACGAAGCGCCGATGCTTTACATCGGCGAGGAAGTCGGCGGCGGTTTTCATGTCGGCGAAGAGATTGCCGAGTCGTGCCCTGAGGTCGACATCGCCGTGGATCCACTCGAAGGCACGAACCTCTGCGCGCTCGGTGCAAACAACGCGATCGCCGTGCTCGCAGCCGCAGAGCGGGGCGGACTGCTCAACGCGCCCGACATCTACATGGACAAGATCGTCGTTGGACCATCCTCACGAGGCGTGGTGGACATCGACGCGCCAGTAAAAGACAACCTGAAAAACATCGCGCGCCGGCTGGGTCGCGACATCGAAGACCTGACCGTGATCGTGCTCGATCGTTCGCGTCACAAGAAACTGATCGGCGACGTGAGAGCAGCAGGCGCGCGCATCCGTCTGATCTCCGACGGAGACCTTTCCGCGGGTATCTCAGCGGCAGTGGCGGGAACGAACATTCACGCGCTGATGGGCATAGGCGGCGCTCCGGAAGGCGTGATAACTGCTGCGGCGATGAAGTGTTTGAATGGTGAAATCCAGGCGCGGCTTGTTTTTGATCCTGAGAAGCTTGGAGTTGATAAAGACAAGGTGCCTTCGCGTGATGAGGTGCTCGATCGGCTCGCGTCGATGGGGATCAAGGATTCAAACAAGGTTTACGACACCGACGATCTGGCGCCCGGGAAGAAGATCATTTTTGCTGCGACTGGTGTGACGGATGGTGCGCTGTTGAAAGGCGTGCGGTTCTTTGGGGCAGGGAAGAGAACGCATTCGCTGGTGATGACTACTGAGTCGCGGCACATTCGGTTTGTCGATACATTGCACATCGAAGGTGGACCAGACACGGTGATCAGGTTTTAACCACGGATGACGCGGATGATTAAACGGATCGGTCCGTTAGTTTACTGGCTCGTTAGTGCGGTCGTGGTGTCGTTGCTGGTTGCGCTGGTCGTAGTTGCGCCCGTTGCGGCGGCGAGCGGGC
The DNA here is from genome assembly GCA_035761985.1 of Pyrinomonadaceae bacterium. Taxonomy (GTDB): domain Bacteria; phylum Acidobacteriota; class Blastocatellia; order Pyrinomonadales; family Pyrinomonadaceae; genus PSRF01. The sequence goes on from DASTQB010000171.1 coordinate 1,465, forward strand.
AGAGTCAACTGGCCCAGGGAATCTACGGCGCGTTCGCCATGGTTTGCCATCAGCTTCCCGACCGATCCTATTTCATCGACGAACACAAATTCGCCGTCTGCTCGCGTTGCACCGGACTCTATGCTGGTTTCGCGTTCACATTGTTGTTGTACCCGCTGATCGGTTCACTAAAGAGAACGACCACGCCACCGCGTAGCTGGTTGCTACTCGCCTCCATCCCACTATTGATCGACTTCAGCGTAACGTTCTTCGGCTTCTGGGAAAACACGCACACCTCGCGATTAATCACAGGCGCCTTGCTCGGCGCTGCAACAGTGTTCTACGTCATGCCCGGAATCATCGAACTCAGCCTCCGTCACACGCGAACCACGCAACCAACTCCACCACGGTTTACACTTCCGTCCCCGGAACGCATTGCCTCCGCCCCGAGCGACTACAGCGCCCCGGAACGCCGGATTTAAGGCCCCTGCCTTTGTGGTTTAAACCCTGTGAGTGTTAGTCTTACGCGATGATTTTTCAGTCCCCAGCACCAACACCGTGGCCATCGCCAATCGGCGCGCCGCCGAAAGACCTGTTCCGGCAATACTTTCACGACCAGGTCTATAAAACCTGGGGAAACATCAGCCCTCTTTACCAGCTCGACACCTTCGACTGGGTCATCCTGATCGTCTACTTCTCGATCCTCGGCACGCTCGCCGTTTACGGCTCGTATCGCATCAAGCAGGTGATCGACTTCTGGCGCTATCGCAAGTTTGTGCCACGCCCGGTCGCACATTATGCCGAGGCGGATCTGCCGCACATCACGGTCCAGCTGCCGCTTTTCAACGAGCTCTACGTCGTCGATCGTCTTCTGAAGGCCGTTACGGAGATCGACTACCCGCGCGAGAAACTCGAGATCCAGGTACTCGACGATTCAACTGACGAAACGGTGAAAGTCGCCGAAGCCGTTGTCGCGAAGTACAAGGCGCAGGGTTTTGATATCCACTACATCCATCGCGACGATCGCACCGGATTCAAAGCCGGCGCACTCGAGAACGGAAACAAGTTTGCCAAAGGCGAACTGCTTGCGATCTTCGACGCCGACTTCGTTCCAAAGCCCGACTGCCTGCGCAAGCTCGTCGACTACTTTACCGATCCGCTCGTCGGTTGCGCCCAAATGCGCTGGGCGCACATCAACGGCAACTACAACCTGCTGACGCGGCTGCAAACGATCATGCTCGACGGCCACTTCGTCGTCGAACAGACCACACGCAATCGCACCGGCGGGTTCTTCAACTTCAACGGCACTGCGGGCATCTGGCGTCGACAGGCGATCGAGATGAGCGGCGGCTGGCAGCACGACACGTTGACTGAAGACACGGATCTGAGTTTCCGCGCGCAGTTGATGGGCTGGAAATTCGTTTACCTGCTCGACGAAGAAGCGCCCGCGGAAATCCCTGTCGAGATCAACGCCTTCAAAGCACAGCAGCGACGTTGGGCCAAGGGCGTGATGCAGGTCGGAATCAAGCTCTACCCGCGTATCTGGCTCGCGCCGTTGCCGCTTCGCGTGAAGCTCGAAATGTTTTTCCGTCTCACCGGCAACATCAGTTATCCGTTGATGATCCTTGCGAGCTTTTTACAGTTCCCGTTGCTCCTGGTTCGTTATAACCAGCCGTTCTACCACTTGATGGTGCTCGATCTGCCGTTGCTGTTCTTCTCATCGATCTCGGTCGTGTTGTTTTACGGAACAGCGGTCTGGTATCTCGACGAGAAGCGCACGCCGCGTTTGCTGCACCTGCCGCTCGTCATGGGCCTGGGCATCGGCCTCGCGTTCTCAAACGCGCGTGCAGTTCTGGAAGCGCTGATGGGTGTGAAGTCGGAATTCGTGCGGACACCGAAATATCGCGTTGAAGAAACTAACGACGCCACCTGGAAACGGAAGAAGTACAAACGGAAGCGCGGTCTGTTGCCGCTGCTCGAGCTGGGCTTCGCCGTTTATTTCCTGCTCGCGATAACCTACTCCGCTCGCCTGCACATGTGGGGAACGATCCCGTTCCTGCTGCTGTTCTTTTTCGGTTTCGGCTACATGGGCGTGATGAGCCTGCTGCAAACTGCCAGCGGCAAACGCTTCGCTGCCCTGTGGCGCCCCCTAAAAACCTGACAGGATTTGCGGGATTGAATCCTGTAAATCCTGTCTAACAAAAAGGAAGGACTTATGTTGTTTAGGCTCCCCCTATTCGCCGCTATATTTCTGTCAATCTCAACTTCAATCTTCGCTCAATCACAAGCAAACACAGGTAACATCGAAGGACGCGTCACCGATCCGAATGCCGCGTCAGTTCCCGGCGTTACAGTAACCGCAACCAATCTCGCCAACGGGCTTCAGAAAAGCGCACAGACGAACGACGAAGGCGTCTATAGAATCGTCTTTCTTCCGCCTGGCGCCTACAAAGTTGAAACGAGTGGCGCGCAGGGATTCGTCCCGGCCACTTTTACAAACGTCATCGTGACCGTCGGTGGCCAAACGCCGCTCGACATACAGTTACAAGTCGGTAACGCGACCGTCGCGATGGTTGACGTTTCCGCCGAAGGTCAGGTGGTGGAAACGAGTCGCACCTCGATCTCGTCAGTCGTGAACGAGCGTGCGATTCAGAACCTGCCGGTCAATGGCCGCAACTTCCTCGACTTTGCCACGCTCACGCCGAGCGTCATTCGCGATCCAACGCGCCAGGGTGACCTCGCGGTCGGCGGACAGAAAGGCACTCTCAACAGCCTTCAGGTCGATGGCGCTGACAACAACAACACGTTCTTTGGACAGTCGTTCGGACGCACGGGCACGCGCCCGCCTTACCAGTTCTCGGAAGAATCGGTGCAGGAGTTTCAGGTAAATCAAAACGGTTTTTCAGCGGAGTTTGGCCGCGCGGGCGGCGCCGTGATCAACGTCGTGACGAAATCCGGAACCAACGACTGGCACGGCAGTGCGTTTGAGTTCTTCCGCGATGAGGCGTTGAACTCCAACACGCCGATTCTGACGGCGCGCGGCGCGAAGCGTCCGAAGTCGCAGATCAACCAGTTTGGCGCAACGATTGGTGGTCCAATCAAACGTGATCGCGCGTTCTTCTTCTTTGCGTACGATGGACAGCGCTCAAACATTCCGAACGTCGTCGATCCGCCAAACTTCTTCGCGCAGCCGCCGGCGATTCAAAACCTGCTGCTGCCGAAGATGCAGACTTACCAGATCGGGCGCGATCAGGACGTGTACATGGTGAAGTCAGACATCAGGCTGAACAACGCGAATCAGCTCGTCCTTCGTTTCAATCAACAAAACTTCACCGGCAACAACAACGAGAACGGTGGCCCACTCAGCGTTGAAGAACATTCGGGCAACAGCGTTGCGAAGACGACGACGTTTTCCGGTTCGCTGATCTCGACGTTGACGTCGACGCTCATCAACGAATTTCGTTTTCAGTTTGGACGCGACCGCGAGCCGGGTGAAGCGAACAGCGACGTTACGGAAGCACGCATTCAAACGGGCGGCGGCTTTCTGCAGTTGGGGCGAAACAATTTCAGCCCGCGCGAGACGACGATCAAGCGCGCGCAGTTCATCAACATCGTCAGTTACACGCGTGGCGATCACAGTTTGAAGTTCGGCGCTGACCTGAATTTCGATCGTGTGTTCAACTTCTTCCCGGGCTTGTTCAGCGGGCAGTTTACTTTCAACTCGTACGCGTTGTTTGCAGCAAACACGCCAGCATCGTTCACGCAGAACTTTCCGGGAACGGGAACGTCAGGAGCGACCACGAATCCTGATCTCAACGAGTATGGCCTGTTCATTCAGGACGACTGGCGCGTGACGCCGAAGTTCACTTTGAATCTCGGCCTGCGCTACGACCTGCAGGATCTTGCGGATCCGAGTGTGCACAATCCGAGTGCCGCGCTCGCAGCGGCTGGTTTGGACACGACAACTCCGGTTCGCGATCGCAACAACTTTGGACCACGTTTCGGGTTCAGTTACGCGTTTGATGAGAAGACGGTGGTGCGTGGCGGTTATGGTGTTTTCTTTGGACGCACGCCGGCCATCATGCTCGGCACTGCGCATTCGCAGAACGGAATCCAGGTGACGGGTGTGAGTTTGAATTGCACGATCGTGCCGAACCCGTGCCCGATCTATCCGAACATCTTCAGCGCGCCACCGTCGGCGGGCGGCGTGAATCCGAGTCTTTACCTGTTCGCGAAAGATTACGCGCAGCCTTACATTCAACAGGGACGTCTCGGAGTGGAGCGCGAGCTGTTTGCAAACACGAGTTTGTCGGTGAGTTATCTCTACTTCCGTGGCGTACACATCAGCCGCACGCGCGACATCAATCTCAATCCGCCGGTGCCGACGACTGTTACCGATCCTGCGGGCCAGACGTTTACCGTACTGCGTCATCCCGCGGCACGCCGGATACCGGGATTCGCGAGGATCAGTTTGTTTGAGAGCACTGCCGACTCGCGTTACAACGCGCTTGCGATGGAACTGAAGCGTCGCTTCACGCGCGGGTTCCAGTTCATCGCTGCTTACACGTTCTCAGACACGAAAGACAATCGACCGGACCAGACGATGGTCGTCGTCGGTGCAGACGATGCGAAGGGTTTGCAGAACAACCTCGACATCAATGCGGATTGGGGTCGCAGCGATCTTGACATCAAACATCGTTTTGTTTTTAGTCCGGTTTACGAGATCGGCACTGTGCAGAAAGACAATGCGTTTGTGCGGAACGTGCTGAGCAATTGGACGTTCTCCGGGATCATCACACTGCAATCGGGTTTTCCGTTTTCGGCGTTGATCGCGGGCGATGCGAACCGGGATGGGAATCCGAGCACAGACCGCGTGCCGGGAACGCGGCGCAATGAGTTCACGACGCCGAGCATTTACGTGTTCGATACGCGTGTGACGAAGGCGTTCAAGTTTGGTGAGAACTACAGCGTGAGTTTCCTCGCGGAGGCGTTCAATCTGTTCAACCGATCGAACATCGCGACGGTGAACACGGGAAGGTACGGGATTGCGAGTTCCTCGGCGCTGGTGCTGACAAACCCCGCAGCGTCCACGCCCTTCGCCGGCCCTCGCACGTTCCTCGGCGAGCGCCAGATTCAACTCGGCGTCAGATTTAAATTCTGACACCTCTACGGGACGCGAGAAAAAGGGCCACGGATTCATAAGCACTTTCTCCTGCAAGCTGAACGTCTGAAACATCGACGCTCAGCTTGCAGGGCTTACAAAGATATCACCACCCACGCTAGTGGGTTCGAGTCGTACCTGCGGAGCAGTTATCCCTAAAATAAAACTGAAGAAAAGGCCACTTGCGAAAGTGGCCTTGATTGTTTGTGATCTCAAATCTGAGGTTCGCGACTTCTGTAAGAAACCACGTTTCACTCGTTCTGGAATTAAGCTAAATTCCTGGCAAATCGATCGCGGAAATGATCAAGATGATTCTCACCCCATTCTCCTAGTGTCATGATTACAGGCAGAGCGCTTTTGCCTATGTCCGTCAAAAAATATTCTACTTTCGGCGGCAACTCGGCAAAGATCTTCTTTGAAACCAACCCATGATCTTCGAGCTGGTTTAACTGCACGTTCAAGACCCTTCGCGTAGCTCCAGGTATCTTCTTTTGCAATTCGCTGGGCCGCTTATTTCCTTCACCAATAAAGTAGAGAAGGTGCATTTTCCACTTTCCCAACAGTACCTCTTTCGCGAGGTCGAGCCCGCAGCCTAAATTGACAGGTATTTTACGTTTGTACATTTTTCCTCGAATCAGCTCCATCCAGGTTTGGACCACAACGGGATAAATTTGTCCGTATCCGATTCTGTTATCCGTATTTTAATCCGAATTCGGATTCAAGATAATCGTGGCAGGAGGTCACCTTAAATGGAATCTAAATCAGCATCCGAACTCTCTGGAAAGAATGCCTTAGTGACAGGCGGGACCAAGGGCATAGGCGAAGCAATAGTAAAGCGTTTGAGACAGGCGGGTGCAACCGTTATCACCACGGCTCGTACCCTGCCGCAAAACCTCGAATTACCGAGACTCTTTGTTCAGGCAGATATAGGTACGCCAGAAGGAGTTAAATGCGTTGCCGAGAAAGTGTTTTCCAGCATTGGAGAGATCGACATTCTTATCAATAACGTCGGAAGTTCTTCAGCACCAAACGGTGGTGTATTAGCCCTCGACGACTCGCATTGGCAACAGGCTCTCAACGACAACCTGTTGGCTGCGGTTCGCCTGGACAGGGCGTTCCTGCCGGAAATGATCGCCAGAGGGTCGGGAGTCATAATACACGTCGCGTCGATTCAGCGTACTCTGCCCCTTTACGAATCGACAATTGCATACGCGGCGGCGAAAGCTGCTCTTGCGAATTACAGCAAGAACCTTTCAAACGAAGTGTCGCCGAAAGGCGTTCGAGTAATAACTGTTTCACCAGGTTTTATTGAGACTGAGGCTACTGCTCGTTTCATCCAAGGTTTGGCTATGACCAACCAGACTGATGTTGAGACTGCACGGCAGGGGCTAATAGATTCACTGGGCGGCATTCCAATGAATAGGCCGGGAAAGCCCGAGGAAGTTGCGGAACTCATTGCGTTTTTGGTTTCAGAGCGGTCCGCGTACATAAACGGAACTGAAATTGTAATCGACGGCGGAACTATTCCAACTGTGTAAAGACAGCTTTGCCACTATGCGCAGTCATTCAGGAGAACATTACGATGAAAACCGATTTGTTGATACCGGAACCCATCAACTCTGCTATTAATGCGGCTAACGATCACGATTCTAACCGCTTTCTTTCGAACTTTGCGGAGGCGGCCGTACTGACTGACGAAGGGCAGGAGTACCGCGGAATTGCGGCCATACGAACATGGAGTGATGAAAAACTTATCGGGGCAAACGTTACGTTCGCAATCACCGACATTACAATTAGCGGCGCCAGTAGCGTCGTTACAGCGGAGGTAGATGGCGATTTTGACAAGACGGGGCTTCCGGATCCCTTCGTAATGACATTGCACTTCGTGATCTCCGGTTCGAAGATCGAACGTCTCGCATTCCATTTGCCGGAAGAGTAATCACATTGTTATCTACTGGTTCTGAGTCAAAGCCTCATATCTGTGTAAATGATACCGAAATTAATTGAGGCTTCTCAGCACAACTCAGAGTTAGACCAGGCACAGTGCTCGTGTGTCTCAGGGCCCTGCTTTCTGAGGCCGTCGATCCCTGTGGCGACATGAAACAACTGAGCATCTCAGCTGCCGGGGTTCATTGCTGCTATCCCGAGTTCCAGCAAAGTGTGTAGCTCATAACCCTTTGAGATGCCGTTATGACTTGTGTCTTGCCAGAGACGCAACGATGGACACGCCTGCAGACGTTTCGCTCGGCCGTTCTCGAATGTAGCGTCAGCAAAACCTTGCGAAGATTGTCCACTGTGGGTAATGACTTGTTAGATCCTCATCAAACACATACTTCCGAAATACAAATGGACGATGATGCGTAACGATCGGCTCAAGGATCTTCAGAAGCAGTTTCCCGACCTCAAACTGCGGTAAAACACCACAGCCTCGCAAGCCACTAGCAACCGTCCATGTCTGTTAGAAGCTCTGAATTTGATCTGCGGCTCTAGTTACCAACTGCTCTGAAGTTTCACAGTCGTTTCAGTAATCCCCGACAACTCAGTAACCCGACAGCAGTTCACCCTTCTATCACTGGGACCTGACCTCATGTTGAGTCAAGAGGGTGTCAATAACCAACCTTACTAACCGGGGAGACCAAAAATGAAATCCACCTTACTACGATTAATCGCAATCGCCAGCTTTGTTGTCCTTTTAACCTTCGCGACAACTATTCCTAATCAAGGGGTCGGGTCACGAGCAATTGTCTTCAATGGTAGCAACCAATATGCTCGTGTAACCCTGCCAAATTCCGCGCCCTGGACCTCGTTGGGCGCTTTCAAAATCATGGGTCGTGTTAGAGACATGTCATCCATATCGGGATATATCACGTCATTAGGTATTCCCGAAGTGAGTGCGCCATTTACCTTATTCCAGGGCGGGGGAGGTGATCCTTCAAGAATTGACTTATACGACAATCGAGATGTGATACAGGATTACCATGCCCCCAATACGTTCACGGATATCGTATTTAAACTCCAATACGACCCGTCCAACTCGCGGTGGACGTTGGAATCATGGAAAGCTGATGGCACTGGTTATGTAGTCACGACAGAGACAATAACCACAACTTCAAACTGGAATTTAGGCGGTCATTACCTAACATTGGGAGCCAATGCTTATGGCGTAGTCCCGTCTGACGCACATGTAGATTGGTGGTGCTGGCAACAGGGCGTAGACGCTTTGGGTAGTGGAAATTTTCCCGGAGCTGAAGTGCCAAGTGGAACTTTCTTAATTAAATATACCTTCGACAACGATGACGGTGCGGACTCATCAGGAAATGGCCTTAACCTAACCCTCACCAACAGCCCAAGCTTTGAGAATACTCCCGGTTCTGGTTCTGCAGCGCAGATCTCCGGCATCAACGTCGCGGTGAACTGTAATACCAGTGCCCTGATCAACTTCAACACCGATGACGCAGCACGGGGATTCATCGAGTATGGAACGACTACGAGCTACGGGTCTTCCACGATCGATGATCAGGTGCGGTTCTACACCGAGCATGCGATTCCATTAACTGGTCTCGCTGCGAACACCACCTACCACTACCGTGTCAATGCTGCCAACAGCAATGGGACATCGCAGAGTGCGGACCAGACTTTCACTACGGCGTCCAGCGGAGCCGCCTGTCCAGCTTTACCGGTTCAAGTTGATAGCCGAATGCCGGACATGACCGGAGCCAGCAATAAAACAGTGAAGGCCAGCGGCGGAGATTACACGAGTCTTCAGACTGCCATTAACGATGCAGCCTCGGCGGGGGTGAAGCGATTCATTACCGTCGATGCGGGTATGTCATTCAACAACATCAGACTGCCCGCAAAAAGCGGCACGAATTGGGTGATTATCCGTTCCGCTAATCACGCCAGTCTGCCGGAGGGAAAACGCGTGTCTCCTTCCGACGCGAGTAACATGTTCAAGATCACTACGACAGTCGCCGGCGGCGGGGACGAACCGCTTGCGACTACCGGCGTTTCCACTTACTGGCGCATGATCGGTGCGGAGGTAACAATCGAAGACAGTGCGTTGAGCAGTGTAGACGTAAACCAGATGGGTTTGGTCCAGGTGGGTCCGGACGTAGCCACGTCTGCCAATATGCCGCATCACATCGTCTTCGATCGCATGTACGTTCATGGTTTAGCTAATCGCAGCACGGCGCGAGGGTTTTACTTACGAGCGGGCGAAGACCTGGCAATCGTCGACAGTTACGTGAGTGAATTTCACAGCACGGGCGTTGATTCTCAAGCCATTCTGGCCATGGCGAACAAGCGAGTAAAAATCCTCAACAACTTTGTCGAAGGCAGTGGCGAGAATTTCATGTGGGGTGGTGATGGCTTGTGTTGTCCAGGGTACGAACCAAGCGATCTGACTTACCTGCACAACTACCAGCGATGGCAGATCGAATGGAAGATGGACCATGCGAGTTTTGGCACCTTCGCGATCACCGGCGTAGACACGTCAGCGAATACTCTTACCTCAAGTAATCACAAACTGCCTTCTGGCAAGCTGGTGCGCTTCACTTCGACCGGTTCGCTGCCGAGCCCGCTGGCGAGTGCAACAACGATTGCGAACTACTGGGTCTGCAACCCAACGACAAATACATTCCAGGTGTCCACAACGTCTAACTGTACCGCGATTGTAGATTTGACCAGCGGCGGCTCAGGAACGATCAAGGCTGGGTTTGATTACGTCAAGAAGAATCTATTCGAGCTGAAGACCTCCAATAAGACGCTGGTCTTCGGCAACGTCTTCGAGAATATGTGGGGCCCCGATCAGGACACCGCGATCAACATCAAACTTGAGCGCAACTCCTGCCGCACTTTCACGGTTAACACTTCCACGGACGTCGTGACTGGTTCCGGCTCACCACCGGCAATGGACGGCCAGCAGGTGCGACTGCAAAATTCCGGCGGCGCGTTACCTGCTCCGCTTAGCGACTCAACCACTTACTTTGCCAGAGACATTTCCGGCTCCACGTTCAAGTTGGCTGCCACACAGGGAGGAGCGGCGATTGACATCACGGGGACCGGAACGGGTACGCACCGTTACGAGTATGCACTCGAGATGCTGCAAGACCTCACCTTCTACAGAAACTTCGTTCGCAATGCACCGCTGGCCGTCGTTATTCAGAGTTCACTCAACGGAAATGGCTGCCCTGTTGGCTGGAGACCCGGGAGTTTCTACGGTTCCCGCATTTCGTTTCGCCATAACCTGTTTGAGATCGACCCGCAAACATGGACCAGCGATTGGGAGGGCAACGTGACGGGTCAGGCGGGACGCGCCTTATACATCACCGGCATGATGAGCGGCTCGTCAAAGCAAGGGCCCGACGCTTACACCTTCGATCACAACACATGGATCAACGCCCACCCGCCTACGAACCCTGACGATTCGGACTTCGGCACGGGAACCGTGATGATGATACTTGACCCGAACGTTTCCAGCGGCACGAAAGGGGCAAACTTCATCTTTACTAACAATATAGTTGGACACGGCGAGTACGGATTACGTGGTGATTGGGCAACAGGCACGACCGTGTTAAATGACTTCTTCACTGGCTACACGTGGAATAAAAACATGGTCGTCAAGAACAGTCAGACACACCCGGAAACCTCCTTGTACGTCACCAACTGGACCAACGCCAAATTCGTAAACTTCAACAACGGCCGCGGGGGTAATTACCGCCTTGCGTTGGACAGTCCGGGGAAGAATGCGGGTACTGACGGAACAGACGTAGGCGCAAACATCGATGCCCTACTGCGCGCAACAGCAAATACTTCCACTGGTAACTGGTCCACACCATGAGTTAAGAAGGAGTATGAAGAAGGCCGCTGGAAGCGATTCCCGCGGCCTTTTTCGTTGCCGCGTCTGAAACGCTTTTACTCAAGCCGGTTGACTTAACGGATGAATGGGCGTATTTCTCATCGCAAGGTCTCTCCATAAGTTCACTCGCGCGGGAATTAACTCAAACGTAGGATTCTCACTACTCATGAGATGCAACTTTGTACTTTGTCTTGCGCTCTCTATTATCGCCGGACTAGCGTCTCCTTCAGCCGCGCTCGCACAGACCCAACCGCAAGTTGTCTACAGTCAATTCGATCCGATCGTCATACGCTCCGATGGCACCCAGCCGGTCCTTTTTGAAGCGAGGGTAGTCGGGAATCCCAGCAGAGTTGTTCTGGAGTTCACCACTGTCGTTCAGCAGGCAGGAGTGGATCTCGAGATGCGCGATGATGGAAGCGGTGGCGATCGCGCTGCCGGCGACAGCGTTTACACAGTCATGGTCCAGGCCTCACAGATCACGCAGGGACTTCAGGCCGACGATGTTTTCCGCCGGTTCATAGGATTTCTTAAGGTGTTTCAGAGTACGAACCTTGTTTTTCGAGGCAATGTCATCGCAGAGATCATTACCGATCAGATTGCACGTTTGCCGATCACAAGCCTGGCTACCGACGCGCAGCGCACGACCCACGTCGTGAATTTAGTTGACTCGGATTTCGTAACCGGCGTGAACTCTGACGTGACTCGCATCACGAAAAGGTTCTATCAACTTTTCGGCGACGATTATGACTTTCTGAACATCGTCTACATCTCGACCAGATTTCAGAACCGGCATCACCGTCTTGTGAAAAACCAGATCCAGGGCATTGGGGTAACTGTTTTTAATAACACAGCCAACTATGGCAGTTCGGGCAAGTTGTCGGGTATATCCGTCTTTCCGATTTCGTCTCTCTTCGATGGTGCTGATCTTAGTTATCAGCATGAGCTGGGTCATCAGTGGATCAACTTTTTGCAAATACCTTCGCTGGAAAGCGGTGTTCCGCATTGGCCCATCTCCAGTCTGGCCAGCGGTATTATGGGGTTTTCGCTCCCACCAAACAGTCAGGGCGGAGAGTATCCGTGTTTGCTTACGTCTGAGCCAGGCGGCATCAGATTAACGCCGCGGAATGGCCCTCCTGTTTTTACGGATCTGGATCTCTATCTCATGGGCCTGTTGCCTGCCAGTCAAGTGGGAGACCACATCGTGTTTACCGATCAGAACCTGGCCCGCACCTTGCCGTGCAACAATCAACTATTCACGGGTGAGGTAACGCGAATCAGAATCACGGACATTGTAGATGCCCTGGGACCCAGAGTGCCGGATTCGACCAACGCGCCGAAAAACTTCAAGGTAGCAACGATCCTCGTTTCCAAAAACCGATTACTCAGCGAAGACGAGATGGCTTTTTTCAACTTCTTTTCGAGACGAGCAGAGGAGACCAGGGAAGTTGCAGTTCACGTGGGTTTGGTAAAGGGCACTACCACTAAACCGTTTGTCGTCTCGACTCGCGCTCTCGGCACTTTGAACACCCAAATAAATGCGCCAACCTTGCTCCTGGAAGAAGGAACTACACGAGCCCTCGCTCTCGACAGCGTGACGTTGACTCGTGCTCCGTTTTCGATCTTCTCCAGTCATAATTTCAGTGCCGATGGGCGCACGCGGATCATGCTCTTTGCGGCCGGTGTAGAGTTGCAGCCTGGCGAAACGGCAGCAATCGTCACGGCTCAGGCTGAAGATTCGCAGCAGCGAACGTTTCCTTTGTCGGTTGAGTATGTTGGCAAACTGGCAGGCGTGAATTGGCTAACGCAGATTAATCTAAGAATGCCAGACGAGGTTTCCACTCTCGAGGACATACGTGTGAGCATCCGCGTGCGTGGCGTCCCGAGTAACAAGGTGCTGATTAACTAATTCCATGAGTGCATGAGGCCTTGCACGAAAAGTCATGTCAATCCTGATAATCATGTTAATCCTGTGAAGCATATCACCCGAAGCGAGCTATCTGGTCCATAGTTGACGAAATCGCCAAACAACTGCACGATAACACCCGTATCTCCTCTCTTTACCCAAGATAGAACACAATTTACTGGAAGGTATTGGTGACGATGTCTACACAGAGACCCGCTGGTGTTGAAAGTACGCGTTGGATCGATCGTGCGCTTAACACGATCGAGCGATTGGGAAACAAACTGCCCGATCCAGCCGCATTGTTCCTGATACTGCTTGTCTTGGTCTGGGTTTTGTCGGCCTTACTAGCGCCCGTCGCATTCAGCGAGATCGATCCTCGGAACGGTCAGCCGATCAAGGTTAATAATCAGCTCACTGGCGCTGCAATCGCTTCATTTCTTTCCAACATGGTGACAACGTTCACCAGTTTCCATCCGCTGGGTGTGGTGCTTGTGGCACTGCTCGGCGTCGGTGTTGCTGAACATGTCGGATTCATCAACGCTTCATTGAAAGGCCTTTTGAGTTTTACTTCCGTGAAGCTGTTGACACCGATGCTGATCCTCGTAGCCATAGTCAGCCATACCGCTGCCGACGCAGGTTATGTTCTCGTAATTCCCCTCGGTGGAGTCATCTTTTATACGGCTGGACGGCATCCACTCGCCGGGATCGCAGCAGCATTCGCAGGAGTTTCCGGCGGCTTCAGTGCCAACTTTGTTCCGTCGAGTCTAGATCCACTGCTTGCCGGGTTAACTCAGGCCGCTGCGGGAATCGTGGATCCGAATCGGGCAGTTAACCCGCTTTGCAATTGGTTCTTCACGGCAGCGTCCAGCGTGTTAATTATCGCTGTCGGTTGGTTTCTGACTGATCGTGTCATCGAACCACGTTTACGAAACGTCGAGATTGATGGTGACGTCGCCGACATGCCAAAGATGGAACGACTCGCTGCCAACGAGCGACGGGGGTTGACTGGCGGATTGCTCGCACTACTAGCCTGCATTGCTATATTGACGCTGGTTTCAATACCACAGAATTCACCAATGCGCTCGCCGACAGGTTATCGGTTGACGCCACAGTCGATGGAAAGGTTGAGAGCTGCCGGAGTTCCGGAAGACGTGGTGAAGAAAGTCGAAGGCCTGCGGCAAGAGTTTCCTGGTCAGAAACCTTTTCAGGATGCACTGAGGGCGCGCCTGGGGGAAGCAGATTTTGCAGCGCATGGCCAGACTATAATGGCAAATGCAGAGGTGGTGCCGGCGCAATTGACCGCCGCGAATGCGCCACTAATGCAAGCCATCGTACCTCTGATCTTCCTGATCTTTTTACTGCCGGCAATTGTTTACGGATACCTCGCGGGAACTATTGAAAGTCACCGCGACATAATCAAAGGAATGAGTAAGTCGATGAGTACGATGGGCTACTACATCGTGCTTGCGTTCTTTGCCGCGCTATTTATCGCCGCGTTTGGACAATCAAACATTGGCGCACTGCTGGCTTTGAAGGGTGCAGGATTGCTAAAAGCCCTGGCCTTGCCCGGGCAGATAACGATAGTCGGGATCATCATCATCACTGCGCTCGTGAACCTATTGATCGGTTCTGCTTCCGCTAAGTGGGCCTTGTTGGCACCGATCTTTGTTCCCATGTTGATGCAGTTGGGCCACTCACCCGAATTGACGCAGGCGGCTTATCGCATTGGCGACTCGACCACCAACATCATCACACCGCTGATGCCTTACTTCCCGCTTGTCGTCGTGTTTGCACAGCGGTATGTGAAGAAGGCGGGCATCGGAACACTGGTATCGTTGATGTTGCCATTTTCAATCACATTCCTTGTGATATGGACCATCATGCTAATTGTCTACTGGGGGCTCGGCGTTCCGTTAGGTTTGCAAGCTCCGTATAACTATCCGTCGTAAGACATTGCCGATACGATTAGGCTGAGATGCGATTAGCATTAGTCTTGCTTGTTTTGCTGTTCTCCTCCACGGTTGGGGTGGCCCAACCGCTACCCGAGTGGTATCGCGTCTACACGTTTGACGACAGCATCATCGAAATGAACACGTCTTTGCTGACTGCCATCAGCAAAGACGTCACACGCGTACGGTTCCGGTGGACCTTCGCCGAGCCACAGGTGCTGAAGGGAACGTCGCCATCAAACTACCAGAGCAAGCTCGAGGTAATGGAGTTCGATTGCTCACAAAATCTGGCTCGCTCATATCACGTTACCTTCCTGAGTGCGGACGGAAGTATTGTTCGCATCGATGATACGCCGGGTGAGTGGCAGACCGTTCCCGCCGGCCGCATGTTGCAGAAGCTTTTTGTGCCTGCCTGTGATTTGGTTAAGCAGAAGACGATCCCGGCGGACGTGGAACCTGAAAAAGTCGAACTTGAGAGAGTAGCAGTCTACGCTCACGAGATCTCACAACATCTCGAAAAGACCAAAGATTTCCAGTCGATCATCGATCAGTTCTTCGTGGATAACTATCTAAAGAATTATCTTGAGGACAAAGATCAAAGCTGGTTTCCCGGTGTTAATCGATCAACGCTGGAGAGTACTACTCCGAGGGATCTGCAGCGATTTTATGTTGCGTTGATGAATAGCGGATACGTGGGTAGCTTGTATCTCATTGGCCGACATCCCTCTGATTTTCCTGACCGGGCGTCCATCGAACAGCTCGAAAAGCTTGTTACACCTGACGTATGGCAGTTGATCCTTAATCATCCATACACAGCGGCGTACAAGCACAACGACGCGAACTATGACTTTTTCTCACAGCAGATTACCGGTATTCAACAGTTGCTCAGCTACACTGATCTGCTCGAGAAAACAGTGTCGTTGATGCGTCAGCATGTTAGAAACGCTCGGGTAGAAAATTCCAAAGAGTATCTCGAGATAGCTGAAAGCTGGAACCTCTATCAACCCAAGGTACGAGTGTGCACTCGGAACTGCCTGGGCCTTCCGTCGGGCACAAAGTTGTTCGCTGTCAATATACCTTTCTTTAGTCTCCAGATCGCCGAGATCGTTGGGCAGTTGAGAATAGTTTCGGCCAGACATACCTTTCAGTGAAGACGGAACTTTTTCCAGCCAAACGCATCAAATAAAAGCTAGTGCAATTCCAGTTGGTGCTTATCCTCCGCTGCAATGAAACAGACCTTCCTGACGGTTCTCCTGCTGCTTTCAACTTACAACGTCTGTGTAGCGCAGAGGGAAGCGTATCCCTTTCAAAGGGGCGATGGAGACCTGATCAGTGCGCTGAGTTGGAGTCCGAGGAACGATCTGATCCTGACCTCCTCAGGTGATGAAAACGGCTTGCGCTTGTGGGAAGTGAATTCAGGAAAGTTACTTTGGAAAACTGACGTCGGCTTTTTACAGGATGAGCTGGAGCTTTACTCGATACGGCATTCCGCCTGGACCAACGACCAGCGACTCATCGTTACAGGTACTGATAGCGGGAAACTCCAACTTTGGGATGCTACAAACGGAAAACTCATCTGGAATATAAAGGCGCATGCCGGCAGCGTGGCCGCTATTGCAATCAGTCTGAATTCCACGCTGTTTGTATCTGCGGCAGAACTTGGGGATTGGAAATCGGAACTCAAGGTCTGGAATCTTGCGGATGGCAAGCTAATCCGAGACTTGAGTGCTGGTCAGAAGGATATTAGTGCAGTCAGATTTATCGACGAAGATCGTTTCCAGACTGGTAATGGCTTTGGTCAGGTAACGACCTGGTCCACAAGTGATTTCAAGGTCATAAACACTAAGCAACTCTCACCTTGTAGCGCTACCATCGCCGTCCGCACCGCAATCGTTTATAGCCCTGATTTTAGTCTACTTGCCGCTCAATGCCGGACGAAGCTGGTCATTCAGGAGGCAAAAACAAACAGTGTTCTCAGGACCATGGCTCGAGAGGAGAACAGCCGGCGAGTGAGTTTTAGCTCGGATAGCACTGTTCTATTGTTGCCGGATTCAGAGATATTCCACATCCGCACAGCGACGAAAAGTGTGGTCCGAGATTTTGATGATGGTGTCTTGAATCACAATGGTAGCCTTGTCGCGGCTTTCCCATCTTACCGCGCTGATGGGGTACAGATCTTTGATACACGCACAGGCAAACGACGGTTCTGGCTCGTGGGCCATCCGGGAATCATCAAGTCGCTCGCATTCAGCTCCGACGGAAAAAGGTTCTTCTCTGGAAGTGCGGACAGAGTCGTTCGCGTGTGGGACACAGAAAGCAGGACCGTTCTCTTCTCGCTTCAGGGTCATACAGATGCTATTGAATGGCTTGAACCTGGTAATGACGGCCGAACGCTTATTTCGCAAAGCGAGAATGAAGAGATTGTGTGGGACGTTCAACTTGGCGTGAAGGTGAGCGAGACCAGGAAGACACAGCGGTTCGAGCATAACAGGCGGCGAGCGCTGAGCCCGAGTGGAAAGCTCGCCCTGGTTGAGGAACATGAAAAGCCGTTCCGTCTGGTAGATCAACTCACAGACAGAACCATCAGGGAGTTTATATTCATAGACCAACTCGACAACATGGTTTTTTGTCCTGATGAGAAACACTTTCTCGCAAAGCCCTGGTGGGGCGGGTGGCAGCTCTGGCATATCGATGGGAGCAAACCGATTCGCGAGTTTGACCTCGGCTACTCGTTCTACAACAGAGTCGCCTTTCACCCAAATGGAAGAATATTTATCACGGGCGGTGAAGGTCAGAACATTTTCATGTTCGACCTGGAATCCGGCGATAAGATCTGGAGCTTGTTTCAAATCGATCAGGAAGAACTCGAGTCAAAGAAAGCTGCAGAGGTAAGACGTGTCACTCACATTGCAAATGAGAAAGAACGGGCGAGATTAGCTGATATTCAAAATGAAGCATACGCCAATCGGGTTTACATTAGATTTAGCCATTACGGTGATATGACTCCGTTGGGTGAGCAGAGAATTGCCGAGACAGATACGCCAAACAAAAGCACTGTGAAGAAGGCTGCAAAAGATGCAAACGCGATTTGGCTGCGTCTTCACAATGATTCACCGTTGCCGATTTCGGTGCCGACTCAAAGCATGTATCTGCCAAGTGGAAATTGTTTCCATGAATTTTCGACTGGCGAAAAGATTTCCGGATTGTGTGACAACAGAGAAATTAGTGTTTGGTTGGGATTAGAAGATAAGGACGGTCAGCCGCTTCCTTATGGCTTCGATTTCGGATCGAGTGTGATTCTCTTACCTGGGAAATCGGTTCTCTTTGCTGTTTCGATCGATGCTTTAAGAGATGGCCGGGCTATCAGGTTTGCCGTTACGTTTCAGAAACCAGACGCTAAGAAGAATGTCGAGAATTACGGGAACGAGCGACTCTTAAGACTCCGCGAGTCAGATTTGCCGGGTCAATGAAATCAACCAGGTGCTATGAAAGTCCCGACGGGGAGGTGGATTATGAGAAGGCTTCTCTTTACTTCGATGGCCTTGCTGATCCTTTTGATCCTCACTATCGAAAACAGCATCAGTGCGCAACATCGCCGCGCTCGCACGCGAACACGCACACCAGCCGTAAGCAACGCTAGTACTATCGTTGAAATTGATAGAGGCACTCCCGAAGAACGAGCCAAATTAGCTGAAGAATGCTCTACGCCCGATAGACCAAAACCAGAGGTTGAGGATGAAGAGAAGCGCCATACGTCGTGTGGAAAAGCTATCAATTTGCCCAAGCCCGATTATCCTCCGGATGCAAAAGCGGAAAATATCTTTGGAACAGTTAGGGTAAGCGTTGTGATCGACGAAAAGGGGCGGGTCATCTGGGCACAGGCGGTCGAGGGACATCCTTTGCTACGACAAGCATCGGTCAAAGCGGCCTGTCACTCGCTACACTCCCCGATGAGGATCTCGGGTCGCGCGGTAAAACAAGTCACCACCATTAGTTATATGTTCGTGAATCAGTAGCGCCGTGCTTTCAGGCAGAAACGATTGAACTGAGAAGTCAGACTGCGCCATCGCATTATCTGCTTCCCAGCTTTGCGCCAGTGTTCTTTACCTTGAGCGTGTAAGTATAGGTAGTGAGTATTTGCGACGCAGGCGTTACGGGCTTGGGTGCAGTGGACGCCGGCATTTGGGATACAGTGGTCTGATTAGACTCGGCATGACGTTTTCGAAATAGGGATCCTTGCGCTCTACATCATCAGGTAAATACTCGTGAATCCTGCCTTTTCCCGCTCTCTTGCCGAGCATTGACTTGCTCGGTGTTCTCCCAATAATATTCCGCCGTTCCGGCCTCCAGAATGGGTTCTCATCGCCCGAAATTCATTCCGCCGGTCCTCAGAAGCGGACTTCATCGCCTATCGCTTCTACACACCAAACATCTCAGAGGTCTATCGTTATGTACTCTCACCAAAACGACGATCACGACAATGATCCCAAAGTTATAAACAACTCTGTTTCCGTCGTCATTCCCTGTTACCAACAGGGCAGGTTCCTTGGCGACGCTATCGAAAGTGCTCTGATGCAGACATACGCACCGTCGGAAGTTATCGTAGTCGACGACGGTTCAACTGACGATACAGCCGCTGTGGCCACTCAGTATGCAGCTGTTCGATATCTTTATCAGCAGAATCAGGGCCTCTCTGCCGCACGAAACACCGGACTTAACTGCGCTTCGGGCACATACGTTAACTTTCTCGATGCAGACGATCGTCTCTTGCCCCACGCGCTCGAAACGGGTGCAAGGTACCTCGATGCTAATCCGTGCTGGGCGTTTATTGCCGGCGGGCATCGGCTCGTTTCAGAGGACGGCTCGCCCCTACCGTGGCCGAAGCAATGGCATGTTCGCGGAGACTACTATCGCCAGTTGATGCATCACAATTTCATCGCCTGCCATAACAGTGTAATGTATCGTCGAGACGTGTTACTCAGCGTAGGCGGCTTTGACGAAACTCTTCCGGCAGGTGAGGATTGGGATACGTACCTCCGCATCGCACAGAAATTTCCGATCCATTGTCACGACGAAATACTATCGGAGTATCGCCAGCACAGCAGCAACATCACTCGAGACATCGACCTGATAATGCGGGTTTCAATGCTGGTGCTCAAACGTCATTTACAACGGATCAACGGCGATCAGGAGGCAGAAGCTGCATGCAAGCAAGGACTCCAGTTTCAGGAACAAAGGTTCCGGAAGGATCGGATGATTGCCAAAATGCGGGCCGACGCCAGTGCCGGCCGATGGGGCGCTACCACGTTGGACGCAGTTTGGTTGTGCCTGCATGACCCGTTACTGCTTGCAGAAAACGCTGGGAGAAAAATCCGGAAGGCGCTCCGAGGTTAATTCGTGCCTGAAAAACGTCCTGCCAGCAGTGAAAGTGCATCGCTGACCAAGCCGGCGTTTTTGATAATGATCGCGAAGAGTATCTCTTTTGCGTTCAGCTTTGTCCTGCCTCTACTCCTCGTGCGATCGTTAAACCAGGAGGAGTTTGGCCTCTACAAACAGATCTTTCTTGTGGTCGGGACGGCTATTGTGGTGCTGCCACTCGGCGTCGGCATGAGCGCGTTCTATTTCCTGCCGCGCGAGCGAGAACGCAAAGGGCACGTAGTTTTTAACATCATGCTCTTTAACGTCGTCGTTAGCGGCCTTGCATGTGTGGCGCTGTTTGTCAGACCTGCCATCCTCGGAAGTCTCTTCAACAGCACCCAACTGATTCCTTATGCGAGTCTCATCGGGATCGTGATCCTGTTCTGGACTGTCTCTTCGTTCTTCGAACTCGTAGCGATTGCTAACCAGGAGCCGGGAGTCGCGACAGTATTTATTGTCGCCGCGCAAATAACAAAGACCAGCTTACTGGTTGCGGCGGCGGTTTTTTTCGACTCACTCGAATACTTGATCTGGGCGGCCGCCATACAGGGAATCCTTCAAACCATAGCACTGCTGGTTTACCTGTGGTCCAGGTTCCCGGGGTTCTGGCGAGATTTCAGTTGGTCCATGTTAACGACCCAGATGAGCTACGCGCTTCCAATTGGGTTTGCAGCGGCCCTCTACTCACTTCAAACAGATCTACACAACTATTTTGTGGCGAATAGCTTCGGTCCGGCGTCCTTTGCTATTTACGCGATCGGCTGTTTCCAGTTGCCGCTGATAGGCATTCTGAGTGAATCAGTTGGCGCTGTGATGATTCCACGTGTTAGTAGTCTGCAACAGGAAGATAATCGACGGGAGATCGTGCTGATCACGGCGCAGGTCATGCGCAAACTCGCGGCGATCTATTTTCCTGTTTATGTTTTCCTTTTTCTTACGGCGCGTGAGTTTCTGACCTTCCTGTTTACCGCGGCTTATCTGAGCAGTTGGCCCATCTTTCTCGTCAATCTGTCGCTGGTCCCAATCGGCATTTTGGTGACGGATCCGATCCTTCGCGCTTACGCGGAGCAACGTTACTTCCTGCTGAGAGTAAAGATCGCGATATTCATACTGCTATTCGGCGTACTTTGGTTTGGTATTCTTCACCTCGGGCTGGTGGGTGCAATAGCCGTAGCGGTTGGCGCAAGCATATTCGAGAGGCTTATCGCGGCGTCGCGTGCTGCACGCGTGCTGAAGATCGGCTGGGGCGAGAGATCTCTTTTCAGCGATATCGGTAAACTGGCGGTGGCGGCAATTGCGGCCGGCGCGTTGACGGCGATAGTTTATGCGTTCCTTCCCGAAGTGCGACCGCTGGTCGTGCTTTGTATTTGCGGAGTCGTGTTTTCTGTTTGCTATGCGGTGGCCGTCTGGGTGCTCCGAATTCCGACTGAAGAAGAGCGCGCTTATGCCAGGCGCCTGATTGAGCGTGTCCTGCGTGGACCATGGAAGCGCTTACACCCAACGGCGTCGTGAGTCGGGTTTGGCAAGAGTTGAGCATTTCTGCGACGGCAAGAGACATGGACCAGGCACTACGCGCCGAATTAATTGAAATGGATGAGCACGACCAGGCGGTGCGTGCGGAACTCGCTGCGGATGGTTCGCTATTCGATGGATACCACCCGAAGATGGCTGCCGTGCACGACGCCAATGCCGGTCGCCTCCGCGCAATCATCGAAAAGCATGGTTGGCCCACCGAGCGCCTCGTTGGCACCGACGGCGCAAACGCAGCGCACCGCATCGCTCAACACTCCATCAATCACCCTGACTTTATGCGTGCGTGTCGAAAGCTGCTGGACGAAGCCAGCGAGAAGGGTGAAGTACCTCGATGGCAGTTCGCGTACATTGACGATCGCATACGAGTCTACGAGGGCTTGCCTCAACGTTACGGCACTCAGTGGCGCGGTGGACCAGGCGGCCTCGAGCCTTATCCTATTGAGAACCCGTCCGAGGTAGACGAACGACGTGCTGTTCTCGGACTGCCGCCGCTCGCCGAACTACACGCTTCAGACGAGAACGAACCTCACTGGGATGCGGAGGCAGCGCACCGGCACCATGAGCAGGAGCTTGCCTGGCGCCGCTCAGTCGGATGGGTCTCTGAATCCTGAGAGATCCTGTTAATCCTGTCTCTCTAACGCGGCGCGGTCCCAGTGGGCGAGGTTGGCGCCGGCTTCGTAGGTGCTTTGCAGGAACTCGTTCAATGCCGCTTCCGGATCGGGGGCGGCGAGGAAATCGTCGTAGAGAAATAAGAAGTTGCCGAGCTCGGTGCTGTAAAACGCCTGTTCCGGCTTCACTTTCGCGGTCGTCAATCCTTCCGGCGCCGGTGCGGTGTAGGAATAAAAAGCGGCCTTGCCGAGCGGTCCCTGGCCGGGCCACCAGCCATGACTGATCACCTCGTGGGAATATGCCTCGCGCGTGATCGGGTCAGCCTCCGGCCGTGGCGGCGCCGCCCTTCCTGAAAACCTCGTCACGGCAAGATCGAAACTGCCCCAGAAGAAATGTACCGGACTACACTTTCCGATAAACCGCGATCGAAACTCCTGCAACACGCGATCAGACGAACGCAAAATCTGCCATAACCTGTGTACGTACTCCGGATCGTATGAAGCATGCTGCTCGTCCTGATCGAAAGGGATTGGATCGGGGATCTCAACCGGCATCTTCCAGATCTTCACTTGAATCCCCAAATCGCCGAGTGCGGCCATCGTTTGCGCGTAAAACGTCGCAACTGATTTTGGTTCGAGCTTTACACGCTTCGACGTCCCATCGCTGCATGTGATCACGAGATCGTGATCGATGAAGTCAAACTCCATCTCGAAGAAGCGCTCCTGGTAAGGCATCGCAGTTGTGGTCAGCCCGCGGGCTGAGACGTAGAGCGGCACGTTCCAGTAGTGATTGACGAGTGGCGTCTGCTCGAGACGAACTTTGCCGACAATCTGCGTCCACATATGCAGCGTCGCACGCGTGTCTTCCCATTCTTCGAGGGGTAGTGGTGGCCATGACATGTGCCACAGATTAACGCGGATAACACAGATCAGGCAAAGAATGCTCATCAAGCCGAATCTATGGTATAGTCTCGCGGTCATGTTGAAGGCTTGCGCATGTTGTATCTGTTGTTGCTGCACTTGCAGCGCGACCGAGCCGTGTGCAGGCTGTATGAGCGGATAGCTCAGCACTGACCAGCAAATTTTCGGCGAAACCGGTCGCACTTCTTAGAAGTTGCGGCCTTTTTTATTTGGTGATCTTATGCCCCTTGACGTAATGGAAGGTTTCGGTGTCGGCATCGCGCCGGGCACTGTTGAAGCAAACATCGGTAACACACCCCTGCTGCGGCTGCGGCTCCTCGATCGAGATCTCGGCGACGGGATTCAGGTTTTCGCCAAGGCCGAACATCTCAATCCCGGCGGCTCCGTAAAGGACCGCCCAGCCCTCTCGATGATTCTCGAAGGCGAACGAAACGGCAAACTCAAACCCGGAGTGACGATCCTCGACGCGAGCAGCGGAAACACAGGCATCGCATATGCAATGATCGGCGCTTCGCGCGGGTATCGCGTCAAGATCTGTCTACCGAAAAATGCGAGCAGCCAGCGAAAAGCAATCCTGCGCAGGTACGGCGCCGAAATCATCGAAACCGATGCAATGCTCTCGACCGACGGTGCGCAGCTAGTCGCGCGTGAGATCTTCGCTGCCGACAAGGAAAATTATTTCTACCCCGACCAGTACAACAATCACGCAAATTGGCTTGCACACTACGAAACGACTGCAAACGAGATCTGGGAACAGACAAACGGTCGCATCACACACTTCGTAACCGGCCTGGGAACGTCGGGCACGTTTGTCGGAGTCACCAGACGTTTAAGAGAACTCAACCCGGCGCTCAAAGCCATCGCCGTGCAACCTGAGTCGCCGTTGCACGGGCTCGAAGGTCTCAAACACATGGCCACGGCGTTGACGCCCGGCATCTTCGACGAGTCGCTGGTCACGGAGACGCTGGAAGTTGCTACCGAAGATGCGTTATTAATGACAGGTAGATTAGCCCGACAAGAAGGATTACTGGTTGGCCCGAGTTCCGGAGCCAACGTTTTTGCTGCCTGGCGGCTGGCTGCTTCGTTGCAGGGACCCGCGGTGGTAGTGACCGTGCTTTGCGATGGCGGCGAGCGATATTCAAACGAAGATTAGATAAATGACTGACGAATCCGAGCGCGATATCACAACCAAACTCGTACACGCAGGCGTATGCCGGCCACTGCCCGACGCACAACCTGTTTCGACTCCGATCTACGCGAGCGCGACGTTTACTTACGCCACGATGAAGGAGATCGATCAGGTCTTTGCCGGTGAGAAGGACGGGTTTGTTTACACACGTTACGGCAATCCGACAACAGCGGCGCTCGAAGACGCTGTGCGTGAAGTTGAAGAAGGCGCAGTGGCGTGCGCTTACGCGACAGGAATGGCGGCGATTCACGCTGCACTCATCGCATGCGATTTAAAAGCGGGATCGACAGTGCTTGCCTCGCAGGATCTCTACGGCGCCACGACGAATTTACTGAACAACATCTTAGCAAACTTCGGTGTGAAGACAGTGCTGGTTGATTACAGCGATCTGTCGAGTGTGCGTGAGAAGGCGAGTGAGCTACGGCCCCAGGTGATGATCGCGGAAACGATTTCGAATCCGCTGCTGAAAGTTTGTGACATCGAGGCGTGTGTTGAGATCGCGCGCGCGAACGGCGCGCGACTGATCATCGACAACACGTTTGCCACGCCTTATCTCCGCCAGCCGTTGAAGCTCGGCGCGGACATGGTGGTCCATAGCGCAACAAAATACCTCGGTGGGCACGCTGATGTGATGGGCGGAGTGGTCGTATCGCGCGACGAGATGGACGCGGCTGCGCTGGTCGGCGTGATGAAACTCGTTGGAGGCGTGCTCGGCGTTTGGGAAGCGCATGAGATCCTGCGCGGGTTGAAGACACTCGCCGTGCGCATGGATCGGCAATGCGAGAACGCGAGCAAGCTCGCGGCGTATCTGAGCGAGCACGCCGGTGTTGCACGTGTTCATTATCCGGGTTTAGGTGCACTCGTTTCGATTGAGTTGCGCGACGGGACGCAGGACGCCGCCTTTCGATTCATGGACGCGTTGAAGTTGTGCGTGCGTTCGACGAGTCTCGGAGATGTTTTCACGAGCGTGCTACATCCGGCGACGGCTTCGCACAGGGATTTCTTGGCTGCGAAACGACAGGAGTGGGGAATTGTCGATGGTTTAGTGCGCATCTCGGTCGGGATCGAAAATATCCACGACATCATTGCCGATATCGATCAGGCATTAGCCGCGGATTGAACGGATGATAGGGATTGGTGAAAACCAGTTAGAGGAAATACGCGCGCATGGCGTGCGTGATTATCCGTACGAGTGCTGCGGGCTTTTGCTCGGGCATTTTCGCGAAGATGGAAAAGTTGTTAGCGATACGTATCCGATCTCGAACGCGCGTGAGGAGAGTGCGAAGCGAAACCGTTTTCTGATCACGCCGGAAGAGTTGATGCGCGGCGAACGATACGCACGCGGGAAAGATCTGGAGGTCGTCGGTTTCTATCATTCGCATCCGGATTCGCCTGCAGTGCCGTCGCAATACGATCTCGAGCACGCCTGGCCCACATACTCGTACATCATCGTTTCAACACGCGCGAATGAGGCCACGGACCTGTTTTCGTGGGAGCAAGAGCCGGACCGATCAAAGTTCAATCAGGAAGAAATCCGCGTAATCCGCGGCTAAAAGAGTTTGAGGTTTTAATCATGCCAGTCACAATCACGATACCAGCGCCGTTACGCCAGTTTGCCAACGGCCAGTCGCAGATCGTCGTCGAAGCAAAAACCGCCGGCGAAGCACTCGATCTCCTAACGTCCACGCACTCCGCATTACGACGCCATCTCTTCAACGATCAAAACGCGTTGCGCAACTTTGTCAACGTGTATCTAAACGACGAAGACATCCGTCACGCCTCCGGTCCAGACACGCCCGTGAAAGACGGCGACACGATCATGATCGTTCCGTCGATCGCAGGCGGCGCCGTCATCGAATCGGAAGTGGGCCAATCGTTGCCCGAGCTTTCAAACGAAGAGATCATGCGTTACAGCCGTCACCTGATCATGCCCGAAGTCGGCATGCAGGGGCAGCGTCGACTCAAAGCCGCGAGCGTGCTGATGATCGGCACCGGCGGACTCGGAGCGCCCGTTGGCATGTACCTCGCCGCAGCCGGTGTCGGCCGCATCGGTATCGTCGATTTTGACGTGGTCGAAGAGTCGAACCTGCAGCGCCAGATCATTCACGGCACCAAAGATCTCGGACGCCGCAAGATTGAATCCGCACGAGATCGTTTGCGCGACATCAACCCGCATATCGAGATCGAAACACATGAAGCGCGTCTCACGAGCCAGAACGCCATGCAGCTCTTCCGAAACTACGACGTCGTCGTGGACGGCACTGACAACTTCCCGACACGCTATCTCGTCAACGATGCGTGTGTGTTGAGCGGTAAGCCAAACGTCTACGGATCGATCTTCAGATTCGAAGGACAGGCGAGTGTGTTCTGGGCGGAGAAGGGTGCGTGTTATCGCTGCCTGTATCCCGAACCGCCTCCGCCGGGGCTCGTGCCTTCGTGCGCAGAGGGCGGAGTGCTTGGTGTCTTACCGGGAATCGTCGGCGCTATCCAGGCAAACGAAACGATCAAGATCATTCTCGGTGCTGAAGACCTGATGATCAATCGTCTGCTTCTCTTCGATGCATGGACGATGAAGTTTCGCGAGTTCAAACTGCGCAAGGATCCGAAGTGTCCTGTTTGCGGTGAACAGCCCACGATCAAGGAACTGATCGATTACGAAGAGTTTTGCGGGATCAGCACGCACCAGGCGCCGCAGGAGGAGTCGAAACTCGAAGAGATCTCAGCACAGGATCTCAATGCACGTCGCGTGCGTGGAGATAAGATTCAAGTCATCGACGTGCGTGAGCCGCACGAGTTTGACATCGCGCGTATTTCGGGAACGAAGTTGATCCCGCTGGCCCAGGTTGTAGGTCGCATGAACGAGATCGATCCGGAAGTTGAGACTGTCGTTCACTGCAAAGGCGGCGTGCGCAGCGCGAAAGCGATCGAGGATTTGAAACGCGCAGGCTACCAGGGCCGGTTGATCAACCTGAAAGGCGGCATCACCGCCTGGTCAGACGACGTCGACCCGAGCGTTGCGAAGTATTAATTCATCACCTGAAAACGGCGATTCATCCCTTTCTTCATTCAACCTGTGACATTTAGCAGGGTTGGCATGATTAACCGCCTTATCATGCCGATCCTGTTAATCATGTAATCCTGTCAAAACAGCCGGAGGTAAAAATGAAGAGAAGAGATTTTATGGGCCAAAGCGCCGCCCTCGGAATTATGGTCGCTGCAGGCTCACTTAGCCCCACATTCGTATCCGCAGCATCAACGATCAAAAAGTTGACCCCGCCATCCAAAGGCAAAATCCCCGTCGCGTTTACGATCTCGGAAGGCGCGACCGTCATCGACTTCGCCGGACCGTGGGAAGTGTTTCAAGATGTAATGATCGAATCACGCGGCAGCAACCACGCCGATCACATGCCGTTTGAGTTGTACACCGTGTCAGATACGACCGCGCCCGTCACCGGATCCGGCGGACTCAAACTCGTGCCCGACTACACTTTCGAATCCGCGCCGCAGCCGAAAGTCATCGTCGTTCCAGCACAACGAGGATCGCAGGCGCAACACGCGTGGCTACGCAAAATGCTCCCGTCTACGGACATCATCATGTCAGTCTGCACCGGCGCTTTCCAGCTCGGCAGGGCCGGACTTCTCGCAGGCAAATCGGCCACTACACATCACAACTTCTTCGAGCAATTCGAGAAAGCGTTTCCCGATGTTAAGCTCAAACGCGGCCTGCGATTCGTCGAAGAGGAAGCGATCTCAACTGCCGGCGGTCTGTCTTCCGGAATCGATCTCGCGTTGCGAGTTGTCGAAAGATATTTCGGACGAGAGGTGGCCCAGACTACCGCGACTTACATGGAATACCAGAGCAAGGGCTGGATAGTATGAAGAACCTGAGCCACGGATTTTCACGAATGCACGCGGATAAGCCATCTCCGTTCATTCGTGAAAATCCGTGGCTCGCTATTGTCGCGCTGTGGGCGTTGCTCGGCGCGATCTACGCCGGCACGATCTATCTCGAAACGCACCTCGAAGACATGGGCCACTCGCCGTGGCGCGTCTTTTCATGGGGCATACTCACGTGGCTCGCGTGGGCGCCACTCACGCTCATCATCATCTGGCTCGCACGACATTACTCACTCATCGGCGACGCGTGGAAGTCGAGCCTTCTCGTTCACGTGCCCGCGTTCCTGCTGATCTCCGCCGCTCACACCGCTGCCGCTACAGCAATCACTGGCGCCGTCCAACCTTTCGACGACATGGGCACCAGTCCCAAAACATTTTGGCCCAGTTTCGTTTCGCGCCTGCCCGGAGCGTTTGCCTCTGACCTGCTTGTTTATGCGAGTGTGCTGGGCGTTTTTTATGCACTCGATTTCTATCGCAAATATCGCGAACGTGAAGTCGTGGCCACGCGGCTCGAAGCGCAACTCGCGCAAGCGCAGTTGGATTCACTTCGAATGCAACT
Organism: Pyrinomonadaceae bacterium; assembly: GCA_035761985.1. GTDB lineage: Bacteria > Acidobacteriota > Blastocatellia > Pyrinomonadales > Pyrinomonadaceae > PSRF01. The sequence goes on from DASTQB010000171.1 coordinate 30,439, forward strand.
GCATCCACATTTTTTATTCAACACGCTGAACAGCATCGTTGGCCTCGTACGCGACAACAAGAACAACGCCGCCGTGAGCATGCTCGTCGGTCTCAGCGATCTTCTGCGTCACACGCTCGAGCATTCAAGCAGGCAGTTGGTTGAATTGAGAGAAGAGCTCAACTTCATTAAGCTCTACCTGAGCATTCAGGAGATGCGGTTTTCCGATCGACTCCAGATCGAGTTTGACATCGATCCCGCTACGACAACGGCCATGGTCCCAAACCTGATCCTCCAGCCACTCACTGAAAACGCTTTGCGCCACGGGTTTGGTCGCAGTGCTGATTCCGGCGTCGTTGGCATTAGTTCCGCCGTTGCAGATGGTCACCTGCGTTTGATTGTTTTCGACAACGGCGCCGGCCTGCCTGACGACTGGCAGTTGAACGGCAGCCGCGGAATCGGACTCGCCAACACAGTAGCGCGTCTGCAGCAACTCTATGACGACGATCACGAGTTTGATATTCGCAATCGAGATGGCGGCGGCGTTGAGGCAGTGATCGTGATGCCGTTGAGGACGTCCGCCTGATGATCAGGACACTCATCATCGACGACGAGCCCCTCGCGCGACGAAACCTCCGCCTGCTGCTGGAAAAAGATCCGCAGATCGAGATCCTTGAAGAGTGTCGTAACGGACGCGAGGCAGTGAAAGCCATCAACACGCTTTCACCCGATCTGATCTTTCTCGACATCCAGATGCCGGAGATGGATGGATTTGACGTGTTGGCGCGCGTAGGTCCTGAGCGCATCCACGCGATCATCTTTGTTACTGCGTTCGATCAGTATGCGTTGAAGGCTTTCGACGTTCATGCGCTCGACTACTTACTCAAGCCATTCGACGACGAGCGGTTTGCGCACGCACTCGAGCGCGCGAAGTCGCAGATCGAAGCGCGTGAAATCGACAGGTTGAGTAAGCGGTTGCTTGCGTTGCTCGAAGAACGTGAAGGCGAGCGCACCGCTTCGAAGCAGCAGCAGAGTTACCTGACGCGACTGATGATCAAGATCTCAGGGCGCGTGGTGCTGTTGAAGGTTGAGGAAATCGATTTCATCGAAGCCGACGGCAACTACGCGAAGCTGCACGTCGGTCGCAAGTCGCATCTGCTGCGCGAAAGGATGCACGACCTCGAAACACGGCTCGATCCCGCGAAGTTTGTTCGCATTCACCGTTCGGTGATCGTGAATCTCGACCGCATCAAGGAGATGCATCCGCATTTCAACGGCGATTACGTCGTCGTGCTCGAGGACGGGCGGCAACTGAAGCTCAGCCGATCGCGGCGCGAGAATCTTGAGATGAGATTAAACGCTGCTTCCTGATTGGCCCGCCCCTCCAATTTGATTACGGCTCGTTGTCTTCGCTCGCGCGGTATTTCTCCTTCTCTTTCTCGCGCTGCAGGAACGGAATGCCTTTCTCCATCCACTCCGGTGCGGGTGCGCCTTTCAGGAAGTGATCGAAAAACTCCTGCATGCGGCGCGTGTAGTCTTTCTGGTTGATGCGCCTGCGCAGCCCGTGCTTCTCACCGTTGTAGTTGAACATGTACGCCTGCTTGCCGAGACGACGCAGCGCGAGGAAGTACTCGATTCCCTGGTACCACGGCACCGCATCGTCTTCGTCGTTGTGAAGCATCAGCAGCGGCGTCTCAACTCGATCCGCTCGGAAGATCGGCGAGTTGTCGAGAAAGCGCAACGGGTAATCCCACAGGCTGCCGCCGATTCGCGACTGCGAACGCTCATACTGAAACTGCCGCGGCAAGCCCGAGCCCCAGCGAATGCCGCTGTACGCGCTCGTCATGTTTGCGACGAGCGCACCCGGCGCTGCGGCTTTGAAACGATTGGTTTGCGTCACCATGTAAGCGATCTGGTAACCGCCCCAACTGTGTCCCTGAATTCCGATCGCGTTCTCGTTCACGTACCCTTTATCGACGACGGCCTGAATTCCCGGCAACACACACTTCAACGCGCTGTGTCCCGGATAGCCGATCGTGTAAACGATGTCCGGCATGTAGACGAGATAGCCGTTGCTGACGTAGTAAGTGGGGTTGATCGACGTGCCTGGTCCAGGATTGCGGAACGTGTGCAAGCCCTGCGACAACCGTTCGTAAATGTAAACGATCATCGGATACTTCTTCTTCGGATCGAAGTTGTCAGGTTTCAGCAACAGCCCCTTCAAGGGAACACCGTCGACGTTTTTGAAACTGATCAACTCGCCCGTTCCCCACGTGAACGACGCGCGCTGTGCGTCGCCGTTGCTCACGCGCTTGAGATCGCGGAAGTTGCTGTTCGTCACCCAGATATCCGGAAACTGATCGAAACGCGACGCGGTAAGAATCATCACGTCCGCATCTTTGGCTTTGGACGGATTGTTGAAGTCCTTCGACGCCATCAACAGCTTCTGTGGTGCTGCTTCGCTGTTTACCTTGTCGCGATAGAAACCGGAGTCGCGCGTCTCCTGATTCTCGGCTTGCAGCAGCATCGGCTTGTCAGGATCGATCCACCGCTCGCGTGGATCGAGCCGCACGTAGCGAAGCTGCGTCATCTCTTTTCTTCCCACGCCGTCAGTCAGGTTTTTCGCGCCACTACCGTCGGGCGCGATGCGCCAGATGTCGTAGCGGTCGTAGATCAGAACGTCGTTGTCGTCCTTGGTCCAACCGGCGATGCCGTATGAACCGGGCGTTGATGGTGTGTCGTTATCTTCGTTGTAGAAACGCACGGCGAGATCTTTGGTGAGGTTTGTGACTGTTCCGTTCGCAACTGAGTAGGAGTACCAGTCTTTACCGTCAAAATAGATCGCGTATTTCGCGTTTGGCGACAAAGAGACGTTGCCGCGCTGCTTTGTCAGTATCGGTTTGCGCGAGCCGTCAGACGTATCGATCAGGTAGTAATCGGTAAAGCCCGGATCGTAGTCGTTAGTGACGCGATACTTCCGGTTGTCAGAACCGATCGCATACGTGCCGTTGTTTGACGGCGTGATGTTTTCCATCGTCTCGTCGCCGAGCTGCACAAACTTCTTCGTCTCGAGGTGGTAAACCGCGCGATACGACCGATTACGGTCCTGCTCCGCGCGCACTTTCTGGATCGTCTGTAAGTAATCGTCTTTCCAGTGCCACAGATCGACGAGCACTTTCTCGTCAGCCGGAAGCTCTTCGTCAGGATTTCTTTCCGGCTCAGGCGGCGGTGCTGTTCCCAGGAAAAGTCGACTGCCGTCGAGCGAAAAACTCAGGTTCGCACGTTCGCTGACGACCATTTCCTTGCGGAAACCGGGCGACGTGATCGAAACGACCTCGCTGGCTTGCGGATCTTTTCGGTTCCAGTGATAGACACGAAACTTCGGTTGCTTTGCGTCAGCGTCTTCCTTGTCGCTGGTGAAGGCGAGTTGAGTGTTTTCCTCGTCCCACGTCAGGCGCTGGTATTTACCTTTGCCGCTCAGCAACGTGACGGGTGGACCATCTGTCTCAGTCGCCACGGCATAGACGCCATTAGCCTCTTCCTGTTGTGCTGATTTCGTGAAGACCAGTGTCTTCGCGTCTTTGCTGATCGTGAAGTCGAGTACGTCGTTGAACTTTCGATCGTTGCCGGTTGTGGTGTTGCGCAGAACGAGTTCCGTCCCGTATTCCTTTTTTCTTCCGCGGCCGGAAGGCGCGCGACCTTGAGCCGGTGCGCTCGGTTCTGTGCGAGCCGGCGCTGCGGGTTCTGTGCCGGCTGGCGCCGTTGGCTTTGTTTCCGTCGACGTCGATTCTCCTGCTTTTGGTTCCGCCGGTTTTCGTTCGGGCACCTTCGGCTCATGCAGGTAAGCAAAGTAACCTGATCCATCTTCAGGCACGCGGAAGGTTTTCACTCTCTCGACGCGCGTGACGGTGCCGTTCGAGAGGTCCATGATCCCCAGACCATTCTTCGGCATCTCTTCGGGCCGCTTCTTCTCTTTCTTCGCTTTGTTTAGCTCTGCTTTCGTAGGCTCCGTGCCGAAGAGCACGAACCGAGAGTCTGATGTAAACACAGGCCGCAACAAACGCCCCTGCTCTGCCTGAAACTCGGCGATGTTTGTGCCCGGATCGTCAGGCGGAGGCACTGGCGGACGATAGCCTCGCGGCGCACGCCAGTCGACTCCGGTGGCGATGTTGCGGATCACGATTTCGCCGTCGCCGTCCTGGGGTACGAAAGCGTACGCTACAAACTTTCCGTCGCGAGAGATCTGTGAAGCGGTGATAGAACGCCATGAGTCGTAGTCGTTATGCGTGATCGGGCGTTTGGCTGGCGCAGGCTGTTGCGCCTGCGCTTGGCCTTTGCCTTGGACCACACCAACGGGAATGGACGCGAGTAAAGCAATCGTGCAGAGCAGCGCTGCACTCCGCTGGAGTTTTCGGAAGTTTTTCACGGGAGCACCTCAACAGGAAATGGGGCCACAAAATAGCACAAAAAGAACGCGGATGGCACGGAATTCTGTCCGTGTCATCCGCGTTTTTGAACTGCTCGATCAGCTTAGAAGAACAGTGAATACAGCAGCCGGTTTGGCGAGCCGGTGCCTGCATTCGTCACAACGTTCGTCGTCGCATTGTTGACGATCGCGTTGCGAATAGTTCCCGACGAAGCCGACGGATTTGCCTGCTTGTAAAGTGCCGCAACCCCAGCAACGTGCGGTGACGCCATCGAGGTGCCGCTCAATGTTGCCGTAGACGTGTCAGAGGTGATCCACGCTGACGGAATACTCGAACCCGGCGCGAAGATGTCGAGACACGAGCCGAAGTTTGAGAATGACGAGCGTGCGTCAGTGGTGGTGGTTGAGCCGGTCGTGATTGCATTCGCTGCACGGGCCGGCGACGAATTGCAAGCATTAGCATTGCTGTTGCCTGCTGCCACTGCGATCGAGACGTTCGCGTTGTGCAGGTTGTTCACAGCCGTGTCGAGTGCGCTCGAAGCGCCGCCGCCAAGGCTCATGTTTGCCACTGCCGGAGCGATGTGATTGAGACGTACCCAGTCGACGCCCGCGATCACGCCGGAGTTGGTGCCTGATCCGGAGCAGTTGAGCACTCTCACGCCACGGAGCAACACACTCTTGGCTACGCCGAACGTCGATCCGCCGATCGTGCCGGCGACGTGAGTGCCGTGACCGTTGCAATCTGTACCACTGCCGCCGAACGCGTCAAAATTGTTCTGAGCGCGGCCGCCGAACTGGGTGTGTGTCGTGCGAATGCCGGTGTCGATCACGTATGCGCGAACGCCGGAGCCGGTCCAATTGAACGTGTAGCTTGCATTCAACGGACGCGCGCGCTGGTCGATGCGATCGAGGCCCCAGGGTGGATTGCTTTGAGTTGCATCAGCCGTTACTGTGCCGTCTTCTTCCACATAAGCGACTCTGAAATCGTTGCTGAGACGTTCAGCGTCTTCTTCCGTCATCTCAATAGCAAAGCCATTAATCGCATGCTGATAGACGTATTTGAGTTGACCGCGGTGTGTGGCGGCGAGCTCGGAGGCGATAAAGGGCGCGATCGACCCCAGGCCTCTTCCTCCGATGACATCGTCGTTAAGGACCACGATGTAACTGTTTTCAACCCTATTATCGGTTCTGCGGAACTTCGCCATTTCGGCGCCAATTCCTTTTTTCCTCTCTTCCTGACTGCTGACGGGTGACGAAACGAAAGCAGTCACGGTAAGCGCGACAAAAATCGTTAACAGGCAAACTTTTCTCATACTTTTTTCTCCTCCAGACTGTAAGTGGGTTGGTGGGGGTGTGAAGCCGCCCGCAACGGCCAGACATCGAGCGGGTAAACAACATCTACGGATTCCATAAGTTCGAAACGCATATAGAGCAAGCGTGGGAGGATACGTATGACCCGAGGGATGACTTACCCTGGCGATGCAGAGAATGCATCACCAGACGAACTGGGAGAAAAATTTACTACTTGTTGTGACGATGGTCTGGGACGGGAGGGCGGCAGTATACCACCAATTTTATAGAGCGCAAGTCAGGATTTTGGACAGGCAGCTTCAAGATTTTCGAGCCTCGTAACCGGGCCCTCCAAAGGAGGCGCTCAAAATGTTGACTCGTGAGAGCCGGGCGAATATAGTTCCCGCGCCTCTGCCGTCCTGAAGGCTCACCGTTTGCGAAGAAAGGAGACCACCTCCTTGTCCGTAAAAGACGATCCGAAAAATCCATCATTTATTCTCATCAGCGACTTCGAAGAGCTGCAGAAACCCAACCGCTTTGCGCCCAGAACGCTCGAGGAAGTCTCATACGAAGATCCACATCACTCTGCACAAGTCGAAATAATCGCCCACGTCAGAGACCAGCTCCGCAAAGTGGCGGCAGGGCAAAACTGGTTCGGCTGCTCCTGCATCGCGGTCAAAGAGCGCGACGGAATGTCGTGGGACTGCGAAGCTATCAGGCAGATGGCGGCCCGGGAGTTTGTTCATATCAAGCGATGGCCGTTAACAAACGCACTCACAACCGGACCTCTTCCGCTGATTTCGCAGTTTGTGCAGTTGAACACGTTTCTTCGACTCGCGATCACACACAATCTTACCGAGTCGTACTTTTCGTTCTTCAGTCTTCGTTCGTGGGTCTTACCAGGAATCGTCGTACTCTCGATTCTGATCAGTTTCGCCATCGAACTGCTCGACTCCTTGAGAGATCTGCAACTGAGCGGCGCAACGATCACAGGTGCATTTACAGATCCCAAGTTCTACCTCGTGAACGCTGGATTGCTGACGTTTGGTATCGCTGCGCAGATGCTCGGAACGTTTATGTCGACGCGCACGAAATCGAGTTCGCTTGAAAAGCTTGATGCGCGGTTGAAGAGTATCGACCCGATAAACCGTTCGTATGACGACTTCGTCAACGCGTTAGCGAAAAAACTTCAAACGGTGGAGTTCCCACGCATCGTTATCGTCGACGACTGGGAACAACTGGATGCGACGACGCGGCGCGTGATTACTCGTTACTTCGGAGCACATGCAGCAGGTCGCACGGGCGCGGAGTACTGGATCATTTTCGAACCTGACACGGAAGGCGACCGATTCAGCAATTTAGTCCTTAACAACTCAGGCCCCGGTTACAAAAAGACGAAACTCTTCCGGCAGTTGTTGCTGACACCGCAAGAGAAGCTGAACCTCGTAAGGGTGCTCGGTAAACCGGCCGACGCAGCGGAGTATGACGTCGTCAGCCGGATCTGCAATGCAGAAGATCCGAAGAGTGGTGAAGTAGTCGACGACTTCAAGAAGTATCGCCGCGATCATCCGAAGAAAGAAACCGGTTACGACGATCTCGACTTCCTGTTTCTCTTATCACTCACCGCCGACAACGTCCCGCTGTCTGAAAAATTCCTGGTAAACAACCTCTCCGAGAAAGATGGACCACGACCCGGAGTGTTGCGTCTTTACCTTCGCCGGACCAACTTGCAGAAGGAGGAATTTCGCAACCTGCTGTCTGGAATACGCCAGCACTTTTCGGACGTGCTGATCGTCGTTCCCGATGCAGAACGTACGAGGATCAAAACGATTCGCGAGAAAACGGACGTCCTCGTCAAGATCGCGGATGAGCTGGATCTCGACACCGGCCTGGGCCATCTCTTCTGGGCGTTGTTCTGGCACCACAAGCAGCCGGATCCAGTGGAGGCGGTTTGGCTTCGCAAGCTTACACGCCACATTCTCAACGCCGAGACGACGAGCGTTACGAAGCCCGCGGCTAATGTAGAAGTCAGGATGGCCCTGTTTGAGGCGGCATTGTTCTGTGTCGACAAGTGTTTGAAGGCGTGCCTGTTTAGCGGCGTCACGGCAGTGATTTCGAAGGCGGCACTTTTACTCAGCGAGACTGATTTGCCTTCCGACGGTACGTATGAGAAAGGGCGCGCGCGGTTGCTTCAACGTTGCTGGGCCGCATACACGGTTCTCGGCGACGAAGAGATTCTGCGAGTGATCGTCGATCTTTATGAGACGCCGGGAAGGGGAGTGAACTATCACCGCGAATCGTCGCTGCTGGAAAAGATGTTCTTCGAGTCGATGGGACTCTCGCCCGAAAAGCGCAGGCGCATCAATCCCGAACTGCTGGAAAGAATCTACGGACGCACAGAGGAAGACAAGCCAATCTCCGATTACGTTCGCGCACGCTCCTCGTGGCTCACACTTGCAGCGGGCCGGTTAGTCAACACTGATGTTTGTAGATTTATCTCCGCGTTGCGCGAAGCTGATGAAGCCTTACCACAGATCGCGGCGTCGTCCTTTGACCGCATCCATTCATGGCTTAAACAACGACAGGCTGAAGTCGCTGCCGCAGCGAAGGCTGCTACCTCGAAGAAGCGTACTACTGCAAAGAAGACGGCCGCTGCGAAGGAGGTCGCTGCGCAACCGGCGGAAGATATCAACCTCACGGATTTGATGTCGCTGTCGCTCTCGCTTTGGTGCATGGCACTTCGGTTTAATCCGGTGTTTCTCGACAAGCGGATCTATGCCGCCAACCCGTCGCCCGACGATCCGCTGAGCGCAATCGAAGCTCTCATCGAGTCGCAACTCTCGAATGACGACTTCTCGCAACTGATCGTAGTCGCAGAAAACGCAGCGCTTCTCGCTGGTGAAGTGAAGCGGCCTGGCGGCGAGCAGAGCAGCCAGTATGCTACCGGGTCTGACTACCTGATGAGCGGTCTTGCGAAAGAACTCTGCGCCGTATCGCTGGCTTCGGTTTTAACTGCCGAACGTTATGCGTCGATGTCAGGCATTGAACTCACTGAAAAGCAGATCACGGATGTCAACAACGTCGTTCGCCTGAACGCCAACACGCTCCAGTACGACTTGCCGCCGGTTGCATCAATAGACGACTTGCGCGCCGAAGCTTTCGTAACAAAAGTCGACTCACTGATGAAGCTTTGCGGAATCATCTGGAGACACTTTGGTACGGAACGTCTCTCGGACTTCATGAGCATCCGCAGAGTAGTTTTCAGCGCGGTCTGCTTGCCGGAAGCAGACGTGAAACTTCCAACGCACAACGCGCTGCTTCATTCGGTTGGACCAGTGATGAACCGCAACGATTTCGCCGGAGTCATGGCTAATCTCGCGATTTCCGATGCGGCAGGCACGACGTCAGGCGCGCTCGCTGCGAATTACGCGATTCATGCCGCGGACTTTGCGCTGAACGGCGCGTTCGGCAAACCGATTCAGGATCAGTTGGTCCTGAACGCGATTACGTCCGCACACACTCATAATTACGCAATCGATCCGTTCGTGAAGCACTTGATTACGGCTGCTCCAGGACAGAAGAGTCTGCTCGAGCGACTGTTGCTGTCGCTGCGTCCGCAGGATGTTCCGGGCGCTGTGCTGCAGTGGCTGAACGTCGCCCACGCCCTGAG
>DASTQB010000172.1:0-14491 GCA_035761985.1 Pyrinomonadaceae bacterium
GCTGATTGTCATTGCATCGCGCGCACGATGCGTCCCCACTCTTCAAGCGTCAGTGTTTCCGCTCGTCGTTGCAACTCGACGTTTGCCTTGCACAACACGATGCTGGCGCCACCGTTGCGTTTCAGAACGTCGTGCAAACGTCCCTGTGCATTTCTGAGATTGTTTAAGATCGTCTTCCTCTTCTGTGCAAATCCCGCACTCACCATCTCCCAAAATAATTCCTGATCCGTGTTTTCCGCGTTAATCCGCGGCCTAAATCTGATCCGCATCACGCTACTCCAGACCTTCGGCGGTGGTCGGAACGCACCCGGCGCGACATCAAACAGTTTCTCAGCCTCACAGTAAGCCTCAACCAGCACGGAAATAAACCCGCGATCACTCGTTCCAGCCGGCGCAAGCACTCGCTCAACAACTTCCTTCTGCAGCATCAAAACCATCTCGTCAAAACACTCGCGCTGGGCGATCAAACGTTGCAGGATCGCGGTCGAGATGTTGTAAGGCAGGTTCGCAACCAGCCTCGCTTTCGTCGCGGGCCGGATCTCGGCACAGAAATCAGTCGTGAGTGCATCAGCCATCACGAGCCGGAAGTTCTCATAACCTCCGAATCGTTCCTGCAAAACCGGCGTGAGCTTCGCGTCAAACTCAACCGCAATCACCCGGCCTGCACGTTCAACTAAAAGCGACGTGAGCGCGCCTGTGCCTGGTCCAATCTCGACGATAGTTTCTTCAGGTTTTGGTGCGAGGGCGTCGACTATGCGTTGAATGATGCGCCGGTCGCGAAGGAAATGTTGGCCCAGGCGCTTCGAAGGATAAGGCTCGAGACCTTCATCCGGCATCTCTTGTGCCGTCCTGGGACTTGATGCGCGGGTAACCCGTCACTTCGATGTCTTTACCACGTTGAACTACCGTCGTTCGTTCGAGCTCGAGCGCTTCCGACAATCGTTCAGCACCTCTGCCGGCAACGGCAGTGGGCGCGGTAAGTCCGCCGATGATCTTCGGCGCAACGAAAAACGTCACTTTGTTTACCAGGCCGCCGTCGATGAACTCGCCTGCAACACCGCCGCCGCCTTCAACCAGCACGCTTTGCAGTGAACGGTTTCCGAGTTCTTTCAAAACGGCGCGCAGATCGCCTCGTTTGGCATTCACAATCTCCACGCCCTGCGAACGCAATTCGCCCGAATCCGCGCCGCCAAACACAACGACCGGCGCCTCTGACGTCGTTCTCGCCAGTTGCGAATTCGGCGACAGCCGCAACGCATCGTCAAGCACCACTCGCACCGACGGACGTCGTCGCGGCAAACCGGATCGATCAATCAACGACGGATCATCGGCTTCGGCCGTGCCGGCGCCAATCAGGATCGCGTCGTACTGGTGGCGTAACTCGTGCGCCCGTGCACGCGACTCCGGCCCTGTGATCCAGCGCGAGTCGCGTGTGCGCGTCGCGATCTTTCCATCGAGCGACACTGCGAGTTTTAAATGCACGAACGGCATACCGGTAGACATGTAATGCAGGTAAGCCTCGTTCACGTGCGCCGCCTCTTCGCTCAGCAAACCCGTGTCGACAACCACACCGGCCGCGCGCAAATGCGCAAAGCCTCTTCCGGAAACTTTCGGATTCAGGTCTTCAATCGGAGCAACAACACGCTTGATGCCTGCGGCAATCAACGCATCAGTGCAGGGCGGTGTGCGGCCGTGATGTGCGTGTGGTTCGAGTGAGACGTAAGCGGTGCCGCCGTGAGCGCGTTCCCCTGCGACATCGAGCGCGATTGTCTCGGCATGGCTGACCTTCTCGAAGATATAAAAACCTTCGCCAACAACTTCGCCCGACGCACTCACGATCACGCAACCAACGAGTGGTCCAGGACTAACCTGCCCTACGCCTTTCGACGACAACTCCACCGCACGCGCCATCATGCGGCGGTCAGTGTCGGTCCACGTTGTGCGCTCAGTTAACGTCGTCGTTTGCAAGTTCAGTTACCAAACAGGCTGTTCACATACTGGTGCGGATCGAACACCACGAGGTCGTCAACTTTCTCGCCAATGCCGGCATAACGAATCGGCAGGTTCAACTCCTTCGCGATCGCCACCGCGATTCCACCTTTCGCCGTGCCATCCAACTTCGTCAGAACGATCCCGGTAACACCCGCGACTTTCAAAAACTGCCGCGCCTGCTCGAGGCCGTTTTGTCCCGTAACAGCATCAACGACGAGCAACGTCTCGTGTGGCGCGCCTTCAACTTCACGCGACGCAACGCGTTTCATCTTCTCCAGCTCCGCCATCAGGTTCGACTTCGTGTGCAGCCGTCCAGCCGTATCGACGATCAGCACTTCCGAACCGCGTGCCTTCGCAGCCTTCAAAGAATCGAACAGAACAGCCGCTGGATCAGTTCCCTGCTTCTGCTGGATCAACGGCACGCCCGTGCGCTCGGCCCAGATCGCGAGCTGGTCTGACGCAGCGGCGCGAAATGTATCGGCGGCACAGATCAACACGTCGTTGCCTTCAGCCTTGATCCGCTGCGCGAGCTTTCCGATCGTCGTGGTCTTCCCAACCCCGTTCACGCCCACGATCATCATGACGTAAGGCGCGACGCCTTCGGGAACTGTCGTTTCCGAAGCAACGCCCTGGCGTTCAGACGCCTGAAGTATATTCAGCAACTCGTTTTTGATCGCCTGCTTGAGTGCTTCGAGATCGTTGATCTGCTTGCGCGCGACACCGCGACGAACGGTCTCGAGTATTTCGAGCGTCGTCTGCACACCGATATCAGCAGCGATCAAGACCTCTTCAAGCTGGTCCAACAACTCGTCGTCGATCTGTTTGCGACCGGCAAAAAGCGTGTCGAGTTTATCTGAGAGCGACTCCCGTGTGGCTGCGACTGCGCGTCGAAACCTCGCCGAAAACTCCTGCTCCAGCGCCGCCTCCTGCGCCTGCAATTCCTCCATCGACAGGTTCAACCCGAGCACTGAAGTCGCAAACGGCGATCGCGAAGGAACTACCGGTTCTTTCGTCGAAGTTTCCGCGATTGGCTTTTCAGGTTCGGGTTTAGGTGGCGGCGGTGGGGCGGCTTCTACCGGCGGTGCAGCGGCTTGTGCCGGCGGTGCAGCGGCTGCTGGTGGAGGCGGAGGTGCAGCGGGTTGCGCTTCCTCGACCTTCTCAGCAGGTTCGTTCAGACGGAGGGAGACAAACTCATCCTTTTTTCTTCTCCAAAAAAGTCCCATGTGTACCGCCGATTATACGCAGAAAGGGACGGATTACACAGAGAGGGTCTCTGTGGCCGGAGTGCTCTGCGCGATCGGCGGATTGAGTGGAGGAGATCCAGGCTTTCTGAGTTTGACCTGGCCAGGCCGGATTTGACCTTCTTTGCACGCGTCGGAGAATGCGGCCACGACCACTTCGTCGTAACGTGTGCCGACAAAACTCTCGATGCGCGCGACTGCGTCTTCAAACTTCATCGCCTTCTGGTACGGGCGATCGGTAGTCATCGCGTCAAACGTGTCTGCGACTGCGACGATCTTGCCCATCAACGGGATCTGATCACCGGTCAAACCCTGCGGGTAACCCATGCCGTTGACCATCTCGTGGTGCATGTACATGCCCGGCAGAAACTCTTTCATCGCCGGAATCTGCGACATAATCTTGAAGCCCTTCTGCGGGTGTCCCTTCATGATCTCGTACTCTTCATCCGTCAACGCCGCCGGCTTCTTGAGAATTTTGTCGTCGATCGAGATCTTACCGACGTCGTGCAGCAGCGCGCTGATCCGGATCTTTTCAACTTCGTCGTCGGAGAGACCGAGACGCTGTGCGATCGCCATCGAGAAGCGCGAGACACGTTCTGAGTGACCGCGCGTGTACGGGTCTTTGCCGTCGATCGCAGCGGCGAGTGCTTTGACCGTGCCGATAAAAAGTTCGCGGTTCTCCTGGGCCGACCGTTGCAAGTCGCCGATGAAGCGCTCGATCTGGTCAGTCATCATGTTGAACGAGTTGCCGAGATCGCCGAGCTCGGTGCGGCTCTTCACGTCGATGCGTTGTGAGAAGTCGCCAAACGCGATGCGATGTGCACCGTCTGCCAGTTCTCGTACTGGATGCGTCAGCTTCTTCGCAAAGAAAATACCGATAAGGATCGTGATCAGGCCTGCGATAAGACTGATCCAGAGCGTTTGCCAGCGCATGTCAGACACAGATGTGAGCGCCGCCGCCTCATCCTGAATCGAGATCACGCCGAGACGTGAGTTCTTGTCGAGTTCGGCGGTGGCGTACGAGCCGAGCATGTCGACTGACCTGCCGTCGCGAGTCGCCGAGAACGGTGCGAGTGCCGACTGCACCTGGTCGCCTGACTCCTGCCATTCCTGCACGACTTTCAGATCCGTCATCGGCTTTTCTGAAAAAGCCACGCTCGCTTCCGGATGTGCGACGGCGCGGCCGTTCTGATCGACGACGAAGACGACGGGTAGTCCGGCGTTCAGGAGTTCGCGTTCGCTCTTTGAAGTCGGTTGCTGCACTGCGTTAAAGACTTCCTGAAACGAAACGATTGCGACGACGGCGGCAACCACGTCCTGATTGTCCCGGCCGCCGAGAACTGGTTCGGCGATCGTCCACGCCATCTCCGGTCCTGAGCGGATGATCTGTGGCCTGCTGACGACCATTCCGCGACCGTTCATGCGCGCGAGTACCTCGCTGACGCGTGCGTCCACTTCTTCGAGTGATATAACGTCTGGTTGAAAGGCGCGATGGAGCGTGCCGTCGACCGGCCAGAGCGCGAGGGCGATGAGGTTTGGGTCTTCCTGAAGTGTTTTCTGAAGGCGTGCGTCGTAGCCGGAGTCGTCGAGTGCCTGGATGCCGCCGGAGATCTCGAAGGCGCGGGCAAGACCGGTGACGACGTCGCGGTATCGCTGGCCGTAGAGTTCAATTTGCCGGGCTTTGTCCTGCACGAGCTGGGCCTGATAGCGGCCTTCGATGGAGCGCAGTTCGTCGGCGCTGCGGCCGGAGAGGAGGAACCCTGCGAACGCCAAAGGTAGCAGGCCGACCAGGAGCAGCACGCCCAGGACTATGAACAGGAGGCGGATTCGTCCGAGTTTTTCGAGCATTTTGAGTCGGTGGAAGGTTTCCGGAGTTGGCAGGGCGAAGTCTTTACGCGGCCCTGAGTATTATGGTTGACGCGTGTTTAGCGTGTCAACGAGTTTTAACACGCCCGCACCCTGGGTAAAATCTGTTCGGCTTTTACCACCTCAACCGCGTCTAAATGAACACTTTGAGCACCGACGAGGTCATCGTAGAGCGCGCTCTAACCGGAGATGCCGAAGCCTTCGGCGAGATTGTGCGCCGCTGGGAGCGGCGGATCTTCGCGCTCACCTACGGCATGCTCGGCCGTGAAGAAGACGCTCGCGACGCCACTCAGGAGACATTCCTCGCCGCCTTTCGCAACCTGCGCGGGTTTCGCGGCGAGGCTAAAGTCTCTTCCTGGTTGCACAGGATCGCCGTCAACCAGTGCATCTCGCGGCAACGGCGCGTCAAAGTGAGAGGCGAGTCGGCGCTTGAGGATGAAACAGGTTCGAGTTTCGCAGGGCCGGTCAGCCACTCGCCCGTGCACGTCGCCGAAGGTCGTCAGGAAACGCTTGCCGTGCGTCGGGCGATTAACAGTCTGCCTGTTGAGTTGCGGCAGGTGGTGGTGATGAAAGAGTTTGAGGAACTGACGTTTCGAGAAATCGCAGATGCGCTCGACCTGCCGTTGAGCACGGTGAAAAGCCGGCTCTACACGGCGTTGAAGCAGTTGCAGATGCGTTTGCAGAAGTTTGAAGACAGGAATTGAGATGAACGAAGTACAAAACTCTCCCGCATGCGAGCGCGCGTCCGAGCTGATCGCGTTCGTCTACAACGAAGCGACTGAAAGCGAGGCGCGCGACTTCGAGCTGCACTTGCAGCGATGCACTAGCTGTCGTGAGGAAGTCGCGTCGTTTGGAGTCGTGCGTGAATCGATTGTGGCGTGGCGAGACGAGGCGCTCTCGGGCTTCGTTGCGCAGCCGCTGATTGCAGGCGCGGGGAAAAAATCGGCGTTGGCGGCGTTTCGTCAGTTCTTCGATCTCTCGCCGGTGTGGTTGAAAGTGGCGAGTGGGTTTGCGGTGGTTGTTTTTTGTGTGCTCGCGGTGCTGGCGTTCGTCAATGTGCAGACAAAAGAACGGGTAGTGACAATCACGATGCCTGAGAAGATCCAGACTGAACGGCCCGTCGAGGATGCGGTGGTCAAGCACGAAGAACCTGTAAAACAACCGCGGATTACGCGGAAAAAGACGGATGTGCGGAGCCGGCGCCCGCTCTCGCGAGCCGAGCGTGAACAGCTCGCGGCGGACCTGCGATTAGTTTCAGACGACGGTCTCGATCTGCTTTCGGATCGAATCAATCAATGAGGTGAAGATGAAGCTCAGAAGCGCAATCTTGCTGGCGGTAGTGTTGGTTTTCGCGCATATAGGTCCTATAGGTCCTATAGGACTTATACGACCTATTTTCGTTGGCCAGGCGCAGGCGCAAGATCCCGTTGAACCGCTCGGGGCCGCAGATCCGATCCAGCAACTCCGCCTCTCGCCCGAACAGCGCCAGCGGATCCGCAGGATCCTCGCCCAAAACAAAGACGAGCGGCAGGCCACCAATCAGCGCCTGCGCCAGGCGCGTCTCGCTCTCGACCAGGCGCTCGACGCAGATCCAGTCGACGAAAACCTCGTCGAACAACGTGTAAACGAGCTCGCCGCCGCCCAGGCAGCGCAACTCCGCATGAGAATTCAAACCGAACTCCAGATACGGCGCGAGCTCCGTCCAGAACAACTCGCCACCCTCCGGCGCCTCCGCCTGCGTGCCAATTCTCGCGGGATTGCACGTTAATAATCGCCAGTTGATCGTGTAAGGTGCGTTTTTGTGCTCTTTTGTGGCATGATAAGCCGCTCTTTAAACGCGCATATCTAATTAGCTCTCGATGAACTTCGCTACGCGCGTCCTGCTCGAGCTGCAAGAGACAACGTTGTTAGCCGCTCGGGCTTTTCGCGGTATCTTCAAGCGACCTCGCTACATTCCCGAAACCATCGCGCAGATGGACGCCATTGGTGTCGGTTCTTTAACCATCATTATTCTCACGGGCTTTTTCACCGGCGGCGTTCTGACAGTCCAGACCTTCCCAACACTTAAAACCTACGGCGCGCAGTCGCAGACCGGATACCTCGTTGCCGTCTCACTTGTGCGCGAACTAGGCCCGGTTTTGAGTGCACTCATGGTTACCGGACGCGTCGGTTCTGCCATCTCCGCCGAACTCGGCTCGATGGTCG
The DNA here is from genome assembly GCA_035761985.1 of Pyrinomonadaceae bacterium. Taxonomy (GTDB): domain Bacteria; phylum Acidobacteriota; class Blastocatellia; order Pyrinomonadales; family Pyrinomonadaceae; genus PSRF01. The sequence continues at coordinate 7,305 of DASTQB010000172.1, forward strand.
TTTCACAGCAGATCGACGCCATGCGCGCGCTCGGCACTGATCCAATCCGCAAACTCGTCGCGCCGCGTTTGTTCGCCCTGCTCGTGAGTTTGCCTTTGTTGACCGTGCTCGCCGACGTGCTGGGAATTTTCGGCGGCTGGGTAACGGCAGTCGCGCTCTACTCGGTTTCGTCGAGCGTCTTCATCTCGTCAGTGCGTGAGGCTATCACCACCGACGACCTGATCGGCGGGATAGTCAAGCCCATCGTTTTTTCACTCATCATAGGCACCATTGCGTGCCGGCAGGGACTCAGCACTGAAGGCGGAACTGTCGGCGTCGGACGCTCGACCACGCGCGCCGTCGTGATGGCCTCGATCATCGTTATTATTGCCGATTACTTTCTCGCCAAGGCGCTTCAGGTTATTCTAGGCACCGCTACTTAAGCGTTCGAAGAGTACTTAGATCACAATGCCAGCCGGAATACATACCACCGCTCCAACAATTAGCGAGAACGCTGCCGAGTCGACTTTTCAGGAAGTTGACGATCGCGACCGCGCTATTCCTGCAATCGAGTTTCGCGACGTCGTGCTCGCGTTTGACGATCGCGTCGTGCTCGATAACCTGAGTTTCAAGGTGCTGAAAGGCGAGACGAAGATCATCCTGGGCGGCTCCGGCGGCGGAAAGTCGACGATCATCAAGCTCGTCTTGGGGTTGCTCAAGCCGGACAGCGGGCAGGTGCTGGTCGATGGCGAAGACATAACGAAGTACAACGAAGAGCGGATGATGCACGTTCGTAAGAAGATCGGAATGGTGTTTCAGGAAGGCGCACTCTTCGACTCGCTATCGGTCTACGACAACGTCGCCTATCGCCTGCACGAACAGGGTGTTCCTGAGGACGAAGTCGAGCCCGAAGTGCGGCGCATGTTGCGGTTCGTGAATCTCGAAGACGCGATCGACAAGATGCCGATCGAGTTGTCAGGCGGTATGCGTCGTCGCGTCGGGATCGCTCGTGCGCTCATCGGAGATCCGAAGATCGTTCTGTTTGACGAACCGACTGCCGGACTCGATCCGCCGACCGCACGCACGATCTGTGAGTTGGCGATGAAGTTGCGCGATCTCGAAGACGTGTCGTCGATCTTCGTGACTCACGAGATGAACAACCTGCATTACATCTGTTCCGAGTACGCCGTGGTTGACGAAGACGGCAAGGTGGTTTTCGAACGCGAGGGCGAGCGTCTTTGTCTCACGAACAGCAAAGTGATGATGATGCGCCAGGGCAAGATCATCTTCAGCGGCACTGACGAAGCGCTGCGGCGCGCGGAAGATCCGTACATTCAGAAGTTTCTGCGAGGACATTAAAGAAAGGAAAAGGAAGTCACTTGCGAATTTCCGATTTTCCAATTGCCGGTTTAGTTAATTCGAACGGCAATCGTTAATCTGAAATCGCAATCAGGTTTATTTCGACTTCTAATTAACTACTATGCCTGCATCGAAAAAGAGTGTGAGTTTCAGCCAGGTTCGAGTCGGTCTCTTTGTGCTTCTGACCATCGGCGTGCTGATCTTTCTCATACTCAACGCGTCCGGCGATATCAATCCGTTCAGCCGCAAGCTGCACCTGAAAGCTCACTTCGTTGATGCGAACGGTTTGCGCGAGGGTTCGGAAGTGCGGCTCGCCGGTGTGCGTGTAGGCAAAGTGGAGCGAATCATCCTGCTCGAGCCTTCGCCTGTTCCCAATGCACCACGCGTTGAGGCGCAGTTGACTATCGACTCAACGATCGACGGCCGCCCTGCGAACGAACGCATTCGCACGGATTCACAGGCCCAGCAAGGCTCGCCGAGCCTGCTCGGAAATGAGATGCTAATCAACATCACGCCGGGTTCAGCCGTGGGCCAACCTGTGAAAGACGGCCACACCCTGCCGTCATCGTCCTCTAACACAGTCAACGACTTCGCAACGTCGGGAACCGACCTGGCCCAGCGGCTCAGCAAGTTGTCAGACGAGATCAGCGGCATCGTCAAGGAAGTGAAGGACGGCGAAGGAACGGTCGGCAGGCTCTTCACTGACGAAGCCCTTTACAACAACTTGAACGCGACGATCCGCGAAACCGAAGACGTGATGAAGGAACTCCGATCGGGCCGGGGCTCAGCCGGAAGATTCATCAACGATCCCGCGCTCTACAACAATGCCAATGAGATCGCAGTTCAACTAAGAGGGATCGCCGACGACCTGCGCGCAGGTCGTGGCACTGCTGGAAAGCTGCTCACGGATGATGAGTTTTACAACCGCATCAATCGTACGGCTAACCGGCTGGACAACTCAGTGGACCAGATCAATCTGATGATCGCCGAGATCAACGCCGGCCGCGGCACGCTCGGCAGGCTGATTCGCGACGAACAAATCTACAACGACGCACGCGCCGCGATCGCGCGCTTCAACACCACCGCCGAACGCATCGACAACCTCGTCGCCGCCGCCCAACGCGGCGAAGGCACAGTCGGCAAACTCCTCACCGACGACGCACTCTATACGAACGTCAACCAACTATCTTCTGAAGGGGTCAAGATGATCTACGACTTCCGCCAGAACCCGAAGAAGTACCTGACGATCAAATTTGAGCTGTTCTGATCCGCGGTCATCCGCGTTCATCCGCGGCTAAATTATTCCGAACGCACGTACAGGAAAGGTACCAAACTGCCGGACTTTCACCGGCACCGCGAAGAATCTGAAACCACGGTCGGGCAGCTCTGCGAGACCGCAGAGGTGCTCGACGATGGGAATGTCGTGGCCGAGCAGGACCGTATGCGCCGGCCGGGTTCCGTCGCGAGTGGCGTCGATGTTGAAGGAATCGATGCCCACCAGAGTTGCGGCGTTCTTGGCGAGATAGGCGGCAGCGCTCTCGGTGAGATAAGGGTGGTTGCCGTTCGAGTATTCGTCAGTGCGCCAGTGCTTGTCCCAGCCGGTATGGATTAGCACGGCTTTGTCCTTCACGTCCAATCCTTCAAACGCGTGCTCAGTTATCTCTGTCGCTTCGAGACAGCGCACGACAATGCCGTCGAGGTTCGCGATCGAGTAGAGATCGAGGTGGGCCAGATCCTTTCCGCGTGCGTAGCGGTGAAAAGGCGTGTCGAGATAGGTTCCGGTGTTTGCCACCATCTCGATCTTGCCGATGTGAAACTCCGTGCCTTCGGCATAGCGGGTTTTGGATTGCTCGCGCGTGAGATAGTCGGTAATCACCGGACCCGGAAGACCTTTGTAGGTGATCATTTCATGTTCGACAGTATGTGAAACGTCTACCAGCTTAAAGTCACGGGACATCGGCAACCTCCACTCGCTTCTGAACAAGAACCTGAAAACTCGAAGCCATTCCCGTGGGCAGGATCATCTCTCGCGCGCCGGTTGTCAAAGCCAGCTTGTCCGACTCCATCGTCATTCGCGACAACCGGTGCTCGAGCTCTTCCACCAGTCCGGCACGGAGGAGAAACTTGTCCTGAGATTCAAAATGGATTAGTTCAAATCCGTGGCGTTCACCCGCGCGCTTCACGTGGGTCCAGTTGACGCTGGCGGTGAGGTCGTGATCGCCGGGTTGGGCCAACAGGTCGTCGACGAAGCCGTGCTGTGCGAACGCTCTCAACGTGCCTTCCGGACGGAGCGTTGGATTGTAGAGATCGTCAGATTCAGCGCCGTAATCGACTGTGACCACAAAACCGCCGCGGATTTTTGATTGAAGTCGTGAAAACCAGTCATCGATCTCGAGGTTGATTTCGATGATCTGACCAGGAGCAAGTTCGAGCGAATACTCGTGAATAAACTCAGCCAGGCGGGGCGTCGATAGTTGACCAGGCGCCCATGCAAAGTCGCCCGCAGACGTCACGGTCACGTACAGCTCGGACAGGCCTTCGGGACCGTTCGTCACGCGGTGAACGGGAAATGCATCGAGCAGCTCGTTTGAGAAAAACACGCCGCGCACGGCGGGCAGCAGCTCGAAATCAGAATAGAACTCAACGCGATCTCCGAAGCCCGCGAGCGTTTCACGCGCTCGGTGCAGCGCATCATCACTCACGTCATAAACGAAATATCGCGTCGCCGCAAAGACATCGGGAAATCGATCGGAAAGGCTGTGAAGAACGCCGGCCGCAAACGTCCCATCGCCTGCACCACACTCGACGATGGTCCAGCCTTCCGGCTCTTGCGAATCCTGGTAAAGCGTTGCGAAATAACGCGCGAACGTCGCAGCAAAAAGCTCGCTGCGCTCCGGACTCGTACGATAGTCGCCTTCCCTGCCCCAGCGTTGCAGATCCGCTCTGCGGTAGTAACCGCCAGCCGGATCGTAAAGCGCCGCCTTCATCCAGTCATGGAACGTGACAGGACCTTCACGTTGAATTGTCTCTTTTAATCGTTCGGCTAGCGGCAGCGGCAAGTAGAGCTTCTCTATCGTTCGTTGCGATCTTCTTTGTCCAGCAAGCGAGTCGTGTTTTCGGTGACGCTGGGCGGATTGACCAGCTCGGCGGTGTTGGGCCGCGATCGCCAGGTCGGGATGCGCTGTGGTGGTGGTGGTGATAACGCCGGCGCCTGAACGTGTGGTGCAAACTGTTGTTGCGGAACGTGCATCGGTATGGGCGGCCCGTATGCCCTTATGGGTTTCGGCGCGCCTTCTTCAAAAATGCCCGCGTACAACATTCTGAGCGGCCCGCCGACAAAACAGATGATGGCGGCCAGTGCCGCGAGAATCTCGAGGAAGGTTGAATTCGAAAAGCTCGCAAACATCCCCAGGATGGATACGATCAAGATGCCGGAAAGGAGTAAGACACCACCCTGCTTGACGCCGCGGCGCCGTGGAGAAATCGGCACGGGCTCGTCGGGCGAGCGATAGGCGGGAACCATGCCGCCACTCGCCAGCAACTGAATGACGCCATCCAGCGGGAAACCGCAACGAGAGCAGAATCTAATTACTCCGGTAACTTGTTGCTGACCGCATTGCGGACAAAACATGGGGATTGTTCCTCGCCAAACGGGCTGCTAAGTCGGGCTAGATAATAAACCCTGCACTGTGTTTACAGGAAAACTATTTGAGCGCCGCCCTATTTCAGGGTCTTGATGGTGGCCACCGCGCGGCCGCGGTGATCCGCGGCGGTGACAAGCGTTTCGAGCAGCAAACTTACCAAACGCACCGGCTCGCCTGATGGAACTGAAACCAGCTTACTCAACGCGTCGTCATCGACAATTGCGTTGAAGGCGCGGTTCAATGCAGTCTCGACTTCCGCCAGGTACTCGTTAATTCGATCCGCGTTTGAAAGCGTCTCGGGCAACGTCCACTCAAACGGATCGTCCCAGAGATTCGCTGTCAGCCCGCCGCACGTCTGCTCGACAGCCGCCGCACTCCGCAGAATGCTCTCGCCAACACTGACAGCAGGTGGAGTTCGGTACAGCCGATCCGGCGGAACGAAACTGACCAGTTCCTTCAAACTATGGATCAGACTGCCGAACTCCAGCTCCAGATGATTAACGATCTCGCGAGCCACGGATTACACGACCGGTATCATCTTCCTCGCGTGCGCCGGTCAGTCTCCTCCATCACAGTTCCAAAGCTGCGGCCGGCGAAGTTAAAGCCGTTATGGATGTAACCCTTCGCTCCGACTCGTGCTCCTCTCGAAGGAACTCCGCGGGTTGTCGCCACCCAGATACGTCCGGTGCCGTCGTCGATCTCGTAAGCTCCGGTGCCCATTGCGCCGTAACTGTTGGTGACGGTTCCGGCGATGCCAATCTCTTTACCACGATAACGATCGGGATCGGCGTTTATCTTGGCGATGTTTGTTTGGCTGGGGCAGGCGGTGAGTAACAGGAGCCCACCGATCAGAACAGCGAAAGCAGCGGCCTTTTTCAATACCAGCATTGGCTTCTCCTTTAATGTTGTTGTCATCTCGGGAGAGGCCGAAATCATAACATAGGTCCTATAGGTCATATAGGACCTATAGGACCTATTGCATTTTCTTGCCGGGCCCCTATTTCCCGAACCAGCCAATCGGCCGGCCTGACAGGTCGACCCACACGCTCTTCACCTGCGTGTAGAGGTCGAGCGCATGCCTGCCCATCTCGCGCCCGTACCCCGACTGCTTATAACCACCAAAGGGAGACGCGGCATTGAACATGTTGAAAGTATTGATCCAAACAACACCCGCCTTGATCTCTTTCGCAAACCGGTGCGCGCGCGTGATGTCGCGTGTCCAGATTCCCGCTGACAATCCGTAGATGGTGTCGTTTGCCTGTTTGATCAGGTCGTCTTCATCCTTGAAGCTAATCACCGAAACAACTGGCCCAAAGATCTCTTCCTGCGCCACGCGCATGCTGTTTTTTACTTCGGCAAAGATCGTCGGCGTGAAGAAGTAACCTTTTTGGAACGCGCCTTCGAGTTGTGGCGGCTGACCACCGGCGACAACGGTCGCGCCTTCTTCACGCGCAACGTCGACGTAGCCTTTGATCCGGTTGAGTTGCTCTTCGGAAACCTGCGGCCCCATCTGCGTCGTCTTGTCCATCGGATCGCCGACAGCGATCTTTCCTGCTCGCTCCGAAAGCTTCCCGAGAAAATCGTCTTTCACTGACTCTTCAACAAACAACCTCGAACCCGCACAACACACCTGGCCCTGGTTGTAGAAGATTCCCATCATCGCGCCCGCGACTGCCTGGTCGAGATCGGAATCAGCGAACACGATGTTCGGCGCTTTGCCGCCTAACTCGAGCGACACTTTCGTCAGGTTGTCGGCAGCAGACTTGGCGATTATTTTTCCAACTTCCGTCGATCCGGTGAACGCGATCTTGTCGATGCCCGGATGCGACGCGAGCGCCGCGCCCGCAGTTTCACCGTAACCGGGAACAATATTGACCACGCCTTCAGGAAACCCAGCTTCCTGGATCAACTTCGCCAGCTCCATCGCGCCAACGGGTGTTTGCTCCGCAGGTTTGAGAACGACCGTGTTGCCCGCTGCGAGTGCCGGAGCGAGTTTCCACGCAGCCATCAGGAGCGGAAAGTTCCACGGAATGATCTGACCACAGACGCCGATCGGCTCGCGCAACGTGTAGTTGAACATCTTGCCGGGCACTGGAATCGTCTCGCCCTCGATCTTCGTGGCCCAGCCCGCGAAGTACTCGAAGTTCTCGACGACCTGCGGAAGATCGACGTACATCGACTCCTTGATCGGTTTGCCGTTGTCGG
>DASTQB010000173.1:0-41935 GCA_035761985.1 Pyrinomonadaceae bacterium
ATCCCGGTTACTATCAGCAAACTATTCTCAACAAGAATGGCGATGCATATACCGGGCGCATCGTTCCCAACTGGTCGGTGCAAGGCGCGGAGGTAGCGAAACTCGACGACGCGCTTCTCGCAAAAATCAAACAGCTGCTAGCTGAGCTCAGAGTTCCGTCCACGCCGGCTGTCCTCAAACCCGTACAAGGACATCGGCATTCGGTTTTCATCTTTCACGACGGCCGTGACTTTGTGCACTGGAATTACAACGGACCCAATCCCCCGCAAGTCGACGCAATTCTGAAGATTATTCACAGGGAGCTCATAGCCGCCGCAGAGGCGCGGAGCGATGAAATTGCCGCACATCAGAAACGCATACGCGACACGTATGGTGATTGGCAAAATCGGCCCGGGATAACGGTGAATGCCGGTAGTACACTGCACGGCTGCAAAGGCAACCGCGCGCTCGTCGTTTGGACGGCAGGACAACGCACAACCACCAGCGGGCCGGTCATCGTTTCCGTATATCACGCGCTGATCTTTTATCCGGCTGGAGCAGTTGCCGGTTCGGGCAGCGGCGGCCGCTGGAGCGACGATCCGGTGCAAAGCTACGTTGCCATCTGGACGCTGCCGAATGCCGGGGGGTCTTTCGAAGAAAACACTTCCGAACGAAAACTCGAAATCCTTCACAACGCAGTCGAGTCAACCATAACCATCGCCGGCAAAACGTATCAGTTAACCGGTGGCAACATGTTCGTGATCCGAATGAGCGCGGATTGGCTACCGGCGGTTACTCAACTCAACCACGTGTTCGCGGAGCAAGCGACACCACACGCAAGCCTCAATCGATTCAAAGCAATTCTCAAAGACGACGCAGCCATTCAGAACCTCGAGCTGCATTGATCGCAAATGTCCGATAGTTGGGCGTCTCCGCTTTTTTGAGTAGGATTGCACGACTATGAAGGTAGGACATACATAGACGAATGGTGGTCGAGACGCTGATCGGCATGCTTGGTATCCTGGGCACCCTGCTGCTTGTGCTGGTGGGCTTGCTGAACTTTTCTGTTTTCCGGCAACAGCTTCGAATCGCGAAGGATCAGATCGATACTGCGATGCGGCAGTTGGAAATCGCGCAGAAGCAGCCTGACCTGTTGCTGATCCAGCGTGCTGTCACGCAAACGTCAGATCATCTGCGGTACTTCGTCGAGCATCCGAAGTTACGACCTTACTTTTACGACGGCGCGGAGTGGCATCCTGGCGATGAGGTCTCGTCGGATGAGATCAAGGCGATGGCAGAGCTGATCCTCAACAACTTCGCCTCGGCGCTGATGCACTCAGCGGCGTTTCCGGAGTATCCGGTTCGCGGGATCGACCGGATCATCATGTTTCATCTGCGGCGTAGTCCGGCGTTGCGCGAGTTTCTGCTCGAGAACTTTGAGCGGTTCCCGTTCACGGGTTTGACGCTGCTGGTGCTGAAGAATGAGACGAGAGATCAGGTCGTAGCGGATCTGCGACAGCTCATCGCGGCGAACGTTGATGATAAAGAGGTCGATCGTCGTAAGGCGCTGTTGGAGCTCTACCGCAACAGCACTGTGCGCGAGCCGCTCGAGTTCACGACGTACAGTATGAAGCGACGCCGCTAAGGCCTGCGAACTCAGTCGTCCTAACCCGAAGCCGATATTGTTTTCGTCACTCGTTTGAGAGATACTCGACCGCACTCCCGACATTCAGCCCGTCATGCGTGCCCAGACGAGCCGACACCGGTTCGGTAGCTGAACGTTCGTGATCACCTCCCGTTACTTTTAGAGCAGGTGTTAACAGACGCCTGCTTCTTCAATGTTGACGAAAAGGAGATGCGTCAGATGACTTTGCGTAGAATTCAAATCTCAGTAGTTGCCCTCGTTCTCTTCACTTGTTTCTTCGCGTCGAGCTTGGCACAACCTGCGGCGCCTGGTGTTGTGAAAAATGCGTCGGCCGCGCCGGTAGCAAATTGGACGTTTTCAGGTTGCTGGACACAATTTTCTTCGCAGCCGTGCCGCGATGTGTTCGTCGACGAGCAAGGCCAACACTGGATCTGTCGCGCGTGCGGCACGACGGGCAAACCCGGCCCGGGCAAGTGCAACCCGATCAGCCAGTCAACGCTTGCGAGCGGGCTCTGGTGCTCATAACGGATCGTCAGAAACAGATGAGACGCATTACTTCACTCGCGCTACTTGGTCTGGTGCTGTTGTTCGGAAGCGCAGCGAATTCGGTGGCCCAGGTCAAGCGAGTAGAAATGCACATCGCAGGCTACTTGTGCGGCAATTGAGTGTACAACATTCAGAAGGCCGTGAGCCGTCTAGACTTCGCACCGAAACTCAAAGAGATCGAAGTAACAGACTTCAAGAAAGGTTTGGGAGTTTTTACTCCCAAACCTGACAAGCCCGTCTCTTTCGCAGCGCTGAAGGCAAGCTTGAAGAAGGCCGGTTACACACTCAGCACGGCAGACATAACGGTCGCGGGAACGCTGGCGAAAGATGACAAAGGTTGGGTCATCGTCTTACCAGGGTCGGAACAACGAATCGCACTCGCTGGTCCAAACGTCGATCAGGTGTTAGCTGGAACAAAGAGCGGAGACACGATCGAACTTAGCGGTGACTGGAAAACCGTTGGCACTGGACCAACAGCACACGAAGCGGTTTACCCTTCAGCGCCGAAAACCGCGAGTACCTTTTCGCCGTTATTTGAAAAGGTAAGCTTCACTGAACGATCTGCGTCCAACACTGCGCCACTAGCTCCGATCCGCGTAACCTCGCCGGGACTGACAGTGTACAAAGGAGGCGCCGTTACGCCACGGTTCTACTTCGTCAAACAGACTCTCGGCACACTCGAAGTCCATCGACAGATCTTTGACCTGAGCGTTTCGTACACTCCAACTCCTCGACTTCAAGTCGAAATCGAAGCGCCATTCTCACGCACGGAGTATGAAGACGGCGCAAGCTCCGGTTCGGGACTTGGACTTGGAAATGTAACTGCCTGGGCCAAGTATCGCTTCTTCCGACAGGTGGAGACGTACGGCGATAGGCAAGCGGCTTTTCGTCTTGGGCTCGAACTGCCAACTGGCAAGAAGACAGCGCCCAGCCAGGCAAAAATCAACGTGCCTGCATTCGTGCGACAGCAGCTTACTCCGATTAATGGCGGGCTGAGTCCGCATATCGACGTCGCATTCTCGCAGGCAGGAGGTCGATTCATTTTCGGCGGGAACGCCGAAGCGATCTTTCGCACTGAGCGCGAAGGTTTTCGCATGGGCCACGAACAACGCGTGAACACGGACATCGAGTTTGTGATACCTCGCGACGCACAGAAACCCGGTGGTGAGTTGTTTCTGATTCTTGAAACGACTTTTGTTCATCGTGCTGATGGTCGGCTTGATGGAGCGAGAGTCGAAGGCAGCGGAGCAACTGAATACTACCTTGCTCCCGGGCTTCAATACGCAGCACATCCACGCTTCGTAGTTGAAGGAAGTTTTCAGTTTCCAGTTGTGCGTAACACGGGACCTTTGGCATTGCGTACGGACAGAAACATCCTTTTAGGCGTGAGGTATCTGTTTTGACGCGCAAGACCATACTTCTTGCGGCGCTGATTCTGTTTGCGTCGACGGTGATTCGCGCGCAGGATGCGCAGCCTGCGGAGTTGACGCTGAAGGACATCAACGGACGTCACGTTCGTCTTAGCGACTACCGAGGGAAGGTTGTTCTGATTAACTTTTGGGCCACGTGGTGTCCACCGTGTCGAGTGGAAATTCCCGACTTGATCCGGTTCCAGCGCGAGTATCGGAGTCGAGGCTTGCAAGTGATCGGCATAACGTATCCTCCGCAGAAGCTCGCCACAGTGCGTCGTTTCGTTCGCGGAGCAAAGGTAAATTATCCTGTCGCACTGGGTACCAAACAGACGATGTTGAACTTTACGTCGAGCGAAATACTGCCGGCGACGATCGTGATTGGTGCTGACGGCAGAGTTCGGGATATTATCGAGGGCATCCTGTTACCAGAAGAGTTTGAGCAAAAGATAAAACCGTTGCTCAAGTAAGTCAGAAATCCATCCTCTTGGAGAAAAGAAATGAAAAGTAAATCATTGGTGTTTGCCATCGCAGCGTCGCTCGTTATTGCTCTCACGTCGATTGTCGTGTCAGCAGCCACTAAGAAGTCGACCATTCGCGTCGAGGGAATGAAGTGCGCGAAGTGCTCGGGGTCGGTGGAGAAAGCCTTGAAAGCGACTGAAGGTGTGGAGAAGGTCGAAGTCAGTTTGCAGCAGAAAGAAGTAGTCGTCGAATACGACGACGCGAAGGTGACGGAAGCCAAGCTTCGTGAAGTTATCAACGGCACGGGCTTCAAGGCAGTTGAAGAGAAGACCGGCTCGCAATAACTGCGTTTGAGCCTGCGCAGCAGGCGCAAGCATAAAGCCTGGGTGCAATAACCGCGTTCAGCCTGCGAAGCAGGCGCAAGCATAAAGCCTGGGCGCAATAACCGCGTTCAGCCTGCGAAGCAGGCGCAAGCATAAAGCCTGGGGCGTAAGCCCCAGGATCAGATCACAAGGTTTAGGCCAAGCCCGTGAAACGGGCGACAGCGGTGACGTTTTTCAGGCTTTCGCCCGCCGTTGCGGGCTCTGCTCTGTTATTCGGCATTAAACCTGGGGCTCGCGCCCCAGGCTTTATGCTTGCGCCTGCTTCGCAGGCTGAACGCGGTTATTGCGCCCAGGCTTTATGCTTACGCCTGCTACGCAGGCTAAGAGCTAGTAGTTGATACTTCCCACCATCGTGAACTCGTAGGCGCCGGTCACGAAGTTTTGCACGACTACGATTGCCGCTTTTCCACTTACATTTTCGAAACGACCAGTGCCGCTCTGGAACACCATGTCGCCCGTGGCGATTCCGGTGCGAAGGTCCATCCGGCCGTTCTCGATAATTGTCGGCAGACGATCGCCGTTTGAAGCTACATAAGTGACTTCGCCGGGCACGTACACGATGTTCGGATCGTTAGCGTCAGGCACAAACTGGATCTTGCCCGTGCCGGTGAACAATCCGAGGTGGGTTCCGTTACCGCCTAACGTCAGGTTCGCACCGACGACATTGCCGGCGCCATCTGTGATGAATGCTGCGATGCCATTTCCATTGGAGGCAAATGGACGCTCAGTTGCGCTGGCTGGAATCGTTACCAGCAGCATGGCAAAAACGAGGATGAAGCTAGTGATAGTGAATGAACGTTTCATGATGATCTCCTTCGTATCAATTCAAATTATGGGCCCTCATTTGCGGCGTAACACAACCGCCTTCGACCCCGTACAACTTGAAGTGGTCGATAATCGAAGAACATCACATGAAATTTTCAGGTCTCACTTGCGGGCACGAAGGCATAAGAAACTTGGCTGCTGCATCAAATCCTCATAGTCCTCCGGTTCTGCTGCTTTAAACTCTTCTGTCGGTTTGGGTTCGAGAATCTTCTCCAGCCGGAACCCTGCTTCAATCACTGGATTTAGCGTTGCTTCGAGCGAACGGCGGAAGCTCGGCATCTGCACTTTAATTCCTGGGAATCCGTGCCACTCGGCGTTAACCAACTCCGTTTGAAAATAATTTTTCGTTTTGTAGTAGAGGTAATCGAATAACGGGTGCGGGACTGAAAGAACAAAGTATCCCGCCGGGCGCAACACACGGTAAAACTCTTCGAGCGGGTTACGCCAGTCGTCGATGTACGCCATCGTCAGAGAACTCAACACGACGTCGAACGACTCGCTATCCAGAAACGTTAGCGGCTTACGCAAGTCTGCCTGCCGAATTTCGACAGCGTCGCCCACTCGTTTCCTTGTCAACTCAAGCATCTTCGGACTTGCATCGACGGCCACCACTTCCGCACCATGCGAAACCAGCCACTCGGAGTACACACCTGGACCACACGCAGCATCCAGAACTCGTTTCCCTTTCACGTCCGGCAACAGCGATAGAGTGGCAGGGCGTTCGTAATATGCGTTGTGCGGTTTAGTATCAACGACGGCTGCGTACGACTCCGCCAGTATTTCATACGCATCCAGGGCTATCGGTTTGTCATTCATCACCACGCGGGTAATTTTAGACTTACTCGGACACAGGCGTCGCCACGGCTATGCCCGACATTGAGAGATTGGTTGGGGGCGGTGGCGGGCCTGAGAGTTTTCCGAGTCTTAACTTTTCGCTGGTTTCTTCCTGTCTCTTATCAATCGCATCAACAACTAAATACGCGAACACGGCCGCCACGATGAACAGCACGCCCGCAACTATAGAAACTATAGTGGCGGTACTCTCCGGGACGTTCTCGTTGAAGGCGAGCCGCATGGAGATGTTGCTGGTAATCGATGCGAACAGCCAGAAAACCCACCAGGCGGGAAAGAATGCGGGAGGACCAGGCTCGGCCAGAAACGCCTCATCGGGTGGCCCGCTCTTTTGCCACACCTCCTTAACGGCACGATAAGGGATGACTAGATTTACAAACGGAACGAAAAAGCTGCCGATGGCCCAGCCTCGTGAATGGTCAGTGCGAACCCAAGGATTAAATGCGCGCAGATTGTCATGGGCCCGGTAAAGCCACATGAGGAAGAAGACCACTGTCGCACTGTAAATAGCCAGTTCGACAAGTGCGAGTAAAAATATTATGAGAACAAGAGCGATGCCGATCGGATTGTCGCCAACCTCTTGATCGTCGGTTAGTGGAAATGCGAGTGAAATGGCTTCAGCCGCTGAAGAAATACCAGTGGCGACCGCGCCGGCGATCAGTAAGATCTTCACAACGCGGGCTCGGAAATGCGCTGAGACGAAAGGTGCGGGATTAGGCGGGGGATTCATATGTTTCCTGATGGGAGCTGGTTTGAGTTGCGCGAGCAGCGCGAACAATAGTTAGAACTATCAACGCAACCAGGTTCATAATACAACGTTCAATAAGACGAGGTAACAAGAATATGAACCACGCTCTACTTTCTCTTTGTGCTCTCCTGGTAATCGTCAATCCCAGTCTTGACATTCTTCAGACCACCAGAAGCGAAACGAGCAAGGAGGTGCCCGTTACGCCACTGGCTCCTACGATTTCCGGCCATCGAACCGCTATAACGACAGGGTTTGTTATGGACCAAACGAGGCTGGTAGTGCGCGATCGCGACACGTGGGTACAGGTGTGGAGTCGTATCAACAGGCCTCCCGAGCCGCCTTTGCCCGAAATCGATTTCGCACGTGAGATGCTGGTTGTTGCGGCGATGGGCTGGCGGCCGAGCTCGGGCTATCGGATCATCATCGAGAAGGCATATCTCCACGAACAATATCCGCGGCTCGAGGTAGTCGTTCGGAGCATAGACAATTCGAAATGCCCCGGGTTGGGCCACTTTACCGTCATCACTGCGCCAATAGACATCGTGCGGCTTCCACAAACGGACCGCGGCGTAGTGTTTCGTGAGATCGAAGCCCCCGACTGTCCGAAAGTGAAGTGACTGGACTCATTTGAAATTTATTCCTCACGACAGAACCCTTTTGTCGTCCGCTTACGCGTATGTTTCAGGAGGGGAACTCAGAACGTTTACTTCGATTCATTTTCACAACTCAAGACTCAAACCTTCACTAACTGAGAGGAACAAATCCAATGGAAAACTCATCAATGGCCCATGGCCACGGCAATCATAGCGTTGATATTTCTGCAATCGCGAAAGTAGTGCAACAGGGCAAGGCGATCGTCTCTGGTGACGACTCGGTTGTTATTGCCGCAATAATGGCTGCCATACAGGAAAAGAGAGTAGCGACGTTCTATGTTACCCCTGCGGTCCAGGCGGCGATCATGGACCAGTACTGGACATCCGAACGCCGTGAAAAAGCTCAACTGCAGGTGATTTCAGATCAAGAGATCGCGCGAATCAAGAATGACCTCGACATCGACGTGAGCGGCTTTTTCAACGGTACAAAATGCCCGAATTGCGGTGGTGACTACGGCATGTACGAGTTCCTTCAACAAGGCATCGAGTCGCATGGGCGGAGAATGGTGGAAGGCATACTGTCGCTCAAGGATGTTGCTGTGATTCGGGTGAATCCAGTCCAGCATCTGGTATGTCGCAACTGCAAGGACGAAATCCCCAGCGCGACACTTTTAGGAAAGCCGCTGTATTACCAATGCAACCTCGGTTACGGATGTTGTATCGACAGTGAAGATTATCGCTGAGCTACGGCTTTGCATCAGTTGAATTACGCCCAACGTTCAACGCCAAGGCATTCGCTTACGTCAGTCCACGATTCAACGCCGAAGGCGTTCGCCAATTCCAGCCCAGGGTTCGAGCGAAGCGAGAACCCTGGGACGTAATTCAAAATTGCGATGCAAACCGTGAAAGGGTTCGGCAGTTGGCGAACCCCTTTCAGGGTTCACTAATTATTTTTTATCTTCTGTTCCCAGGGTTGTCGCTGCGCTCCAACCGCTGGGCTGAAATTAGCGAACGCCTTCGGCGTTGGTCCAATCAAACTAAAAATCTTTTATCTTCTGTTCCCAGAGTTGTCGCGCTCCAACCGCTGGGCTGAAATTAGCGAACGCCTTCGGCGTTTGGCCCAATCAAAACTAAACCGCGCCATTACAGTACGCTCCAGGTCAATCACCGGAACGCTACATCATCAATCGTGCACCTGAAAAACTCGCCCTCACGTTCGAATCGCTCGCTTCCGAAAAACCAACCGATACGCAACCTGGTCGGAATCGTGTAACCACTGAACGTCGCTTCATCCTCAACGATCGCTCCAAAACTGGCCCAATGAAACTCTCCGCCCTCTGGATTTCCCCAGCGCTGCATACTCATGCTTCGCAAGCGACCGCTTTCCTCTATAACAAAGTCCATCTCAGCAACCTGACCACCAACGTTCAAAGCCACGCGCGCAACGTTCGAATCACCGGCGGCCCAACTCACATCCGGTGATACAAGTAGCGAAGGCAGCCAAATACTTTCAGCGGCAAACCTGCCCGCCGCCGACCTTGTTACATCAGCACCCGAAGCTTTTACGACGGGAACGATTCCAAGCAGCTTCCAACGCATCTCGCCGGCACCGTCCACATAACGATCGTAGCCTCTTACCGGCAAGCCCTTCATACGCACCGCCGCCTGCCAGATTAACCCGCGATCCGAGCGAATCACCTCTTCGGCCTGGAAAGGCGCCCACGCTTTTAATTTGATTTCACCATGCATGCGCAAACGAACTGCTCGTGCAAGCAGCGTCCCTGGTGCGATGGTGTGAGTGAGATACCGTTTGGCGACGTCCGGCAGATTCGCTATCAGCGCCGAACTGAAGACCGTGTCCGCGCTCGGAGCTGAATGCCAAAAACTATCCAGCGATAAGCGTTCACTCATTTCCGTTTGTCGTGCCTTCAGCACGTTCTTTGATACCCAGCATCATTTTGCGCTCCATGATGAAGTGCGCGGGTTCAAAGATGAGACGGAAATAAATGAAATTCAGCAACGCGTTCCTGAAGTCCGGATAGTAGTCGCCGCGCCCGCGAATGATGAGGCGTGTGCGATTTTCATCGATCGGCTTTAGATAAAACGTCCAGCACTTCTCGAGCGCGATGTATTTTTCGGCCTCCGTTGCCAGCACGCGCAGAGGAGGAGCTTTCGGATGCAACCAAACTTCGTCTCCGACTTTCAGGTCCTGCCACTCGGGATGAATTCGATCGGCGTTGTGCATGTGACAACCGACAA
The DNA here is from genome assembly GCA_035761985.1 of Pyrinomonadaceae bacterium. GTDB lineage: Bacteria > Acidobacteriota > Blastocatellia > Pyrinomonadales > Pyrinomonadaceae > PSRF01. Next base: position 9,702 of record DASTQB010000173.1, read on the forward strand.
GATTCTCCAGCCACGAATAACTGTAAAATCCGCCACGCGTCTGACCTATCTGCACCAGCCACGGCCAAACTCTTGAAACAGGAGCGTCGATAGTGATTGCGTGTGTCGCATCGAGTTTTGGATGCTCGACTAATTCATCACACGGCAGAGTCATCTCGACTTCAGCGTCTGTTGCGCCCCAACGGAGATGCCACGGTCGAATGACAAACGCATACAAGCCGGCCAGTCCTCCAGCAGACAACAGCCACAGCAGTTTCGATTTAGATTTCAGGGCTAACTCCCGGCAACGCCTGTCATACGATCGATGTTAATCCTGAACACTATAATGTCCTGAGTATCCGCATCGTGGACCACGTTCCACTCCACCGGCGTCATCATTGGATACTTTGCCATCAAGCGCGTGAGTGCGTCCTGTCGCTGAGCGTCGTCTGTTAACTCCTCAAAATTGCCGAAAGCCAACGCGCTTCGCCAACGGAGATCGCTTTCGACCTGATCCACCTGGAGGCATGCTCGCGGGTTCTCTCTGAGTGCCGAAATTTTCAATCCCGGTAGCGAATGGCCGTAGATAGCGCCACCTCTAAATTCGTAATTAATGGGAACGACATAAGGGTCGCCGTTGACCACGCAACCAAGTCGCCCCACGCGCCCCGATTGCAGTAATTGCTCGATCTCCCCGGAATCCAGGTAATTGACCATCGTGGATCTCCTTTCGCGAAGATCCAAACAGGATTTCGTGTCGCAAAACTCACGACCGTCGTCAATAATCGTTCTGATCACTGCTCGTGGTTAGATCGGCTCGCAGGATTGCCTCGCTTGTTCGTTGCCGGAGAAGTGGTGGTTCTATTTATCTCTTCGAGGAGCGACTGGGCCTTTGCCTTATCGAGTGAGAGGAGCGTTCTGTAAACTCCTCGCGCGTTTTCTTTCCTGCCCCTTGCGAGATAGCTTTTTCCCAGACCGAGGTGGGCATCGGCAGAAAGATGCGGAGATTTAACGTCCTGAGCGTCCGGTTTCACACGGATCGCCTGCTCGAATGCGGCCACTGCCTCACCGTATTGCTTGAGATGCGTTAAATACAAATAACCAAGCGACACGTGCAGACGCACTGCATCCGGCTTCAGGGCCAGGCCGTGCTTATACGCAGAGAGCGCGAGTTGGTAGTCACCATTGTCTTCGTACGATGTACCGTTAAGCCAGTAACTATCTACCACTTCGCCCAACAACGAGGGCTTCAAGGCAATCGCCTTTTTATAAGCCTCGTTTGCTCTCGCATGATCATGTGCGCCGAAATACTTTTCTCCCTGAGCAAAGTAATCCTCCGCTCGGCCGGCAGCGGGTAAAGACGGGCGCGACGTCGCCGCCGGACTATTACTCTTGCTGCTCAATGGTAAGAACTCATATCTAACAGCAACACGCTGGCCGTTTAGCGAGTCGATCCGGAGTGAGTTATTCCCTATCGTCCCGGTGTAAGTTTTCTTGCCCCCGATGACACTGCCCGAGGGAAGCTTTCGTTCGGGACTTGCCAGTGTGAAACTTATCGCGGCGCCTTGAAGCGTGTAACGGCCACTGTTCTCATACGGCTTCTTCAACCAGCCGGCGACTTTCTCAGGGCTCGCGCCCGTTGACGTCGCCCCGATCACCGTCCCGTCCTCATAAAAGCGCAACCAGCTATGCACGCCACCCGAATCGTCGGCGTTGTCGCGGTATAGACCGTGAAAGTTGAGCGCGGACTCGCCCGGAGCAGTGCTCGGACGGCTGTCCACAACGCTCGGCTGCGTGCTCGAGGATCGACTCGGCGGCGGTTGCTTCTTCACTGCCCGGTAGTAACCGGCGCGAAACTCCTCGGAGAAGAGTTGCTGCAAGACTTCGTCGAGGAATACGGGATCGTTCTCATACAACTCGCGCAGCCTGGTCCACCTTTGCGTCTGCTCAGCAGGAGGTGCGTTCTCCTTCAGCGAGTACCACATCAGGTTACTGCTATACATGTTGATGAGGCGCTGCGCGTCGGGCGTCACTTGTCGGTATGCGTCACGCGGCCCGTTGAGGTCTCGAATGATCCACATCAGATGCCAGAACGCGGCGGCCTGCCGCGCCGCTGTGTCCAGCGTGTCCGAGCCTTTGATCTCCGCCTTGACGCGCGACGGTGCGGGCATCTGACTAAGATAAGGCGGGTTCGTTGTTTGGGCCAGAACGGTTGTTTGCAGCAGTGCAACCGTGACGACGAGTACAAGAACAGCGAGTCGGGTGTTCAATGCTTGCTCCTTAAGTAGATCCATTTCCAGTCATCATAAGGTCACGTCGCCCCTGTTGATGTATCAAACGAGCACCTTGCAACGAAGCGGTTAAGCCCCTCAAGGTGCCCGCTCAAAGGATGCGCGGTCGGGGGATTATATATCCCCCTTCCGTTTAGCTGTAAGGAAAGCGCGAGCGGCGGCGCGTTTTCGCTGTTGCAGACAGCGTAGCCGAACTGGATCGCGGAAATCGTTAGAGACTTATCAAATAGTTGTTAGATATTTATTTACGAAGGGTGGCTCACGCAGAGGACCTTTATAACGCTTCAATCCAAATTGCCAGTTCTCAGCTTCTGGCCATGGCCTTCAAGGAAGAGCGGTAGCTCCCTTTTCCACATAGCCGCACGCTCTTGTTTCACAAGATCGCCCGCAAACCACTCAGGATTGCGGGCGATCTTTGTGACACGGATTGATCCACACTTACTGCGTACCTAAGATCACATCCCAAGCCCAGCGTCCTAGTTGCGCGCCGTTGCTGTCTGTGACCTTGGCTCTGTAACGGAACGAATTTCCGTACCGATCGATTCGTCTTGACTCTTTGAAATCTAGCGAGATCGACTGGACATTTAGATCGAATAATTTATGCAGTTCCGACACCTCAGAAATGCCATTGTGGTTTTTATCCTGCCACAACAGCAGCGATGAGAAGATCGCGTCGTTGTGATCGATCATCGCGTCACCGTTACCACCGTTCGCGGGTTTGTCGAATTCAGCCAACGCCAGAAATCCGTTTTGCCGAACTCCCGCAGGCGGCAAAGGCTGAGGCGTGACATCGCCAAAGAGCTCCATGCCGCGGTCAACTAGCCCGTTGCCGTTCCGATCGAGGGCCAGCCAGCCATCGTCTGAACCCATCGCTGTCCAAGCAACTCTGCGCGCAACACCGTCGTTATTCAAATCGAAGTCGACACCGCCCGCAGTGTTGGTTAAGTCGAATCCGTTTCCACTCACGTCGATTAGAATCGGAGTCGCGTATGAACAAAGCCCCTCAAAACAAGTGCACTCATAGCAGCCGAGAAGATGGCACTCTTCAGGAGTTCCGTTTGGGCATCCCCCGCCACCACCAGGAGTCGGAGTTGGTTCTGGAGTCGGAGTCGGCGTCGGCACCGCTGTGCAATTGACGGTCACGGTGTGCGTCCCGGTGACACCGCTATTAGTATCGCACCAGTTGATACTTTGAGAGCAGCCTCCGGGATTTTCGGCGCCTGGCGTTGAATTTACTGTCTGGGCCATACAAGTGCTCTGGGTCACTCGTTTTGATTGACCTGTGCCAAAAACTGCCCCGATCTGTGCTCCGCAATCCGCTGGGTTTGGCTGGGTGCCCGTAGGGCAGTTAGCTGTACACGTAAAGACCTGTGCGATGGGGCAGGATCCCTGTACTGGTTGTGGAATGCCTGGTCGAATAACCGGCGCCGGCTCCCAAAACTTAGTTATTCCGGCGAAGGGATTGGCCCACGCACCCCTGGTTGGCTTTGTGTTTTTTGAAGTCTTTGTGGGAACTTTCCAGGCGTCGACGATCAAAACTTCGCTGAGCTTAAACCCGAAAGTACCACCCCACGTTAGAACAGACAACGAGTCGCCGCTAACCACTATATCCCTCACGTGTGTGACGTTTTCTCGTTTGTTGTTTGAGTCAAGCAACAAAGCAAACTCGCGGAGTTTGGTCCCGGTTTGATCGTACTCATAAACCGTTCCCTGAGTAGACATGCCATTCATCCCTAACCAAAGATGTCCTGTCTCTGGATTAACAGAGGCGGAAGTTATGATCGTAAAGCCTCCGTTGCAGAACCCTCTTCGGCTAAGGAATTCCCTGGTTAAGTCCGTTTGAAGATCAACGGCTTCGCCTTCGATCTGGAACTCGCCCAGCAGTTGGCCTTCAGAACTGAACCGCAGGACATAAGGCTCAGGCGCATACGTCGACACATAGTAGATTTGGTCACCCGGGCCCACGACCACTCGTCCCTGGTTTAAAAACTCGTTTTCCGTCTGACTCGCGTCAAAGGGCCTTATGTCCCCGAAGCTGGCAAGCGAGAGGCCCTGACCGTTGTACAGATGCAGGTTCTTCCCGTTGAATGGTGAAGCAACAACGACATTGCCATTGCCAAGCACCGCAACCGACCTCGGGTAGACGGTGCGAAATGCGTTAAGGCGACGCCCGTCGGAACCTACTATTCGCACTGTCGAATCCGAGTGGGCCAGGTAAAGTTCATGTTTATGGCCCACCGCAAAAGCCTCGACATTCAAGAGTGAATCAGCAACCTTCCGTGGTGGCTTTCCATTCCTTTCGTGAACGATTAACTCGCCGGTAACGGCATCCAGCGCATATAAGCTCCGACCATCTTTGGACGGCGCGAGCAAGGTTCTCCTGACGTAGTCGCTCCTTATCAGTGGCTCCGACGATTGCAACACGGTGAGCGGTACCCGCCTGCTTTGTGTCGGTTTCCTTTTGGAATTGTTTGCACTCGTTCTGTATACGAGCGTGGCTGAAATGAGTCCGATGACGAGTAAGAGGATGGATAGTACTGTACGCCTATTCGACCGAAAAGTAGATAGCATTGAGGTTCCCCCTTGAAGAAGCATTTAGGTGACGAGGCTGAGATACAAGCATCCAGTGATGCCGGCAAGGGAGCCAGTGATTGTAGTAAGGGAGCCCGTGAGGTGTCTTACCCTATTCCTTTGCAGACGCTGTGTCAAGGTTTTGATCGAGTCACGCGAACGCGTATAAGTACGGGCGCGATCGAACTTGATGAGACGAGGGTCAACAGCCTGGGCGATTGCGTGTCGGTCCATCTCGCGACCAGGTCTTGCTACCCATCTCGCAAGAATATGCGTGAGAGGCTCAGCAGGTCCGTTCAGGGTACGGATCTAGCGCAACGGGAAGTTGATGTGCTACCTTTTTCGAAGCCCCTCAGGATATCTGAATTCCCTCGTACTCGTCCCCTTGTTTTGTGACAACCTCAGACAGAAGGTGAGCTATGACTGGAAAGCCTATACACACAAAAGCGCTGACTTTCAGTGTCATTCTAGTAGTCCTGGTCCTAACTATGCTTTCCGTGCCGACACAATCGACCGAGCGAGTGACAGCATCACAAACCGCAACGCTCCCGGACACGATTGTGCTTTCCGAAAAAGCTGTCTTAGGCAAAGTCAGCTTCAGCCATTCAAGTCACATTACTAAGAACTACAATATCGAGGGCACGCGACCTGTTCATTGTATTGAATGTCACCACGTCGAACAGCCAGAAGCTGAAGCCAAAAAGTCAGCCCCGCATCAAACTGCGTACCCTCCGAATCGGACGACCACGCTGACGGCGGAACTGTTCACGAAGGAGCCGGGCACAAAAGTGACCCCGTGCCGAAGTTGTCATGCGCGCAAAGAGGAAAAGCCCGTAGTGTGGCCGCAGATACCTGAGATCAAAAGCGAGAATTCAACGGCGATAATCACGCTTACGAACCAGCAGGCTTTTCATCGCGCCTGCGCCGGTTGTCACGATCAGGTTGTCAAGGTACGGCCCGACGCAAAATCGCCAACTACGCCGAAGTGCACGGCATGTCATAAGAAGACGGCGTGAGGTGCCAAGACCGAGTGAGGCAGCGCACTGACATAAGCAACGAGCTGAAATCGCAAACCGCTATTTCTTTGAGGGCTTCGCATCCAGAAAATCGTTCACCATCGGAATGATCGTTAGCCAGCGGTTCATCAGCGTGACGTGGGTTGTGTCCGGCAAAATAGCCAATCTCGACGTCGAGTGCGGACGCATATCGCCGTGCAGCTCCCCGCCCTTGAGACGGTACATTTCCGCGATGTGATCGAGGCGCACGCCGTCGGCATCGCCGTGGATGAAAAACATCGGGGCTTTGGTGGCCTTGAGTTTGTCGGCGCCGAAGTCGTACGGTCTCATTGCCGCCGCTTTTATATGACTGACAAAATCCGGGAATTTTTCGGGCGCCGGATTCAACCGTTTATATTCGGCTTCCAGGGGTGTGCCTTTGAACACTTCCCACGTGAATGTGGGCCAAAAGTCATTCGCTTCGTTGACCCAACCGTCGCGGCGGATCACGGCTGAAATGCTGACAACCTTTCGCACTTTTTCCGGATGGCGGATCGCACACTGCATCGCGACTCCCCCGCCCAGGCTGTAACCGATGATGTCCGCGCTTTGGATCTTGAGATAGTCGAGCAGCCCGGCCACATCGTCGGCGAGGTTTTCGTAAGTAAGATCGCGTTTGATGTCGGCTGTACGCCCGTGGCCCTGCATTTCGACGGCGATCACCTTCCGCGTTTTAGAGAGTTCGCCGACCCAATCGTTCCAGTCGCCCGGAATTGCCATAAACGCGCCGTGGAGCAGTACCACCGGCTCCCCGCTCCCGTGAATCTCGTAATACATTTTGAGCCCATTGACCGGCGCGTAACCCGTGGTGGCTGGTTTTTGCTGCCCCGATACGACACCCGCCAGCAGCATCGTCATAAGCGTCGACAGGACGAAAGCCGCGGTCTTCATGTTGGGATTCCAATTAATTATTTTCCTCATTTAAGCCTCGCAAGCAGTTCATCCAGATTGTTCATCTGCACCGTGATTCCTTCCTTGAAGCCCAATTCGATCATCCTTTCTAAACGCTCCAGCGACTCGTTGTAGATAGAGATACTGACCTTTGTCACACCATCCTTCTCGCTGAAATTCAGGTCCCAATCTGAGCCCGGCAGCTCAGGGTTCTCATGCTCGTCTGCAAAAGCATTAAAAAGCTTGAAATTAGTTTTTGGAGTGATCGAGGTATATTTCTGAAGTACCCAACGCTCATCACCTTCGGGGCTTACCATTGCGTAAAATCTCCGGCCTCCCACTTTAAAATCCATAAACTTCGTTCTTGATTGGAACGGTTTCGGCGCCCACCACTGATCAAGAAGCTTCGGTTTTGTATATGCGTCCCAAACCAACGAAAGCTCGGCTGCAAATTCTTTGCTTATGGAGACTGTCTTCGTCTCTTTGTCGACGATAAAAACCATTTGCATGTCATTTTTCCTTTTGCTGTTTTTTGATTGTTGCTAATAGGTCGTCGAGTTGGCTATACCGGGTTTCCCAGATCTTTCTGTATTGTTCTAACCATTCGTCGATCTCTTTCATCTTTTCGATCTTCAACCGGTAGTAAATTTCTCTGCCTTGATGTTCTTGCGTCACCAGTTCGCATTCCGTGAGTATTTTCAAATGCTTCGATACCGCCTGGCGTGACGTATCGAAATGCTCGGCAAGTGCGTTTGGCGTCATGGCCTGTAGAGCAATCAGAGCCATGATCGCGCGTCTTGACGGGTCGGCGATGGCTTGGAAAATGTCTCTTCTCATGTTCGTGAATCGGTTATGAAACCGATTGGTTGCCAATATACCCGCAACCGTTTGGTTTCGCAAGTAGGTAGTGTTTTTTGCCTGCGTTACGCGAGTCTGGCGAATCAGCACGGAACCAACAACACGCTCAGGAGATGTGGATGTTACTTGAACCTATCAGCGGGAAAGAGGCTGTCGGGTGAACGCGTGTACGCGTTGTCCGCTCGGAACCGGTTGAGTGTTTTGAGTAGCGTTAGATTGTAAAAGTATTGGTGGCCAGGGACGGAATCGAACCGCCGACGCGGGCCTTTTCAGGGCCGCCTACCGAATCGCGTAAGTGGTTTGAAATCAACGGATCTTATTGATTATAACGAGCTTACGTCAGCAGTGCTTTAGGCTGATGTAGGCTCGTTTGGTCTATTTTAGGCTTCTCGATGTTCGCGTATTGTACGCGCGCGTCTATTAAGTTCAAACTTCAGAAGCGTCTAAATATCTGAAATCAATTGTCGGAGTGGGATCGATATTCGGATACAGTTTCTCAAAGGTCCAACCCTGTTCGTAGTCGTCGAGCCAATCAAACATCGGGTCCCATACTCATTAATCTGTGGCGGCCGTCGAGCACTAGCATGAAATGCTGTTCTTCAAAGTACACTCGAACCCGGTCAAAATGTTGGGTGGTGTAACGCTGGCAGTTCCACACACCAACTCGACGCTATTGTTAATTCCAGGTTGTAGCTGTTTGACAGTAATCGGAAGCTGTGTTTGTTGCGCGATTGGAGTATTACTTGCGGTTCAGGCAGTTGACGCAAAGATGGTTGCACCTATAAACGCAATTGCGATTCTTGTACTCCAACGCATGAGGCATACTCCTTAGCTCAGTACTATTGAGACTCTGTAGGGGGATGAAAAAGGCGGGCTTTACTCAATGACGGCGCTCCTTTGAGGTGATGAGAATTCGCTTGTTTGTCGCGAAGTTAGCGCAACGTTTTATGAGGACTCTACGAATGCCGCTCAAGCTGTTGTGAATGAGGGAATGGCATCGTGATCGAGGATGCGCCATTCGGAGTCGGCGGAAGAATCTCGCCGCCCGTGTTTCACTTCAAGGAAAACGTTGGTTCGACGAACTTACACTAGGAGACCTTCGCGGCAATATGCCACACGTTTGAACAGCACGATCACTGCAGCGACTATTCAGACGGCTTGAGTGGTTAGCAGCAAACTTTCAGTTACATTGAGGCTGTGATCAGTTGATCCTCGCCGTTGAGAGAGGCTTCTGTACTTCTGTTGGACCAGCTGTTTGTAGAGTTTTCGTAGTGTCGCTCTGTAGGACGCCTCTGTGGACCCGCGGTTCTCGTGGCGAGCATTCCTTTTTTGGGCGTAAATACTTCTCCGCCGTGGGTTGATTCTTCACGACGGAATGTTGGCCATCACGCCAAAATGGTCGACGGACTTCGTGGTCGTGTCGGTAGTGCGCTAGATAGCCGCTGCTGTGAGTCAACACTAATTCTTAATGAGTTTAGCCAGATCACGCGCCAGATCCTCGGTCATATCTTTTGGTGCGACGAGATCAATGAATACCTTTCCCTTCCTGAATCGGATGCCCGCGAAATCCGTGTTATCGCTTTCCCACGAATATGCTTCCTCTCCAATGTCCTTTCGCTTTGTGCCGGGTCCGACCGGTAGGAACTTGATGAACGTCTGCATTCTTTCAATGGCTTCTTTCCGCGAGGCTCCGCGGAAAACCAGTAGCTGAACTCCATCTCCTGCGGTGCCCCAGAAGTAAACCGCCTCTTTCGCCTTCTCCTCTTTTCGTTCAAGCTTCATGTGCGAACGCTTGCTTCTGACAGCTTGGTCCGCTCTTTGTTTGAACGATTCCAACGTTTGGCCCATTACGGATATGAAAGCACACAACGAGCAAAGCGTAATAGAGAGAAGGCGCCATTTTGTCTTGGTCATAATAATCCCTTCTTAGTGTGGACAAGTGAAAGTGGAGACTTCAAGAAGAGTCCACGGAGTGGAACTTACCCGTTGTGGCGTACTGTTGTGAGCAGTCTCTGTGAAGGAGAGGCTCGAATAGGTAAGACCGTATGCTGGGTCGAGTTCTATCTGAGGCAAGCTTATCGTTCGCGTTTTCGTAACCAGAGAGAGTGTCGCTACCAATGATCTCCTAACGTTTACGTTGCGGATATAAATCTTGGACTGAAAGCCATCGTCAATTCTCCAATAAGGTAAATAGACTTGATGAGTTGAAAGCGGGCGATTAATCGGCTTGCGTCCTTGAAGAGGATTTGCACTGGCGGGACTGCTTGTGGACCATAAGCCGCTGCTCGACTCGGTCAAGCTATTGGGAGTGGTTATGATGGACGTAACAATTATTGAGCAGAGCACCAGACAAATCGCACGCGCTTTGAGGTTCAGTGCAATCCTTCTTTCGGAGAAGCACGATAACAGATGGCCCGAAGGTGATCTTCGGGAATAAGCTCGTCAGGGATCGGGCGGGAACTACTGGATGATGTTAGTTCCTGGACCAACTCATATGCGTAAGTGCACCTGATTAGCCAGACCTGTCGGGGAGTGGCGCGCACTTTACTTCTGTCCCGTTTAACTGTCAATTAGAATTTACTCACATTAGAATTCACTCACACTGTAGGTAGCACACGACATGTCCCGGTCCATCATGAACGGTTGCGAGCTTTACGTGGGCCAAGATCCTGGCCACCTCGAATATTAAGATGACCGAGCGTTATGCGAAGCTGGCGAAGCACCATATTGCCAGAACCAGCAACACCGCTCGCGAAATGTGGAAGTTACTTGAACCGATCAGCAAGAAAGAGGCTGTGGGGTAAACCGATGTACGCGTTTTGTACGCGCGAGGATTTTTGAATGTTTTTGGCTATCGCTAAGTTGTTGAAATTATTGGTGGCCAGGGACGGAATCGAACCGCCGACGCCGGCCTTTTCAGGGCCGCGCTCTACCAACTGAGCTACCTGGCCAGTGGTGGAAAAAGAGGGCGTAGTATAGAAACACCCCGAAGCACTGTCAACTTGACCTTGTTAAGGATTGTTAAGAATGTTGTCGGATTCGTCACAAAAAGTCGTTGACTGATTCCTTGCGGGGTGTATAATTCGGGACGTTGCGGGTGGTGCTGATGCCCAAACGTCAGCTGGTTGTAAAAACAGCCATCCAATTCAAAATTGATAGTGCCCGCCAGTGCCAGCTCGGCCGCCGATCGCGCCCCCCGCAGTCGCTACCTTCGAGCTGGCACAGCCATTTTAAACAGAATCTGCGTTTATCCGCGCAAATCCGCGGCCCGGTTCATCAGGCTTTGAGCCTCAGCACGGGCACTTGAAATCACCTGAACCTCGTCCAGCGTCAATAATTTCCGCTCCCGCAACACCAATTCCCCATCGATAATCACCGTATCCACATCGTTCGCCTCTGCCGAATACACGAGTGACGAGACGATGTCCGCTGCGGGTGTGGCGTGCAAACGCTCCATACGAACCACCGAAACATCGGCTTTCTTGCCAATCTCAATACTTCCGACCTCTCCCTCCAGCCCCAGCGCCCGGGCTCCGTCAATCGTCGCCATCCGCAAAACGCGCCTCGCCGGCAGCACTTCAGGACCGTGTAACACCTTCTGAAGCAGCGCCGCAGTCCGCATTTCAGTAAACATGTCGAGACGATTGTTGCACGCTGCACCATCCGCACCGAGCGATACTGATATTCCCTCATCCAGCAGTTTCGCAATCGGCGCTATGCCCGAACCGAGCTTCAAGTTTGAAGACGGACAATGGACCACGTTAGTGGCGGTGGTCTTGAGTGTCTCAATCTCATCAACACTAAGATGAACACAGTGGGCCAGCGCAACGTGCCGCCCGGTCAGACCAACATGATCGAGATAAGCGATGTTGCGCAGGCCAGTCTCATCCTGGACCATCTCGCATTCAGTTCGATTCTCCGACGCGTGCGTATGGACCATCACGCCACGCGCGCGTGCAAGCTCACCGACTTTTTGCAACAACTCACGCGTGCAACTGATCGCAAACCGCGGCGCAAAGCAGTATCTGATGCGGCCATCAGCCTTCCCATGCCACGTCTCGAGCAACTCGATCGACTCACGTATCGAATTCTCCGTCTGCTCCTGCAACGCGCGCGGCACTTCATCGCCTTTGTCCATCATGCACTTGCCGACCGTCGCGCGAAATCCGGTTTCTTCGACAACTCGAAACACCTCGGCCGTGTGACTAACCGTCTCCATCGTGAGCGCGCACGTAGTGCCACCCTTGATGAGCTCAGCAATACCAAGCCGCGCAGACGCGGCGATCGATTCAGCCGAGTGGGCCGCCTCCATGGGCCACACGCGTTGCTTCAACCAGTCGATCAGCGCGAGATCGTCGGCGGCGCCACGAAAGATCGTCTGGCAGAGATGAATATGTGTTTGTACGAAACCCGGAATGACGGCGCAATCAGTGGCATCGATCACGGTGTCCGCACCAGATCCACCACGACCGACTTCACTGATACGTCCGTCGCGTATGAGAACGTCACCGCGAACGATAGAGTCCTGCGGATCCATCGTCACGACTGTGCCGTTTTTGATGAGGATTGATGACATACGAACGCCAGTTTAAAGCACGAAATAAGCGCCCGGCGAGAAGAAAATTTCCTCGCCGAGCGCTCAATCCTGAAACCGGACGACTTACTTCGTCGCGGCCTTCACAGCCTCAGGCTCTTCCGGAACGGGAAGGCCCAACTTCACCTTCACTTCACGTTGAATTTTGCGCAGGGTCTCGGGATGGTCTTTCAACGCCTGCTTGGCGTTTTCCCTTCCCTGTCCCAACCGCTCGCCTTTATATGAAAACCAGGCGCCACTCTTCTCCACGGCCCGCTGGGCAACGGCGAGATCCAGCAGATCGCCTTCGCGCGAGATGCCTTCGCCATACATGATGTCAAACTCACACTCGCGGAACGGCGGCGCGACTTTATTCTTCGCCACTTTAACTTTCGTGCGATTGCCCACCACGCGATCGCCATCTTTGATCGCACCGATGCGACGGATATCGAGTCGCAGCGACGAATAAAACTTGAGCGCACGCCCGCCGGTGGTCGTCTCCGGATTGCCAAACATGACGCCGATCTTCTCGCGGATCTGGTTGATGAAGATGAAGCACGTGTTTGACTGTGAAACAATCGCGGTGAGTTTGCGCAGCGCCTGCGACATCAAACGCGCCTGCAGTCCCGGCAACGAATCACCCATCTCACCGTCGAGCTCAGCGCGCGGAACGAGCGCGGCAACCGAGTCGACGACGATCACGTCGACACCATTCGAGCGCACGAGTGCTTCGGCAATCTCGAGCGCCTGTTCACCGGAATCCGGTTGTGAAATCAGCAACTGGTCAACATCGACTCCGAGCTTTCCGGCATAGTCGGCATCCATCGCGTGTTCGGCGTCGATATAAGCGGCCACGCCGCCGGCTTTCTGGGCTTCGGCGACGATGTGAAGCGCGAGCGTGGTCTTGCCCGAGCTCTCCGGCCCATAAATTTCGACAATGCGCCCACGCGGAACTCCGCCAACACCGATGGCAGCGTCCAGGCTGAGCGACGTGGTGGAAATCGCCGGTATCTCCGACACTTCCCGTTCGCCCAGTCGCATAATCGAGCCCTTGCCAAACTTCTTTTCAATATTGGCCAATGCGGCTTCAACTGCACGGCCACGATCTGCACTCAGTCGGTCATCTGCCATCGCATACATCTCTTTCTTCTGCTCCTATTCTCAGAATCGCTTGAGCGAGCAGAGCATAGCACAGTGTTTCACACTTGCAACAGTAAAATTTTCGGTTAGAACGTGAGGTTTTTGACATTTGTCGGGCGTCACTTTACCACGGTTTTTCGAATTTGCAACCCACGATTTCTGGCACAGGATTTCAGGATGTTTCAGGTTTTGTTGGATTGAAGTGTTGTTAGATAGCCGGCTATTTGCTTTGGCAGGTCGGGTGCCCCTTCCAAACGTTCCATCTGTGCAACAAGCGCCGAACCCACGACGACCGCGTCTGCGTACCGTTGAACGTCGGCCACCTGTTCGGCTGTTGAAATACCAAACCCGACGGCGATCGGTAACGATGAAAACTGCCGCATTCGAGTGACGAGTCTTTCTGCTTCAGCACTGACTGCCGAACGCGCGCCGGTCACGCCCGCGCGCGAAACAGCATAGATGAATCCGCTCGCATGCTGCGCCACGAGCTTCAAACGCTCGTCAGTCGAAGTGGGCGCGATCAGAAGGATCATATCCAATCCCTGCTCGCGTAATTCCCTTTCAAACTCGCCTGATTCTTCGGGCGTTAGATCGGTAACCAGAACGCCGTCGATGCCAGCATCCTTCGCGGCTCGCGCAAGGCGTTTCAAACCAAACTGCAAAAGCGGATTGTAGTAACTGAAAAGAATTATCGGCGTATCGATCTGTTTTCGCACACGGGCGGCAGTGTCGAGCACTCGCTGCAAACCAAAACCGTGCTTGAGTGCTCGTTCGGATGCGCGTTGGATCACTGGCCCATCCGCCATCGGATCGCTGAACGGCACACCGAGTTCGATCAACGTCGCACCCGTCTGCGACAACACGACGAGCAATTCTTCTGTGGTTTGGAGATCCGGATCGCCGGCAGTGATGAATGGAATGAATCCCTTCTTCCCTTCGCGCTTCAGTGAGTTGAAAGCGTCTTCGATGCGTCCCATCGTCTACGACTCCAACGCTTCGCGCACGGAATTAACGTCTTTATCTCCGCGTCCGGAAAGGTTCACGATCACGATCTGATCGCCGCGCATCTCTTTCGCGACTTTGATCGCGTGTGCAATCGCATGTGCCGACTCGAGCGCCGGAATAATCCCTTCGAGCCTGGAAAGAAGTTGAAACGCCGCCAACGCTTCGCTATCGGAAACTGAAACATACTCGACGCGTTCGGAGTCGTGCAGGAACGCGTGTTCCGGACCGATCGAGGGATAGTCGAGACCTGCCGAGATCGAATGTGTCGTTGCCACCTGCCCGTTGTCGTCCTGCAAAACGTAACTCATCGTGCCTTGCAAAACTCCGGGACGTCCGCCGCCTGTGCTATTGAACCGCGCGGCATGTTGGCCCAACTCGTCGCCTGCACCGCCTGCTTCTACGCCGATCATCCTGACACTCGTATCCGCAAGAAAGGGATGAAACAGTCCGATCGAATTCGATCCACCGCCGACACACGCAATCAGAACGTCAGGCAATCGTCCTTCGCGTTCGAGGACCTGCGCGCGTGCTTCACGTCCGATCACGCTTTGAAAATCGCGCACCATCAGCGGGTACGGATGTGGACCAAGAGCACTGCCGAGCAGGTAGTAAGTGTCGGAAACGTTCGTCACCCAGTCGCGCAAGGCTTCGTTGATTGCGTCTTTCAATGTACGGGAGCCGGCGTTTACTTCGCGCACTTCCGCGCCGAGCAACTGCATGCGAAAGACGTTCAACGCCTGGCGACGCATGTCTTCGGCGCCCATGTAGACGACGCAGTTCAAGCCGAAGAGGGCGCACACGGTTGCAGTAGCGACGCCGTGCTGGCCTGCTCCAGTTTCCGCGATGATGCGTTGCTTGTTCATGCGCCGTGCGAGCAGCACCTGGCCGATGGTGTTGTTGATCTTGTGTGCGCCTGTGTGGAGAAGGTCTTCGCGCTTGAGATAAATCGTAGCGCCGCCGCAGTGCTCGGACAGTCGCGCGGCGTGGAAAAGAGGTGTGGCGCGACCGGCGTAGTTGTGTAAGAGATTTTGAAGCTCTGATTGAAACGATTCGTCGTCTTTGCTGGCGAGATAGGCCGCGGTCAGCTCTTCGAGCGGCGCCATGAGGGTTTCGGGCACGAAGCGTCCGCCGTACTGGCCCCAGTGACCGAGCAGATCAGGTTGTGTGATTCCGGGCATTGTTTGCACAAGATTACAGGATGAACAGGATTTACATGATCAGACGCCGGGTAGTTTTTCCTGCAATGGGGGCGCGACTGAAACGCGATCGCGCCCGCCGTTCTTTGACACGTAAAGCGCATCGTCACTGGCGGAGTAAAGCATCCGCTCGGAAGTCGCGTTCTCAGGACATCCCGCCACGCCGATACTGACCGTTACCGTGCCAACGCCTTCGACGCGTTTTGCACTCAGCACGCCTCGCAATCTCTCAGCCGCCGCAACCGCGCGCTGAAGATCGATGCCGGCGAGTAGCAACGCAAACTCTTCACCGCCAAGCCGCGCAGCCGTGTCGTTGTCGCGCGAGACTTCCCTCAACGTCTGCGCGATCTGTCGAATCACCATGTCGCCAACCGGATGTCCAAACTTGTCGTTTATCGGCTTGAGGTGATCGATATCAAGCATTAACAACGCGCACGGGACGCGGTAACGCCGCCAGCGTTCGACCTCGCGCGCAAGTGCGACTCGAAAGCGCCGTCGATTCGCCAAACCGGTGAGCGAATCGAGATCGGCATCGGCACGCAGTCGATCGATCTTCTGTCGCAACAACACCAACTGCTCTGTTCTCTCGATCAAAAGATCAAACTCGCTGCCGAAGGTGAAGTAATCAAATGCGCCTTCGAGCATCGCGGTCCGGCGTACCGCAACTGTCGACGGGTCGGATCCGGTGAGCACGAGTGGAATTCCGTCCTCGGATTGTGCGAGCAGCTTCGAGAGCTCCCGGATTCTCAGTCCACGAGCGTCGGTGTGTGCAATCACGACGTGCGGGCGCGTTCGCGTCAACGACACCATGGCGGCGGTGCCGTTTGAAACGCCGAAAACGTCGATGCCTTTCGACGCGAGGACGTCTACGAATTGCGCCTCTCGCTCGTCGGCGATCAGCAAAACTCGGCCACGCGCGCGATCGGAAGGCCGGGTAGTGGGTTCTTTTTCAGGCCGCGGGGTCATATTCAGAACTGTAGTCGATAAATCAAATAAGCCGGTCCGGGGAGGTGAATCTGCAAGATTTTGGGGCAAGGTCTAGAATACTCTGCGACTCTGGGGAAACGTCAAGTTTAGCCACAGATTACGCAGATTTATTACTACTCCGCGCGGCGGCGACGAAGGCGCGCAGCCTCGCATGGTTCTTGATTCCGGGTTTGTCTTCGAGTGCGCTGCAGGCGTCGACTGCATAAGGACGGACCGTTTCGATTGCCTCGGCGATGTTCTCGGGCGAAAGACCGCCGGCGAGAAAAAGTTTCCTGCCGAGCGCGTTGACTTGCTTTGCGATGGACCAGTCAAACTTCCGGCCTGTGCCGCCACGCACCACGGTGTCTTTCGTGTCGAGCATGATCGCGTTGGTGTCGTAGGTATGGACCAGCTGGACGTCGAAGTTGTTGGTTGATACGGCAAGGGTTTTGATCACGAAGCGGTCTGCGAGTTCGCGGCAATAGCCGGGCGATTCGTCGCCGTGGAGTTGCAACGCTGCAACGCCGGCTTTCGTCGCGATCTGTCGTACGTGTTCGGGAGATTCTTCGTTCACGAAAACGCCGGCGGTCATGATCGACGCAGGGAGTTGCTCGATGATCTCGCGGGCATTCTGCGGCGTGATGTAGCGCGGGCTGGGTTTGTAGAAATTGAAACCGAGGGCATCCGCGCCTGCGGTTACTGCCGCGAGCGCGTCGTCGAGATTGGTGATGCCGCAGATCTTGATCAGGGTCATGCTCGGAGTTCGCGTAGTGTTTGTTCGGGGTTGCCGGCGCGCATCAATGTTTCGCCGATCAGAAAGCCGCGGTAGCCGGCGTTGTGCAAGCGGCGCAGCTCGCCGGCGGTGTGCAGGCCGCTTTCGCTGATTAGCACGGATTCACGAGGGGCTTGCGGAGCGAGGGAGATTGAAGTTTCGAGGGAGACTTCGAACGTCCGGAGATCACGATTGTTGACGCCGATCACAGTTGCGCCGCAGGCGGCGGCACGTTTCATTTCGTCGCTCGTGTGGACTTCGACGAGTGCGTCAAGATTTAACTCGTCCTCGGCTAGTGTTCGGAGCTTTTGCAATGTCTCGTCGTCGAGAGCGGCCACGATCAACAGAATCGCATCTGCGCCTGCGGCGGCTGATTCGTAGACCTGGTAGTCATCAAATATGAAATCTTTGCGCAGGACAGGCAGGCTCACGGTGGCTTTCGCCGTGCGGAGATCTTCGAGCGAGCCTGAGAAATAATCTTCTTCGGTGAGCACGGATAAGGCAGCCGCGCCTCCGGCGTTGTAGCTCGTCACGACTTGCGGGACATCTGCATCCGCGTGGATTGGGCCTTTGGATGGTGAGCGGCGTTTGAATTCGGCGATGATGTTGATGCCGTCGCCGCGCAGAGCTTCCCGAAGTGCGTGAGGTTTACGCGGGCGGTCGGCGAGACGGCGCATCTCTTCGAACGGCGTAACCTTCTTCGCCGCTTCCACGCGCTCTCGCTTCTTCGAGATTATTTCCGCCAGGACATTCATAAAAATCGGATTTTATATCCGTGTCATCCGTGGCCATTTGTGACTTGGATTAAGCGCTCCAGCTTTTCGAGGGCGGCTCCGCTGTCGATCGAGTGGGCAGCGAGTTTGGCGCCTTCGAGTAAATCCGCGGATGCGCCGCCGAGCATCAGCGCCGCTGCGGCATTCATGATTACTAACGCGCGAGCTTCGTCAGTTCTTTCGCGGCTCAATACAGCACGGACGATTGCGGCATTCGCCTCGGTATCACCACCCCGTAAGTGGTCCAACGCACGCGCTTCAAATCCAAAATCTTCCGGCGCGATCTGAAGCGTCTTTACCGATCCATCGTGCGCCTCGGCAACGTGAGTCTTTCCCGCGAGCGTGATCTCATCCAGACCATCTTCACCATGGACCACCCATGCACGCTCCGTCCCGAGCGCCGCCAGCACTTCGGCCAGCCGCTCCGCGAGATCCTTTCGCCAAACGCCGATGATCTGCCGCGGCGCGCCTGCCGGATTACTCAACGGCCCGAGCAAATTGAACGTCGTGTGTACCCCGAGCTGCCGTCGAATGCCAGCCACTCTCGCCGTCGCGCCATGATAGAGCGGCGCAAACATGAAGCAGATCCCGATCTCGTTCAGCGCATTCTCAGAAATCTCCGGAATCGCCGAAACATTCACACCTAACGCGGTCAGTAGGTCCGCGCTCCCCGATTTGCTGCTCGCCGCGCGATTGCCGTGCTTCGCCACCGGCAACCCTGCGCCCGCGATCACAAACGCCGCCGCCGTCGAGATGTTGAAAGTCTTCGCGCGACTCGATCCCGTCCCAGCAGTGTCGATGAAACACGGATGCTTTGAACTGACGCGAAGTGCACGCGAGCGCAAACCTTCTACAAGCCCCGTCAACTCTTCAACCGTCTCGCCTTTCGTTGCGAGCGCCACGAGCGCGCCCGAGATCTGCGCGTCCGTGGCTTCAGCATCGAGCAACGCTTCGAGCAACTGAAACGCCTCTTTACGGCTCAGATCTTCACGACGAACAAGCCGCCCGAGAAATTCAGTTAAGCGATGATTTGACATAAGGTGAGGTTTACAGTTTCAGAAAGTTTGCGAGCAGTTGCTTGCCGTCAGACGTCAGAATCGACTCAGGATGAAACTGAACGCCTTCCACCTTCAACTCGCGATGGCGCAAACCCATGATGATGTTGTCTGCCGTTGTCGCTGAAACCTCCAGGCAATCAGGCAACGATTGCTTTTCGACGATCAGCGAATGATAGCGGCCGGCGAGAAACGGCTCCTGCAATCCCGTAAAGATCGTCCTGCCATCGTGAATCACTTCGGAAGCCTTGCCGTGCATCAACTCAGGCGCGCGAACCACTTTCCCGCCGAACGCCTGCCCAATCGCCTGATGGCCCAGGCACACGCCGAGCAACGGTATCTTTCCCGCGAAACGTTCGATCACGTCGAGCGTGATTCCTGCATGATCGGGCGTCCCTGGTCCAGGAGAAATGACGATTCGCTCCGGTCGCAAGTTGTTTTCGATCTCGTCAACCGTCACGCGATTGTTCCGGCGCACCTCGACGTTCTCACCAAGCTCGCCCAGATACTGGACGAGGTTGTAAGTGAACGAATCGTAGTTGTCGATAACCAGCAGCATTATTTCTTACACTGCGCGACAGTCGCGCGATTGATCTTCACCGGCTTCTCCGGTTTCTCACCTTCAACAGGCGCCTGGTTGATTGCGTCCGCGACTTCCATGCCCTTCGTTACCGTTCCAAACGCCGCGAACTTGCTGTCGAGATGTGGTCCTGGACCAACAAGAATGAAGAAATGCGTCGTCGCACTGTTTGGCTCCTCAGTGCGTGCCATCGAAACGACCCCGCGAACGTGTTTGATAAGGCCGGGCTCATCGGGCACTGTCTTGCTCATTCGCTTCGCGAGTTCGGCACTCCACTTCTCGCTCGTCTGAAGATTGCCGCCCTGGATCACGAAGTTCTTCACGACGCGACTAAACGTGGTCGTGTCATACGCTCCTATGGCCACGAGGTTGAGAAAATTCCTGACCGACTCGGGCGCGTTTTCAGGCGTCATCGCGATCTCGATCGCTCCAAGCTCCGTCTCGAGCGTCGCACACTGACTCGCCATCTTCTCAACAGATGCACCATCAAACGGCTCCGCAATTGCGGCCGGCGCCTGTGCTCTGTTGTTCGCTTTCTTCGGCGCTTCCGTCACTCCGGACTGCGCTAGAACTATCGCCAACAAAATCCTGCAAATCATCCCCATTATGCCAATCCTGTCTAAAAGTCTTTCTGCGCCATCTCGATCGCCCTAAACATCGCGCGCGCCTTGTTCACCGTCTCCGCATACTCATGCTCCGGCACCGAATCGGCAACAATCCCTGCGCCCGCCTGCACGAATACCTGCCCGTCACGTAACACAATCGTCCGAATTGCGATACACGAATCAAGGTTGTCAGCATAATCCATGTACAACACGGAACCCGCGTAGATCCCGCGCCGTTCGGGTTCGAGTCCGCGGATAATCTCCATCGCGCGAATCTTCGGCGCACCTGTTACAGTGCCCGCCGGAAAACACGACGCGAGGGCGTCAAAGCGATCGAGATCGTCGCGCAAGCGCGAACGAAGACTCGTTTCAAGATGCTGCACGTGCGAGTAACGCTCAACTCGCATCAGGTCTTCAACTTTAACCGAACCGTAATCCGACACGCGCCCGAGATCGTTGCGACCGAGATCAACGAGCATCATGTGCTCCGCGATCTCTTTCTCGTCGGTCTTCAGATCTTCGCTGAGCATCCAGTCTTCAGTTTCAGTCGCGCCGCGTTTTCGTGTGCCCGCGATCGGGCGGTAGTCGAGCCGCTGCCCGTGACAACGCACAAGCATCTCGGGCGAAGCGCCGACCACGGTTTCATCGCCCATGCGCAGGAAAAACATGTAAGGTGACGGATTGATCGCGCGCAGTGCTCGATAGATCTGTAGCGGGTCGCCGCTGAACTTCGCCGAGAACCTTTGCGACAGAACCACCTGGTAACAATCACCGGCGGCGATGTGCTCTTTCACCTGCCGCACGCCGTCTTCAAACGCGCGGCGCGACCAGTTTGATTGCAACGAGATGTTTGGCTCGCCGCTCGGTGCCTGTCGACGCGCGGACAGTGGTCCACTTTCAAAGATCGTCGCTTCTACCTGTTTCGTGCGTGCGACTGCCTCGTCGTAAAGCTGTCGCAGCTTGTCGCGACTGCCGCCGGCCTCCTCAGTGAGGACGATCGAAACGATTTCGAGCCGTTGCTTGACGCGATCGAAAGCGATGACAGTGCGATAAAACATCCACACCGCATCGGTTGGACCACCATCGAGCGGTTGCGTCTGGTCGTCTCGCAAAGCCGGTTCAAACCAGTGCGCCGCGTCGTAACCAACATACCCGACCGCGCCGCCGGCAAACGGCACCAGGCCCGGACGCCGTGCTAACGAGCGGCCGCGAAAATAGTCTCTGACCCACGCTGTTGCCACGATTGGATGCGATTCGGTTTTGCCGTCGCGCTCGACGTAGGTCTGCATACCCTTGCCGCGCACGATCATTTCCGGATGTGCGCCGAGAAACGAATAGCGCGCGATGCGTTCACCACCTTCAACGGATTCGAGCAGAAACGCGTAAGGAGCGTTATCGGCGATGCGCATGAACGCGCCGACCGGCGTGTGCAGATCCGCGAGCACGGAACGCACCACCGGCACGACGTTGCCCTCGCGGGCCTCGTGCTCAAACGCCTCGAATGTTGCAGGTTGCAGATCAAGCATACAAACCAGAGTCACCATCATGTAAATCATGTCCAATCCTGTAAATCCTGTAAAAACGCCCTACTCGAAAGGCATGCTTCACAGGATTAACATGATTATCAGGATTGACATGATTCGGCTTTAACCACCTACGAGGCGATTGGCGGCGAGCCATTGCCCGCCATCGACTACCAGTACAGTTCCGTTGATATAACTCGCCGCGTCAGAACAGATGAACAGCGCTGCCTTCTCGATGTCGGCGATGCGCCCGAACCGACCAACCGGGATATGCTTTTTCAGCCGCTCTTTAACCGGCTCGGGGACGAGGCGCTGCATGCCTTCAGTGTCTTCTATTGGACCAGGCGCGATAGCGTTGACGCGTATGCCGTGGCGGCCCCATTCAACGGCGAGATTGCGCGTGAGTGCATCGATTCCTGCTTTCGCAGCAGACACGTGAAGCTGCAACGGCGTGCCGAGATAATGAAGAGTCGCGCTGATGTTCAGAATCTGCCCGCGATGTTCCTTGAGTTGAGCAAACGCGGCGCGGCAAACATTGAACGTGCCTTTCAGATCGATATCGACGACAGTGCCGAATCCGTTTGGCGACAACTCTTCCGCGGCGCAAAGAAAGTTTCCGGCAGCACCGTTGACGACGATATCGATTTTGCCGAAGTGCTCGATCGTTTGTGCAATAGCCTTCTCGACTTCCTCGACGTTGCGGACGTCAGCGGCGACGGGAAGTGCTTTGCCGCCGTTGTTGTTAATCGCATCAGCCGCGGGTTGCAAGTGGTCCATCTTCCGGCTGACGAGTGCGACACTCGCGCCCGCTTCGGCAAATGCACGCGCTACGCCTCCAGTGATACCCGTCCCACCTCCGGTAACAAACGCCACCCGCTGATTAAGAATTCCGTCTTTGAAAATTTGGTCCATGGTTTTTAGATCTTATCTGTGTTCATCCGCGTAAATCCGCGGCCGAAATTTAAACTTTCCCTCATACAAAGCCTTCCCAACAATAACACTATCGATCCGCGGCTCGTTCAATTCACTTAATCGTTCAATATCCTCAAGGCTCGAAACACCGCCTGACGCAGTCACCTTTACATCCGCGGCACGAGCGACGGCGAGTGTCTGCTCGATGTTTGGTCCAACGAGTGTACCGTCACGGGCGATGTCAGTGTAAATGATCCTTTCGACACCGCATGCAGCAACTGTTCGAGCGAGATCCACTGCTTCAACAGGCGTCGTCTTCTCCCAACCGCGCGACATCACACGCCCATCCCGTGCATCGATTCCCACACAAACCTTCTCTCTGAACCGATCCACGAATTCTTTCAACGACTCGGGCGACTCGGCGGCTACCGTGCCCAGCACAACACGCGCCACGCCCGCATCACAAAGCCGCTGCACATCTTCGAGCGATCTTACGCCACCGCCAAACTCGATCGGCACATCAACGGCTCTCAGTATTCGTTCAACGACCGCCCGGTTCGGCGAATCCTGCTCGCTGAACGCGCCATCGAGATCGACCACGTGAATCATCTCCGCCCCCGCGCTCGCAAATCCTCTCGCAACCTCAACGGGATTGTCGTTGTAAACAGTGACGTCAGACTTTCGCCCCTGCATCAACCGCACGCACCGCCCATTTCTCAGATCGATCGCTGGTATAACAATCATCGGATCTAATATCCGTGTCATCCGTGGTTAACTGCTCTCATGACCTCATCAAACAATAATCCATTCGTCGCGATTGAATTCCCGCCGGCCGCGGTCCGCGTGCCGCGCCAGTCAGTAAACGTTCCGCCCGCCTCCTGGATGATCGGCACTAGCGCCGCGCAGTCCCACAAATTCATCACCGGATCGAGCATGACGTCTGCACGACCAGTCGCGACCAGCACGTACCCGTAACAGTCGCCCCAGGTGCGGCTTGTCCTCACGCTCTTTTGCAACGACTCCGCCGCACGTCCAAACCCGTATTCCTCACACGCAGCAAAGTTAGTACACAACAACAGCGCATCTTCCAGTTTCTGCGTCGTCGAAACTCTCGCCGGCTCACCGTTGAAAAAACATCCAACCCCACTGGCCGCGGCTACAAGCTCGCCGAGCGGCGGTATGTTGATCACGCCCACCATCATCTCTTCTTCGATCTCGAGCGCAATCAACACTCCGTAAAACGGCACGCCGTGCACAAACGCAAACGTGCCATCGATCGGATCGACTATCCATCGCCGCCCGGATTCTCCCTGCGACTCACCGTCTTCCTCGCCGAGCACCGCATCATCAGGAAACCTCTCCGCGATCTGCCTGCGCAGGTACGCTTCAGCCTCTCGATCGGCAATCGTGACGTAACTGCCGTCGGCCTTCGTGCCCGTTTCGGGCTCGCGGCGGTAGTACTGCAACGTGATGTCGCCAGCGCCTTTTCCGATCTCGACTGCAAACTCCAACAACTCCCTGAGCTCGTCGTTACCTGGCTTCACGCATGCCTCCACTCTGCCTACGTTGCTTCAACTCGTTTGCAATCTCTTCAAGCGTGACGCCGCGCGCGACGAGCAGCACCAGCAGGTGATAAATCAAGTCCGAAACCTCTGCGACCAGCGGGCCGTTGTCGTCGTTCTTTGCCGCAATGATCGTCTCGGCAGATTCTTCGCCAAGCTTCTTCAGAATCTTATCGATGCCTTTGTCGAAAAGATACGTCGTGTATGAACCCGCAGGCCGCACGCGTTCGCGATCGCCAATTAACTCATAGAGGCGCCACAACAACGAACCTAGATTTTCATCCTGCGTTACGTTGAAACACGAAACACTGCCCGTGTGACACGCAGGACCCGCAGGCTTCACTAGAACGACGATCGCATCGGCGTCGCAATCAAGTGCCAGACTCACAACGTCCTGCGTGTTACCCGACGTGGCGCCCTTGTGCCAGAGTTCCTGTCGCGAACGCGACCAGAACCACGTTTGCTTTGTTTCGATCGTACGGGCGAGGCTTTCGCGGTTCATGTAAGCGAGCATGAGCACTTCGCGAGTGTCTGCGTTCTGCACGATCGCGGGAACGAGGCCACGTTCGTCAAACTTGATCTCGTCGAACTTAATCATCGCACTTCCAGTCCCCGGCCTCTCAGATAAGTCTTCACTTCGCCGATCGACAGCTCGCCGAAGTGAAACAACGACGCCGCAAGCACTGCGCTTGCGCCACCCGCAGTGAGCGCATCGTAAAAGTGTTCGACGTTTCCTGCGCCGCCCGAAGCAATCACCGGAATGCGCACGGCGCTCGAAACCGCACGCGTTAGCTCGATGTCGTAACCGGCGCGAGTGCCGTCGCAATCCATGCTCGTCAAAAGAATCTCGCCCGCGCCGAGTCGTTCGGCGGTGATGGACCACTCGAGTGCGTCGCGGCCGGTGTTGCGGCGGCCCCCGTGCGTGTAAACGTCCCAGCCGCCTTCGCGCCTGCGTGCATCAATCGCAACTACGACGCATTGGCTGCCAAACGTCTCTGCGCAGGCACGGATCAACTGCGGATCTTCGAGCGCAGCAGTGTTCAGCGTGATCTTGTCGGCGCCCGCGCGGAGAATGGCGCGGATGTCTTCGACTGACCTTAAGCCGCCGCCCACGGTGAACGGAATGAATACCTCATCGGCGACGCGACGCACCAGCCCTGCGACGATGTCGCGACGATCGGAGGAGGCGGTGATGTCGAGAAACGTCAGCTCATCCGCGCCCTCGGCATCGTAACGCTTGGCCTGCTCGACCGGATCGCCGGCGTCCGTCAGCGAGACAAACTTGATCCCTTTGACCACGCGGCCGTTATCAACGTCGAGACACGGGATGATTCGTTTCGCAAGCATTCGACAGGATTAACAAGATTTTCAGGATTAGCAGGATTTAATCATGTAAATCTTGTAAATCCTGCAATCCTGTCCCGAAATTTTTCAGCATCCGCAAACCAACAGCCTGACTCTTTTCCGGATGAAACTGCACACCACAGATATTCCGCTCGGCGACCACTGACGCATACCGGCCGCCATAGTCCGTCTGCCCCATCACAACTGCATCATCCTCGGGCTCGCAGTAAAACGAGTGTACGAAGTAGCAGAACGATCCATCCTCAACGCCATCAAACAACGCGTGCCGGCGCCGCTGATGAATGCGATTCCACCCAACTTGCGGCACCACCAAATCACCATCAAAACGTCGCACGCGCCCACGTAACAATCCCAACCCAGGCGTCAATCCAAATTCTTCCGACCCCTCGAACAGCAACTGCATCCCAACACATACACCCAGCAGCGGCGTCCCTTCCTCCGCTCTCTCGCGCACCAAACGATCAAATCCTCGTTCAGTAAGCGCCTTCATGCACGCAGCAAACGCGCCGACACCTGGCAACACTAATCGTTCCGCCGCACGCAACTCATCTTCGTCCCCGCTGACAACAGCCTCGCATCCAGTCGCAGCAAACGCCTTCTCCACCGAACGCAAGTTCCCAACGCCGTAATCGATGATCGCGACTTTCACAACGACCCCTTCGTGCTCGGAATACCCGTGATCCGACTGTTCCGCTCCACCGCCTGTCGCAACGCGCGCGCCGACGCCTTGAACGTCCCTTCGAGGATGTGGTGCGTGTTGCGACCGCGCAGACAATCAATATGGAGGTTGAACTTCGCAGTTTCGGCAAACGAGCGCCAGAAGTGTTCAGCAAGCTCAACCGAGAAGTTTCCAATCATCTGCCGCCGCGTCTGAACTTCGTAAACAAGATAAAAGCGTCCCGACAGATCGATCACGGATCTGCACAGCGCTTCATCCATCGGCACAAGCGCTTCGCCGTAGCGATTGATCCCAGCCTTGTCGCCGAGCGCCTGGACCAGCGCCTGGCCCAAGGTGATCGCAATGTCCTCGACCGAGTGATGATCGTCGATCTCGAGATCGCCCTTACACTCGACCTGCAAATCGAAAAGCCCGTGCTTCGCAAACAGCTCGAGCATGTGTTCAAGAAACGGCACGCCGATCGCGATGCTCGAACGCCCGCTGCCGTCGAGATTCAACTCCACACGAATGTCCGTCTCCTTCGTCTTGCGATGGACACTGGCAACTCGCTCAATATTTTTAGCCACAGGTTTCACGGATTTTTTCCAGCAGGTAATCATTCTCCTCAGGTGTGCCCACACACACCCGGAAATAATCCCTCAACATCGGATACCCACTCACATCACGAACAAGAATGTCGCGCTCCAAAAGTTCCCTAAAGATCTCCTTCGGATCCTTAGCAGATTTGACCACCATGAAATTTCCGCGTGAATCCACCGGCACAAGCCCACGAACCTTCGCCAACTCCACAAACAACCGCCCGCGTTCCTCAATAATCCGTTCTATCCGCGGTCGCAGTTCGCTGTAATTCTCAATCGCAACCTCCGCCGCGATCTGCGAAAACGCATTCAGGTTGTAAGGGAGTACCGCCTTCCCGATCTCGCGCGCGAGCTCCGGCGCCGCGAGCAAGTAACCCAGCCGCAGCGCCGCAAACGCCATCGCCTTCGAGAACGTGCGCAACACCACAAGGTTCTCATGATCATTCAACAACGGCACCGTCGTGTGTTCCGAAAACTCGTGATATGCCTCGTCAATGACAACAAGCCCACGCGACGTGCGCAACAGGCTTCGCAAGTGATCGTCGTCGATCACGCAGCCGGTCGGATTGTTTGGAGAACAGATGATCGTGACGTCAGGCTGCTTTTCTTCGACCGTCTTTTGCAACGCCGCACCGTCATACTGCAGATCCTGAGTCAATGGAACACTCAACACGTCACCGCCAAGCACCGTTGCAACCTGCCGGTAAAGTGCGAAAGTGGGTTCCGAGATTAGCACCGATTTTCCGGGTGCGATCGTTACCATCAACAGCGCCTGGATCAGCTCGTTGGATCCGTTGCCCGCGATAATCCCATCGGGTTTCCATTGCGCAAACTCAGCCAGCCGCTCGTGCAAACTCGTCGGTATGAAGTCGGGATAACGAGACCACTTACGCGCTGCAAACCTGCGCAGGACTTCGTCTTTGATCCGCTCAGGTGCGTCCCACGGGTTCTCGTTTTGGTTGAGTTTCACCGAAGCGCGATGCGGCGATAGCGAGTAAGCGCGAAGTGCGCGGATCGATGGTTTTATAACGTCCGTCATAACTCAGGATCTTTCGCGCGGATTGACGCGGATCGAGCATGTGCTTCGAGCATCTCGGATTGGGCCAGCACTGCGACCTTTTCGGCTACGGCAGAAAATGCGGCTTCCGAGTATCGCAACAGGCTTGTTCGTTTCACGAAATCGTAAACACCCAGCGCCGAGGAGAAACGCGCTGTTCGTCCAGTCGGCAACACGTGGTTTGGACCAGCAATGTAATCACCGACAGCTTCGGGCGTGTACGCGCCGAAGAATATCGCGCCTGCATGATGGATCTGCGCGGCAATGCTTTCATCATCCGCGGTAATAATCTCGACGTGCTCGGGCGCCAGTTCATTCACGAGCTCACACGCCTGGCCTAACGTCTCCACCACAATGATCGCTCCATACTCTCGCAACGACGCGCGAACGATCTCACGTCGCGGCAGCGTCTCTGCCTGACGCCCTACTTCCGCCGCCACGTCCTTCGCAAGCTCTGCACTCGTCGTAATCAAAACCGCGGATGCATCTTCACCATGCTCCGCCTGCGCAAGCAGATCCGCGCTGATCAGATCCGCCGATCCGCTTTCATCCGCGACCACCACTACTTCCGAAGGTCCAGCAATCGAGTCGATTCCAACCACGCCAAACACCAGCTTCTTCGCCGCCGCAACGTATTTATTCCCCGGTCCCGTGATCTTGTCCACGCGCGGCACCGTCTCCGTGCCAAACGCAAGCGCCGCTATCGCGTGCGCGCCGCCGACTGCGTACACTTCCGCAATCCCGAGCTCCACCAACGCTGCCGCCACGGCAGGACTTTGAACGAGCGTTTGCGGTGGCGTGGTGACTACGATTCGCTGAACACCTGCAACCTGCGCCGGCACAACGTTCATCACCACTGACGACGGGTAAGCCGCCGTTCCGCCGGGCACGTACAACCCAACTCGCTCCAACGGCGTGATGCGCTGGCCTAGCCGAACGCCAGGCGCCGGCTCGATGGTCCAGGATTCTTCAACCTGACGTTCATGAAATTCACGAACGTTCCTGATTGCAACACGAAGCGCTTCGAGCACACGTTTGTCAGCGCTCGCTGCGACGCGACGAAGTTCCTCTTCCGCGATGCGCAGCTCGGATGGCCGCAGATCGATTTTGTCGAATCGCTTCGTGTAATCAATCAACGCCTCGTCGCCACGCTTTCGCACATCCTCCACGATCGTGGCCACAACCTTTATCAACTCCGCATCGAGCGCGGGAGAACGCGCAGCGAGGTGCGACAACCACTCATCAAGTGTTTGCCGGTCACTGCCTCGAATCGTTCGTATGAAGCTCATTGGTTACCGTTCAGCACCATCTCAAGCATTTTGATCAAGGAAGTTACTTCTTCCGACTTGAGCTGATAACTGGCGCGATTGACCACCAGCCGCCCCGTCGACTGCGTGATCTCCTCAACCACCGTCAACCCGTTCTCACGGAGCGTGATTCCGGTTTCGACCAGATCGACGATCATGTCAGCAAGGCCGAGCGCAGGCGCGAGCTCGACGGACCCGGAAAGCTGAATGATCTCGACCGGAATCCCGCGCGACCCAAAGTGAGTGCTCGCAATGTTTGGATACTTCGTCGCGACGCGAATCATCCCCTGCACTTTCGTCATCGCATCCGCGTCCGCAGCCGCGACGACGATGCGACAACGCGAGATATCGAGATCGAGCGGCAATAAAAGATCCGCTTCCGACTCGAGCAACACGTCGCGCCCGACCACGCCACAATCAGCAATCCCATGCTCGACGTAAACCGGCACGTCCGCGGGCTTCACGAAAAGAAAGCGGTAACGGCCCGTCTCATCCATCAGCGCGAGCCGCCGCGAATTCACCGCACCATCGCCGAGGCGAATGCCTGCGCGCGCCAGCAGCGGCAGCGCGCTCTCCTGCATTCTTCCTTTTGCGATCGCGATCGTAATCATGAAATCTTTCTTCCGAGAACCTCTGTGAGCGCATCAAGATTCAGCACGAAACCAACCGCAGGCTCCGCGTGTCCGAAGTTTCCTGTGAGGCCATCGTAACGTCCCCCACGCCCGACACTCGATCCCGCGCCGTGTACGTAAACTTTCATACTCAAACCCGTGTAGTAATCGAGACTCGAAACGTCGCCGAGATCGATGTCGAAAGAATCCTGAAGCCCGAGGCGCTCGATCTCCGTCCAGAGCTCTTCAAGAGAATCCAGCGCGGCGACGGATCGCGCGTTTGTTATCGTCGCGCGCGCGGTTTGGATCACTTCGCGTTTGCCGGTGAGATGCGTTGGTTCTGCAAACGTCCGAGCCTCGCGGCCGTTCCCCAGGAACCGCTGCAACTCCGCCGCTTCGCGTGTGTCGATCAAACGCCGCAACTGCTCTCGCGCCGCAGGCGCAAGATTCAGGTTGGCTGCGACGCCGTTGAATATCTCGACGTTGTTGATCGTGATGCAGTAGCTGGATTTTAAATCGAGACGCGAAAGGATCTCGGCGGCGAGCCGGAGCACTTCGAGATCCGCGGGCGTACCTCCGGCGCCGATGAGTTCGCATCCGAGTTGCGTGTTCTCGCGCCGCCATTCGGCATGCGACTGCGTTTGCTGACGAAAGACCGGAGCGGCGTAACAAAAACGAAGCGGGCGCGGGCGTTCCGACAGCAACGTCGCAGCCATGCGTGCAACGGAGCTTGTCACATCAGGACGCAGCGCAAGCAAATGCCCATCGTTGTCGGTAAAACGAAAGCCGCGCTGCGCCTCGCGCTGACCCATGCCTTGTTCAAACAGATCGTAGTAATCGACCGACGGCGTGATGACTTCTTCGTAATTCCAGCCTTCGAAGACTGACATCGCGACGTCTTCGACGGTGCGACGCAGCCGCGCCTCGGCGCCGATGTAGTAACGCATTCCAGCTGGAATCCTTGAAGTCATAATGTGTCCAAAGAAAAACCCGCTGCCGGGGGTTGCTTCGGCAGCGGGTTTTGGAAATCGTCTTTTGCGCTTTTAGTTTTTCGTCAGCGCTGCGAACACGATCGCCAGCCCGCCACGGGGTGGTGGTGATGCCAGGAAGCATGATGGCCGTGATCGCGAAGCATGATTGGGGGCTTATACCCGACTGCCGAGGTGATTGTCAAACCTTTGACAGGATTTACAGGATTATCATGATTATCAAGATTATGAAGAGCCGGTGATGAAAGGGCGCGACTGGAGAATGTAGATCTGCCCTTTCATGTACGCCCATTCGATGTCCTGGTCGCGGCTGCCGAAGAGACGCTTGATGCTTGCCGCCGCGCGCACGAGCCGGCGAATCACTTCGTCAGTCAAAACAACGCGGTCGCCGGTGATCGGCACCTCCTTCACGCCGCCCTTTTCATCAAACGTCAGCAAACTGTCTTCCGCCGAACGCGTCAACACCTGGATCGCGTTCGTGCGCGGGCGAAAGATTATCTGCTCCGCGATTCTCTGCCCTTCCACGACCTTGATCCCCAAGCCCCGCTTCGCACTGATGTAGATCGCCCCCTTGTTTTCAGTGTCGAACGGATCGGTGCTGATCATCACGCCGGAACTCTCCGAGTTGATACCTTCCTGAAGCAGCACGGCCATAAAGATCTTCGAGTGGTCCACTCCTGCACGTTCACGCGCTTCGTACGCTTCGAAGTTCCACAACGACGCCCAAACTTTTCTAACAGCATCAATCAACGCCTGATCTCCACGAACGTTCGGAACAGTCGTGTAAAGCCCGGCGCCGCTAAAGTTCGGCAGGTCTTCCGAGTTTGACGAGCTGCGCACAAACAGCCCCTTGCCTGCATACTCACGCGCAACCTTGTCGAGCACCGCCTTCCGCAATGCCGCATCAAACTCAGCACCTTCGATCGTCTGCCGCAATTCGACCAACTTCTGACGCCTGTAAGCCGGATCGTGAACAAACTTGTGCTCGTTCAATAGCCCGAAGATCGTGTCGTCGAGTTTGTTTTGTTTGATGAACTCGTCGTAATAGTAAAACGGAATGGTGAAACCATTCGGCACGACGATGCCCGGCAAACGTGCGTTCATCACCTCGCCCAGATTGGCCGACTTGCCGCCAAACGCCAAACTCGATCGCGAACGCTGCTGTGTGAGACTCAACAAACGCGTCTCAGACAAGTTGAACCGCGGCTTCATCACGTCCAGCCGTTCCGCCTGCCGGCGCTGGTACTCGCGCAACTGGTCCATGTCAGCGCGCTTCATCGTGTAGGTCTCACGCAACGTTTCAAACGACATCCACCAGCCGTCGTACTGCTTGAACAGCTC
>DASTQB010000174.1:0-4622 GCA_035761985.1 Pyrinomonadaceae bacterium
ATATAGGTCGCATAGGTCCTATATAATTTTGATACAATCCGTCCCCGAAATGATTGCGCATCTCAGCGGCACACTGCTTTCCAAACAGGCAACTTCCGTGATTGTCGACGTAAGCGGCGTCGGTTATGAAGTCACGATTCCGCTCTCGACTTTCTACGATCTCGACGATCTCGGTTCGAACGTGCAACTGCGGATTTACACGCACGTGCGTGAAGATGCGTTGCAGCTTTACGGCTTCAAAACCGCGCGCGAACGCGAGTTGTTTCTCAAGCTCATTTCCGTCAGCGGCATCGGTCCGAAACTAGGCATCACGTTACTGTCCGGCATGACTGCCGACGAGATGATCGCATCGATCAGGACAAACAACCTCGCGCGCCTGACGTTAATCCCCGGTGTCGGACGCAAAACGGCCGAACGTTTGATCGTGGAACTGCGCGAGAAAGTCGCCGAGCTTTCGTCCGCGCAACTCGAAGAGGAGTTTGGCGCAAAACCGGAGGTCAGCGCCGAACCGACAGAAGACACCGTGCGCGCCGACGCTTTGTCTGCTTTACTAAACCTCGGCTATCAACGATCCGGCGCGGAGAAAGCGATCGATGCCGCACTCGGCGAAGGCGGCGACATCACAGTCGAGTCAGTGTTGCGCCGCAGCTTGAAGAAACTTGCCAGAGTTTGAAAACAGTATGGCTCCTGAGTCAATATCAGCCCGCGTGAAAGACACTTTCGCCAGCGACGAGGATCGCCAACTCGATCTGACGTTGCGCCCGACTCGCATCGACGAGTACATCGGCCAGCGACAGGTCAAGGAAAACCTGCGCGTCTACATGAAAGCCGCGCGCGGGCGTCGCGAAGCACTCGATCACGTGCTGCTGACCGGCCCGCCAGGCTTGGGAAAAACCACGCTCGCGAACATCATCGCCAACGAGATGGGCGCGGAACTCAGATCGACTGCCGGACCTGCGATCGAAAAAGCCGGCGACATCGCAGCGTTGCTGACAAACCTTCAGGAAGGCGACGTGCTTTTCATCGACGAGATTCATCGCCTGCTGCCCGCACTCGAAGAGAAACTCTATCCAGCGATGGAGGACTACCAGCTCGATCTTCTGATCGGTCAGGGCGCCGCAGCGCGTTCGATCAAACTCGAGTTGCCGAAGTTCACGCTCATCGGCGCTACGACGCGAGCGGGCCTGATCACTGCGCCGTTGCGCGGTCGCTTCGGAATAGTTTTTCATCTCGACTTCTACCCGCACGAAGATCTCGAAGTCATCTGCAAACGCTCTGCGGAGATCCTCGGCGTCGAGATGGACGACGAAGGCGCGCGTGAGATCGCTCGCCGCTCGCGCGGCACGCCGCGAATCGTCAATCGTTTGCTGCGTCGCGTGCGTGATTACGCTGAAGTCGACTACGACGGGCGCATCAACAAAGTGGTGGCGAACGATGCGTTGAACCGGATGGAAGTCGACACTTACGGCCTCGACGAGATGGATCGAAAACTGTTGCTGACGATCATCGAAAAGTTCAACGGTGGACCAGTCGGACTGGGCACCATCTCAGCTTCCATTCACGAAGAGAAAGACTCGATCGAGGAGATCATCGAACCGTATCTGATACAGATTGGATTTTTGGATCGTACGCCGCGCGGACGTCTCGCCACGCCGCTCGCGTACGAACACTTCGGCATCAAAAGCCCCGGCGCAAGAGTCCCCAGCCTGTTTTAACCGCAGATGAGCACACAGCAACGCGGATGAAGTCATACTTTTCATTCTCGCGTCATTCGTTTGGCGTTCGAAATCGCTCTCCGTGGCGCTCAATGCTCGCGCATACGTTCCACCAGTTTCACGAAAACGATCTATTCACGTCAGCCGCGGCAATGAGTTACTTCGGACTCATGGCGCTCTTCCCCGCACTTCTGTTGTTACTCGCGATCAGTAACAAGCTCGCGGCAGGCAGCCAGATGCTCGCGACCGCGGTGGACGTCTATCCCGGATCGGCAAGATTTTTGCGCGAGACGATCGAAGCGTTTTCAAACATCGGATTCGGAGCAGTCGTAACGTGCGTCATTCTCGTGTTCTGGGCCGGCTCGTGGGTGTTCGCAGTCGTCGAGCGCGCACTGAACCGGATCTGGGGCGCGATCTCCAGAACGTTCTGGCATGGACGCGCGCTCACGATCGGAATGGTCGGCGTTGTTGGATTGATCCTCGCGCTGTCAGTGCTCGTAACGTCAGGACTTGTCGCGCTGCGTGAGATGACAGGCAGGTTCTCGCCGCGACAGATCGAGCGATACGCATTGCTGAGCTCGGTCGGCAGTGCGTTCTGGCAAATCATGTTTGCCGCGGGCAGTTACCTGATCACCGTCGTGGTGTTTGTGTTTATTTACAAATTCATGCCGCGTGCTCAAGTGACGTTGAGAGATACTTTGCCCGGCGCTTTTCTCGCAGGCCTGCTCTGGGAACTCGCAAAGTACATCTTCGCCTCGAGTCTTCAATACTTTCACTACGATCAGATCTATGGCTCAGTCGGCGCTGTCGTCGCCGTACTTACCTGGAGTTATGTTTCGAGTCTGATCCTGCTCTTCGGCGCGCAGTTAACCAAAGTGTTCCACTACGAACATCCCGTGGCAGACAAACACGGGTAAATGGCAACCCAGTGCACCTCTCTGATTTCGATTACGAACTCCCACCGGATCTGATCGCGCAGACGCCCCTCGAGCAGCGTGATGCTTCGCGAATGATGGTCCTCGATCGTCGTGAGCAGACGTGGACCGATTCGAGTTTCAGAGAATTCACACGTTATCTGCGGCCGAACGATGTTGTTGTCGTCAACAACTCACGCGTCATTCCCGCACGGCTGAGTGGACGACGCACTGAGAGCGGCGGGCACGTCGAGATCTTTCTCGTGCGTGAGCTACACAACAACGTTTGGGAAGTGTTGATGAGGCCCGGGGCGAGAATGAAACAGGGCTCGCTCGTAACATTCGGCGAGGGCAAGTTGATCGCTGAGATACTCGATTCACCAGGCGTGGAGATCCGGCGAGTGCGTTTTTACTGCAAAGCGCCGTTTTATGAGGTTATTGCTGAAGTTGGATCGACACCACTGCCGCCGTACATCAAACGTCCGACGGGTGTGTCTCAGGAAGATCGCGAACGCTATCAAACGATCTACTCGAAACAGCGTGGCGCGATCGCCGCGCCTACGGCCGGACTGCACTTCACGAAAGAAGTGCTCGCGGAAGTTGCTTCGATCGCTTCAGTCGCTGAAGTCACGCTTCACGTCGGCTATGGAACGTTCGAACCGGTGCGTGTTGACGATGTAGCCCAACATTCAGTCACAGGTGAACGTTTCGAGATCTCTGAAGCAACAGCCCACACGATTAACGAAGCGCGTGCGAAGGGAGGACGAGTGATCGTTGTCGGCACGACGACGATGCGAGCACTCGAATCTTCTGCGACGCGGGAAGGCTTAGTCGTCGCGCGAAGCGGCGTCGCCACTCTGACGATCAAGCCCGGTTATCGTTTCCGCGTTGCTGATGCAATGCTTACCAATTTTCACTTGCCGCGGTCTTCCCTGCTGATTCTCGTCAGCTCGTTTGCCGGACGCGAACTGGTGCTGCGTGCCTACCGTCATGCGGTCGCGGAACGATACCGTTTTTATAGTTACGGCGATTGCATGTTAATCCTGTAGGCAACTAAAAACGTCAATGGTAAACTAAGGCCGTTGTCGACTCCCGCAACACAACGTCTATGGCAGTACTAAAGAAATTCCGCTCGCGCTGGTTGTCGTCTCAGTCCTCGGACGTCGAGTTTGATTCCGAGAAGAAGGAGAAGACGCCCACGCCTTCATGGGGCACAAGCTACGACATTCGTCCGCTGACCATCTCGCAGCTCGACGAATGCTGGCGGCTCGATCAGCGCTGCTTCGTAGACGGTGAGGCCTACAGTCGCGAGACGTTTGATTACCTGCTGACTGCTCCGGAATCGGTTTCGTTTCGTGCGGTGACTACCGGCGGGGTGATGGCAGGATTCGTGATCGGACTCGTCGAGCCGGATCACACCGGACACGTAACGACGGTCGGCGTGGCGCCCGAACACCGGCGACGAAATCTTGCGAAGAGATTGATGTGGCAGGTCGAAGATGCGTTCCGCAAACGAAACGTGCGACTTGTGCGACTCGAAGTGAGGACAATGAACACTGCCGCGCAGAACCTCTACGAAAGTCTCGGCTACACGATCACACAGAAACTTCCGAAATACTATTCCAACGGCGGCGACGGTTTGTTGATGCTGAAATCCCTGGAGTGAGTTAGACAGGATTACAGGATTTTCAGAATTGACATGATTAAATCCTGTCCATCCTGAAAATCCTGTAATCCTGTCTAACTGTTTTTTAGCCTTTACGAAGCTCGGTGAGTACTTGTTTTGCGACGGCCTTCAAAGTATCGAACACGCCCTGACCAGTTGACGCAACAGCCTCGATAACCGGCTCGCCTTTCCGTTGCAGCTCAGACGCTAAATCTTCTACAGGCACAATGTTGTTCAGATCGCGTTTGTTGAGTTGCAGCACATACGGAATCTTCATCAAGTCGTAACCCTGCGATTGCAGGTTCTCTTCAAGGTTGTACAACGACT
>DASTQB010000175.1:0-14680 GCA_035761985.1 Pyrinomonadaceae bacterium
TGGGGTGTTTTGCGTTTGTTCGTCGCGACGTTGCATAACATGGCGCTCCGCTGGAGCGCCAAAGCTATCAACCTCCAGGGCTATAAACATCGTGCTCCTCCGGAGCACCGGAACAACTGCTAGAAGTACCGCTACAAGCTCGTCGCGCTGAACGTATCGGCCTGGCGCATGTCGCCCGTGTCGTAGCCCTTCTTGAACCAGCGGTATCGTTGTTCTGACGTGCCGTGCGTAAACGAATCGGGCACAACGTAACCCGTGGTGCGGCGTTGAATCTGATCGTCGCCGATCGCGCTTGCGGCTCGCAGTGCTTCCTCGATGTCGCCCTGCTCGAGCACGCCCTGGTTTTGCACGTAGCGCGCGAACATTCCCGCGAAGAAGTCGGCCTGTAACTCCAGACGCACCGAGAGCTGGTTTGCCTCCGTCTGGCTCAACCTTCGTTGCATCGCATCGACGCGATCCGAGATCCCCAGAAGATTCTGAACGTGATGGCCCACTTCATGTGCGATGACATATGCCTGCGCGAAATCTCCAGGCGCGTTGAATCGGCGGCGCAACTCTTCATAGAACGAGAGATCGATATAAACCTTCTCGTCGGCGGGACAGTAGAATGGACCAACGGCGGCTCCGGCCATGCCACAGGCGGAGCGAACCTGATCGGTGAAGAGAACTAGTGTTGGTTCGCGATACTGGCGTCCGTTCTGCTGAAACACCTTGTGCCACACGTCTTCGGATTTCCCAAGCACGACGGCGACGAATTGTTTGAGTTCTTCTTCCTCGTTGCTAACAGGACGCGAGCTTTGCACCTCGGATGACGGACCGCTCGGCATCTGTTCGAGTAGCTGGCTGGGATCAGCACCGAACAGCAGTGCGATTATGAGTACAACAATAGTTCCGAGCCCACCGCCAACGGCGACTTTTCCGCCGATGCCGCGTCGATCCTCAATGTTCGTGCTCTGCCGCTCACCTCTCCAGCGCATACTGTTTGTTCCTCCGGGTGTAATTCTTAATATGGAGAGTCGGTGCGGTGTGTGTCGTACAAACGATTCTTTCGTTATTTTTTAGTCACACTCCAAGGAGCTTGAGTAATTGACGCTTCCAGTCCCGGCGGCCGAGCCGGTGCTGGAAGCGTCCAGTGGTCCAGCGTGCGAGTGTCTGTGGCGGCGAAGCCGCATCCGTTTAATCCGCGGCCATGGCCTCGGAGGTTGTGCGCGCCTGGAAGGTTTGGAGTAGTCCGAGAGTGATTGCCAGAACAACTGGCCCGAGCACGATCCCGAGCAGTCCGAAAACACTGATCCCGCCCAGCACCGAGAAGAAAACAAACAGCTCGTGCAACCGCGTCTGGTTCTTAATCAACTTCGGTCGCAGGAAATTATCGACCGTGCTGATCACGAGTGCGCCCCAGATGATCAGGATCACGGCCTTGGTCAGATGCCCTGTCGCTATCAAATAGATCGCCAACGGCAGCCACACCAGAAACGATCCCAGCAGCGGAATCATGCAAACAAACGTCATCAACACTGCCCAGAGCAGCGGCGACGGAACGCCCAGTATCCAGAACGCAATCCCTCCCAACATTCCCTGAAGCGCAGCTATCGTCACAACACCGTAAACACTCGCACTCACAACTTCCTGCGTGCGCCTGATGATCGACTCGCTCTGTTCTCGACTCAGCGGCAACGCACCCGGCAGTTTCGCCAGGATCTTCTCGCTGTCTTTGAACAGGTAATACATCGTGAAGATCACAAAGAACGCCTTCACGATCGTCGTAACGATGTTTACCGTGAGATTAAAAGACAGTCCAAGCAGCCGTTCACCCGACTGCTTGATCTGATCCGCGATGAACGCGTAAGAACCGGAAATGTCGATGCCAAATTTAGACTGTATCCATGCGGTAACTTTTCCGAATACCGGCGACTCCTGGTTAGCGAGTTGCGACACTTGCGACGGCAGATTCGGAAGCGCCTTCGTGAGTTCCTCCGCCACAGCAACAGTAAGAACAGTTAGCGGCAACACGATCAGGAGCACGACAAGCAGACACGAGATCAAAGCACTAAGCCCGCGACGCTTGATCCTGACCGCCAATCGTTTATGAATCGGATAGAAGATGATGACGAGAACAACCGCCCACTCCACGACGCCGATAAACGGCCGGAGCATCAGCCAGCACAAGTAGAGCGCGATCGCCGTCGCGACCAGCACCCCAATCCAACGCGCCTGCTCAACCTGCTGCTTCACTCGCTCAACTGTGCCACTTCCAGCAGGCTGTCTCAAGCCTCCGCAACGGTTATTCCCTCGTGAGCGCTTTTGCGATTGTTGGCCCGAACCTATAATCTGCTGTCAACCAGAGGACAAACGATGAAGATTCTTGTTGCTTACGATGGGTCTGAGGGTTCAGACGCCGCGATCAAAGACCTGGCACGAGCCGGACTGCCCGATAACGCCGAGGTGCTGGTGATGACCCTCGCCGACGTCTTTATTCCGCCGGACGATCAGTCTGACGAGACTTCAACGCCGTACGTGCCGGAGACCGTCAAGCTCGCTCATCAACGTGCACAAAAAGAGCTCGAAGAAGCACAGGACATGGCTCAGCGCGCGAGCGAGCAGATCCGCGCGGCGTTCCCGGCGTGGAGTGTGCACTACGAAGCACTTGCCGATTCGCCCGCCTGGGGACTGTTAAGAACTGCCGATCACTGGAAACCGGATCTCATCGTCATGGGCGCGCGCGGCCATTCTGCCCGGCCGGCGCGTTTGATCCTGGGCAGCATCTCGCAAAGAGTTCTTTACGAGGCCCGTAGCTCTGTTCGCATCGCACGTCTTCCAAAAAAGAATGCCGCCGAGCCAGTTTTTCTTCTCATCGGCAGCGACGACTCTGCTCATGCGTGTGCCGCTGTCGATGCTGTTTGCAAACGTCGTTGGCCCGCAGGGTCTGAAGCCGCACTGCTCACGGTTGTCGATTCGGCGTTGGAGACAACTCCGAATCCATCTGACCCAGCGCAAGTTGCCGCACAGAAACTTCGCGATGTGGGTCTGCACGTCAACGTGCTGGTGAAACGTGGAAAGCCTGCTGACGAAATTCTGGAAGAGGCGGAGGCGTGGGGCGCCGACTGTATTTTCCTCGGCGCAAAAGGAACGAGAGGCATCAGCCGACTGCTGCTGGGAAGTGTGTCGTCGTCAGTGGCGGCGCGCGCACTTTGCTCGGTGGAAGTAGTCAGGCCCGGTTCCTGATCTTGTCAATCGTTGAAATCCTGTAATCCTGTCGCTTGACGTTTGCGATCACGAACCCACTTGTCGGAATGGCCGGAACTCTCGACAGGTCCAGCCGTAGATCCTGCTCCGGCACCGCATACTCGATCTCTCGACCGAGAAAGTGCAAAGCCTGCTTCATTAGCTGCACCGTGATCCACTCACCTGCACAGCGATGATGATCGTACGTGGCGCCTCCCTGCGGAATGAAGTCGTAATTGTTTTCGTGACGCGTGGCAAACCTCTCAGGCGCAAACCGCTCCGGATCTTTCCACGTTGCCGGATCGTGGTTGGTGCCATAGAGGTCGAGCAGCACCCAGTCGCCTTTATGAAAGCGGAAACCGTTCCAAACGAAATCCGATTTAGCATGTGCGGCGACGGCGGGGAAGAATGGATAGAAACGTCGCACTTCCTGCACGAAGCGATCAGCGTAATCAGCATCGTCGATCTTTTCCGCTGACTCCGGATTAAATTGCATTGCGTGAGCGACGAACACCACGTAGAGCGCAACCGCAACCGTCGGCCGCAGAAAATTGATCAACTCGACCGCAGCAACTTTTTCATCGAGCAGCCGTCCATTCAAGTTGCGATGCCATGCAACCGAATGCACCGCGCTATCGGGAAACGCCGCGAACTTTTTCTTCCGCACGTCAGATATCAACTGTGCGATCCACTTCTCTGCACGACTTCTCGCTCGACGTCCTTTCCAGTGACGTGGTCCAAGTGCTGCCGGGCTGTCGATCATCGACAGGAAATCACGCGTTCTGAATTTCACGTCTTTCTCGCGGAGCGGAACACCGGCCCAGTCGCACACTGCTCGACAAAGAATCTCAGCAGCTTCGTCAAGCAATACGACGCTGTCCATGCGTTCCCATTTCGCGATGTATCGTTCCCAGTACTCTGAGGTCATACCGGTCAGGCGGTTGATGTTATCGGCAGTCATCAACTCCATGAACATCATTTTTCGGTTTCGGTGTTCCTCGCCGT
Source organism: Pyrinomonadaceae bacterium (assembly GCA_035761985.1). Classification (GTDB taxonomy): domain Bacteria; phylum Acidobacteriota; class Blastocatellia; order Pyrinomonadales; family Pyrinomonadaceae; genus PSRF01. The sequence continues at coordinate 4,231 of DASTQB010000175.1, forward strand.
CGAGAGTTTGAACTCCGCGCTCGCCGAGGAACGACTTCAACGCTCTTCGCGGCAGCGCGCCTTTTCGCACAAACTTATCGCGATCGTAGAAGAGCTTCGCGGCCTCCGCACCGCGCATGCAGATGGCTTTGCGAAAAATGAGGCGAGTTTGAAATACGTCGGATCTCAAACGAGTGCAACGGTTGGAGATGAATTCGTAGCCTTCCTGGTATAGCGCGAGCGTGCTGTCTATTGATTTGTCTTTTGCGATCTTCGGCATAAACCACCAATTAAACCCCGATTGAAAGGATTCACTCGGTACGGCTCCGCACGGTTAGCCGCGATGACACGGATAAAAATCCGGATTCATTTCCGTGTCATCCGCCGCGACTTGTTTTAGAATCTGCCGGACAAACCTTATGGCCGCAATCCGCAGCTGGGTAGTACTCGTCGTGTGCTTCTCGTGCGCTCTGTGGTCCATCCGCGCCGAACAACTTCCAATCAAAACTTACACCTCCGCCGACGGTCTGCCACGTGATCGGGTTTACAAAACCGTAGTCGATCCTCGTGGCTTTCTGTGGTTCTGCACAAACGACGGACTGTCGCGTTTTGACGGTTACGAATTTACAAACTACGGTTTACAACACGGCCTGCCTCACCGGATCGTGAACGACCTGCTGATAACGAGGGCAGGCGATTACTGGGTCGCGACTGACAACGGCGTCGCGCGTTTCAATCCGCTAGCCACAAACCCGGATGCAAAGTTTCAGGGCTTCGGCTCGTCAGGTCGGAACGGTGCTGAACTGGTCGGCGATCTTTACGAAGATTCTGAAGGAACGATCTGGGCCACGACAACCAACGGCCTGCATCGTCTGCGCGAAAACGCAGGCAACTGGCGGCTCGAATATGTCTCGCTAGAGGAAAAGCCCGACGAACGCATTGAAATCAACGCCGTTGTTGAAGACACGCCCGGCGTGATCTGGATCGGAACCGGCAATGGTCTATATCGTCGTTCTCGCGACGGCGCGGTCCAACTTTTCACGACGCAACATGGCCTGCCACAAGGCGGCGTTCGCGTTGCTTACAAAGATACGGATGGAACAGTCTGGATCGGCAGTGCATCAGGGTTGGGCCAACTCGCACGCAACGCTGGTCCAAACAACTCCATCGTCGCTCGTTTGTACACGACAAAACACGGGCTGCAAGGCGAGTCGATCTATTCGATACTTCGCAGTTCGACCGGCAAGCTGTGGATCGCAACCTCGCGCGGTCTTGCCGAGCTTTCACAGCAGGAGTTAACCGGCGGCGGATATTTTCACAACTACTCGCGCGAGCACGGGTTCAGTGATTCCGGAATCCTGTCGTTAGCTGAGGATAAGGACGGCAACCTCTGGCTCGGAACCGAAAGCGGAGGCGTGATGAAACTCACGCGCCACGGTTTCACGACTTATTCCGAGGCTGACGGTCTCGAAAGCGGTCGCATTGCCGCTATGGGCGAAGATCGAAACGGCGAGTTTTACGTCATTACCGGTTCACTCAACGAGCCTTCTTACTATCTGAACCGCCACACCGCCAACGGCTTTCAAAAGATCCGGCTGAACCTTCCCGAAGGCGTCAAGCCCACGTGGGGTTGGAACCAGATCGTGATGCAGGATCGTCAGGGCGAATGGTGGGTGCCAACGGTGAACGGTCTTTATCGATATCCCGCTACGAAGTCGATTCAGGATCTTGCCACGGCGCGCCCTATTAAAGCTTATACAACGCAACATGGACTCAGCGGCGACGAACCGTTTCGTTTATACGAAGACTCACTCGGCAACATCTGGATCGGCATCATCACGCTGCCTGCGAACTCGTTTCTAAACTGGTGGGAACGGGAAACTGACATCATCAAACAGTTCACCAGCAGAGTGGTCCCGACCGCGACCAGTGCTCCGACTGCATTTCGCGAAGATCACAATGCGAATCTGTGGATCGGGTTCTACACCGGAGGACTCGTCCGCGTGCGCAACGGCCGTTTCGAGGCGTTCACGACCGAACACGGCGTACCACAGGGGATGATTCGCGATCTTTATGTCGACAAGTCCGGCCGTTTGTGGATCGCGAGCAGCGATGGTGGTGTTGCGCGCGTTGACGATCCCGCGAGCGATCAACCGTCGTTCAGGATCTATACGAAGCAGCACGGACTTTCGAGCAATCTGATCACGTGCATCACGGAAGACGCAGCCGGTCGCATTTATTTAGGCACCGGTATCGGAGTCGATCGTCTCGATCCATCGACCGGACACGTGAAGCGTTACACCACTGCCGATGGTCTCGCGAATAGCTACGTAAATGTTTCTTATCGCGATCGAAGCGGCGCGCTCTGGTTTGGCACTTTGCAGGGACTGTCGAAGCTGCTGCTCGCCGAAGAGAGACCGTCGCAACCGCCTGCGATACTGATCCAGAGCGTGCGTGCCGCAGGTAGTGCCTTGCCGATTTCAGAACTCGGCGTGAAAGAGGCTGGCCGTTTCGAATTCGAGGCAGCGCGGAACCAGTTGGAGATCAAGTTTCTGAGTCCTGGTTTCAGACCGGGCGAGGTGTTGCGTTACCAGTTCATGCTCGAAGGCGCGGATCGGGATTGGGGTGCGCCGACCGATCAGCGCACAGTCACGTACGCGAATCTCAAACCGGGCAGTTACCGTTTTCTCGTGCGCGCTGTTAACGCCGATGGTGGGTTCAGCGCTGAACCTGCGACAGTGACGTTCAGGATCATTCCGCCGGTCTGGCAGCGCTGGTGGTTCATCGGCCTGATGATTGTCTTGCTGGCCGCGATCACGCACCTGGTCTATCGCTATCACGCGCGACGTTTGATCGAACTAGAACGTGTGCGAACCAGAATCGCGACTGATCTGCACGACGACATCGGCGCGAGTCTTTCGAAGATCGCCATCCTGAGTGACGTTGCCGTGCAGGAAGCGGCTGAGTCGCCGGCGACGGGCTCGTTGGGCCAGATCGCGGACACTTCGCGCGATGCGCTCGACTCGATGAGCGATATCGTTTGGGCAGTGAACCCGCAAAGAGATCACCTGAGCGACCTCACGCACCGCATGCGACGGTTCGCCGAAGATCTACTCGACGCGCGTGACATCGATTTCACTTTTCGCGCGCCGCTCGACGACAAAGACGTTCCCCTCGGCGCAGACCTGCGACGCGAGGTCTACCTGATCTTCAAAGAGTGCATAAACAATCTCGTCAAACATTCCGATTGCACGCGTGCGGAGATCGACTTTCGCACCGACGCTCACTGGCTAATCTTTTCAATTAGTGACAACGGTTCCGGTTTCAAACCGGCAGACATTTCGACGAACAGAGGAATGGGCGGGCATGGTCTTGCAAGTATGCAGCGACGAGCACACGCGCTCGGTGGCAGTCTCTCGATCGAGTCTGAACAAAACAAAGGCACGCGCGTTACTTTAAAAGTGCCACTCCGAAAACGATCGTGGTTCAACTACCCAAACGGGCGGTGACCAGTCAGCCCTGATCCATGCAACAATCCGCGTCATCTGTGGTTAAAGTAGCAATCATCGAAGACGTGCGTGAGATACGTGAAGGCCTGGGCCGGTTGATCGGCTCGACACAGGGCTTTCGCTGCACCGGGATCTACGCCTCGATGGAAGAAGCGCTCGAAAAGATTCCTCACAATCTTCCCGATCTCGTGCTCTCAGACATCGGCCTTCCGGGCATGGACGGCATCGACGGCATTAAACTGCTGAAAGATCGTTATCCTGATCTGACGATCCTCATGCTGACGGTTTACGACGACAACGAGCGCATCTTCGATGCGTTATGTGCAGGCGCGTGCGGGTACCTGCTGAAGAAAACGCCATGGCCCAAGCTGGTCGAAGCGTTGAAAGAAGCGGTTGAAGGCGGTTCGCCGATGTCGCCCGAAGTTGCGCGACGCGTGATCACTGTCTTTCGCGAGATCAAACCACCGAAGCAAGCGGATCACGAGTTGACGCCACACGAGACGCGCCTGTTACGGATGCTGGTGGAAGGGCACAGCTACAAGACCGCCGCGGCACAGTTGAACGTCTCAGTAAATACCGTCAAATTTCACCTGCGACACATCTACGAGAAGCTCCAGGTCCACACCAAGTCGGAAGCCGTCGCCAAAGCACTGCGCCACGGGCTAACGCGTTAAATCCACGTCAAAAGGACCATCGAAAGGCTACCCAAACGGGCGGTGATGTTCACACCGTCCTGCCTCTATAACTGCGTCCACATTCGGAACTGATTCTTGATATCGAAAGGATGCTGGTCATGAAAACTAAAATGATGATGCTCGGATTGCTCTTAACGTGTTTTGCTTTCACTGCCAATGCGCAGACGATGAACTCCCGCTCTTATATCGCGCCGAGCGGCAGCGACAATCGCGGATGTACGCGCAGTCAACCATGTCGCACGTTCGACGGTGCAATGGCGAAGACGGAAGAAGGCGGCGAGATCGTTGCACTCGAGACGAACACTTACGATCCTGTGACGGTCACGAAGTCTGTCACGCTGACGGCAGCGAACGGCGCGGATGTCGTGATCAAGGCGACGCACGGGAATGCGGTAACGATTAGCCCTGTGCCGGGCGCCACTGTCGTATTGCGCGGGCTGAAACTGGCTGGTCCAGGCAAGAGCACGAATTCAAACGGCGTGCAGCTCGCGGTGAGCCAGGGCAGTAATCTGGCGATGTTCATTGAGAATTGTGTGATTAGCGATTTTGGCAACGGAGTAAACGTTTCCGTTTCGACCAACGCGAGAGTCTCAATCAACGACAGCGTGATCCGAAACAACACTAACGGTTTGACGGTTGAAATGGTCGGCAGTGACTCCGGTAGCATGGCAGTCGCTCGTACACGGTTTGAGCGAAACTCTGTGGGTGTCAACGCGATGGGAGGAAATTCGGTAAGTATCAAGGAAAGTGCCGCTTCGAGTAACGACATTGGTTTCCTGGCTAGGGCCGGTGCCAATATCCTCCTCTTCAACTGCATGGCCACGCAGAATGTCACGGGCGTGGAATCCAGAGCGTTGGGAGAGGTCGTAATCGGATACTCGATCGTTAGCGGCAACGACATCGGCATGGATGCGCAGGGATCGATCAAGACGATGGGTAACAACATCATCCATGGCAACGAGTCGCAAATTCACGGGTTCCAGAACGTCACGGCTCTGCCGCCGCAATGATTGCTTTGTACCATCAGGTGACAGGATTACAGGATTTACAAGATCTACAGGATTAAATCCTGTAAATCTTGATAATCCTGTAATCCTGTCCAGCCGTTACTTAGAAAGGTGCCAGCCGACATTCACCAAATCATCACCGCGCCGCACAAACATCTCCGTCGCTCGTCCACTCGTAGTCGAACGCTTACCATTGACTTCAGTCTCATAAGCGTAAGTCGTGTAAATGATCACCGTGTTCCCGTAAACCTGCATCTCGGTTTTCGGAAATTCCAGTCGCATTAGTTTCCCACCGCTCTCCGCAAAACCTTTCGCACCCGCGAAGATCTCAGCGCGATGGGCCCACGCGTCTTCACCATCATTGATCGCGATCACTTCTTCCGGAATTAATTTCTCCAGCGTCGCGCGATCGTTTCCAAACCACGCTTTCCAGACCGCTTCTCGCTTCGCAAGTATGTGCTGGCGCATTTCAGGCGTCACATTCATCGGTTTCGACATCTGCTCCGCGCGCCACGACGGATCGATGGCAGTGTGCGATGCGACCTGGATCCAGTTGCCCTTGCGTTTTGCATAGATGTCCATGATGCGAAAACGTCGCAGCGCCACGCCCGTGTCTTTCCGCTGAAACCCGCCGAGGAAATTCACGACGGCGAGTTCGGGAGTGTAAAAGTGCACGTCCCAGTCGTCGATCTTGTAAGTGGTGCCCGCAGGATAGTACGGACGCGACTTCGGCGCGTTTGCAGGCTTGGGCCAGTCGATGCCGTTGGCTTGCATGTACTCGTTGATGCCTTTAATCGGCGTCGGATAACCCTCGAGCAGACCGCGCCAGTCTTCGGAATGCGTGTCGAAGATCTTCTGTTCGTCGCCGTCGATGAACGCCTGGAAGATGCTTTCGATGTGTGCGCGAATCGCGGCTTCATCGGCGGCGCGATCCGGGTTATTGAAGGTTGGTGCAGCGACGAAAGCGACACCTGCGAGAAAAGAAACGACTGAGCAAATTAGCGTTTTCATCTGTGTACCTCCGCGGATGAACTGATTACGCCAATCACGCAATTTGCTCAATAAGAAATACGCGAGCGGTGGCTATCATGACGCGAACGGCATTGCGCCGTTGCTGGACCAGCGATACTGTGGCGACGTGCGTACGCCACGCCTGCGTCCCTGGATGATCGTTTCGGCCGCCTGGATTGTTCCGGCGGCTTTCGCTGTCATCAATCGCCTCGCGCAGCCTCCGTTGCAGGGTTGGGAGCCGGCGACACTGCGCGATCTCCTGTTTGAGTTTTTCGACTGGCTGCTTTACGCGTTACTCACGCCCGGTGTGTTTGCGATCTCGCGGCGCTGGCCGTTGATGCGCCCGCATCTTGTCCGGCGTGCGTTGTTGCACCTGCTGTTCTCAATTCTGTTTTGCGTTGCATGGGCCACAGCGGGTCAGGTGTTGCGACTCGTGCTGGCGTGGATCTTCGCACCAGAGATCCTGCAGCAGCGAATGCAGGCCGGCGCAGCGCAGTTCTGGCTCCAGACTGGTATCGACTGGCTGAGCTGGACCTTTATCACTTTGCCGTTCGGTGTTGCGGTTTATCTCTGTGTTGTCGGAATCGAACATGCCACGCGCTACTTCATCGAGGCGCAGGAGCGCGAGGTGCAAGTTGCACGCCTTTCGGAGCAACTCTCGAGCGCGCGCTTCGCGGCTCTTCAGGCGCAACTCAACCCGCATTTTCTTTTCAACACTTTGAATACGATTGCAGTGCTCGTGCGTGATAACGATCGTGAAGGCGCGGTAAGTATCGTCGAACACCTGAGCGAGGTGTTGCGCCGCACTCTGAGCCGTCATCGGGCGAATGAAGTCACGCTCGGTGAAGAGCTCGAGCTTGTGAGGCAGTACGTCGCGATCGAGCAGGCGCGTTTTTCAGATCGACTGCGGCCTGAATTCAGAATTCCAGATGCGTTGCTGTCGGCGGCGGTGCCGAGTTTTGCATTGCAACACCTGGTCGAAAATGCGATCCGTCACGGGATTGCGAGAGACACCGATGCGGGTCTTCTGATCGTGACCACCGCTCGCGCAGGCGACTTTCTGGAGCTCACAGTTATCGACGACGGTCCCGGCATCGATCCAACGGCGCCCATTCCACCGGGACACGGAATTGAAAACACACGCGAACGGCTGCGGGCGCTGTATGGCGAACGTGCGTCACTCGAGATCGCGCGCCGTCCGGAAGGCGGTACAATCGCAACACTGCGCATCCCGTATCGCGAGCCTGGGCCCGAACAAAATGATGAAAGAAGCTAAGTGGAAAGCCCTGATCGCTGACGATGAACCTGCCGCACGTCGCGGTGTGCGACAACTGCTCGCGAGCTTTCCCGAGTTTGCCGTCGCAGGTGAATGTCGCAACGGCGCGGAAGTGCTTGCCGCTCTTAATCAGTCGTCGCCCGACGTCGTTTTTCTCGATATTCAAATGCCCGGCATCGACGGTTTCGACGTGATCAAACAGCGCACGGTTGAGCGGATGCCCGCCGTCGTCTTCCTGACCGCATTCGATCAGTTCGCGATTCGTGCTTTCGAAACTGAAGCGCTCGACTACCTCGTGAAGCCTGTCAGCGAGGCGCGTTTTGCAATAACGATCAAACGCCTGTTGAAGCGCTTGCACTCGCGCTCGACGCCAGTCCGCGAAGAGACGATCGTAGTAACAACTTCACGCGGCGCGACCGTGCTGCACCTCAACGAAATCGACTGGATCGAAGCAGCAGGGAACTACTCGCAATTGTGGGTCGGAACTCGGAGCTACTTCCTGCGCGAATCACTTCAGCTTCTGGAACAACGCGTCGAGAAGCACGGCTTCATCCGCGCCCATCGCCGCGCGCTCGTCCGTCTCGACGGCGTGAAAGAACTCACACGCACACGCGCCGGCGCCTTGACCGCCCTGCTCGAAAGCGGCGTACAAGTTCCAATCTCCCGCCGTCGCAGCGCCTCTTTTAGCGCCGCAATACGAAAGAGTCCGCCACATTCATACGCCAAGCCTGACCCCTAAACGCCCACGTTCCGATCCGCGTCTTCCAATCAGTGCAGATCCGCGTTCACAATTCTTGACAAGTTTTTACCTGTCCTTAACACCTGCTAAACTCTCCCTCGGTATTATCGTTTACTCGAGGAACAACCCTTATGAATTCTCTCCAGAGCTTGTTTTATCGTCTGGGTTTTGTCCTGTTTTTCGCCATGATCAGCGCCGGTTGTGCAAACCAGGCGCAGCCGAGTTTTGAGCGGCCGCCGGCTCCGGTGGTCGTCAGCACAGCAGTCTCGCAAGACGTATCGAATTACATGGACGCGCTCGGCAAGATCGTCGCGCGCGAAACGGTCGCGATTCAGCCACAGGTCTCCGGTCGCATCACGAAGATTCATTTCACTGACGGAGCGAACGTCAGAACAGGTCAACTGCTTTTCACGATCGATCCGCGGCCATTCGAGGCAAATCTCAAACAGGCGCAGGCGAATCTCGCCCGCGACGCTGCCGCGAAGAAACAGGCCGAAGCGAATCTTGCACGCGAGATCGCACGTGAGAAGTGGGGACTCGCACAGGTCGAACGATATCGAACGCTCGTCGAGCAGGGCGTTGTGCCCAGCGAGCAATACGGACAGCTTCGTGCCGATTACGAGTCGCTCAAAGCGAACACCGAAGCCGCTCGTGCGGCAGTTCGCAGTGCGGATGAAACGATAAAAGTCGATAACGCAGCGATCGAGACTGCAAAAGTTCAGCTCAGCTACTGCTTCATTCACTCGCCCATCGACGGTCGCGCAGGACAACGCCTGGTAGACATCGGAAACGTCGTGAATCCCGGTGGCGGTTCAGATTCAGGCACTATTCCCAGCAACGCACTGCTTGTGATTGAGCGCCTCGATCCGATCTACGCTGATTTCACGATCTCGCAAAACAATCTGACTGCCGTTCAGGACCAGATGCGTGCAGGCACACTGACTGCCGAAGTTCGACTTCCCGACGCAGTTAACGATCCGGTGTCCGGCAGGTTGACGTTTGTCGACAACGCTGTTCAAGCCGAAACCGGACAGGTCACTCTTCGCGCGACGCTTCCGAATCCCGGCCATCGATTCTGGCCCGGACGCTTCGTCAACGTACGATTGCTTCTCGGAACAGTTCAGGGCGCGGTGCTTGTTCCTGCTTCCGCACCGCAGATGTCGGCAAACGGTTCATACGTTTACGTGATCAATTCCGAGTCGAAGGCCGAGCAGCGTCAGGTTTCTCTCGGCCAGCGACAAGGCGATCTGATCGTCGTCGAAAAGGGCGTCGCTGCCGGTGAAAAGATCGTCACTAACGGACAGCTTGGTGTCACTCCCGGTGGCAAGGTTGTAGTCGAACAGCCGCGCGAGGCGAACAGTCCTGCAACGGCTGCAAGTGGATCTAAGTCATGAATCTCTCAGAGCCATTCATCCGGCGGCCAGTAATGACGGCAGTGTTGACGCTGTCGGTAGTCCTTTTCGGAGTGCTGAGCTATTTTCAGCTTCCCGTGAACGATCTTCCCGCCGTTGACTATCCCGTGATCCAGGTGGTCGTCGGTTATCCAGGCGCAAGTCCCGACACAATCGCAAACAACATCGCGACGCCGCTCGAGCGGCAGTTCATGCAGATCAACGGACTGGAAGTCGTAACGTCGCAGAGCACGCAGGGCGTCGCGACTTTCACGCTCCAGTTCTCGCTCGACAAAAACATCGACGCCGCTGCGACTGACGTTCAGACTGCAATCTCGCAGGCGACCGGCAGTTTGCCCGCGGACCTTCCATCGCCGCCGACGTACTCAAAGACGAATCCCAACGATCAGCCGATCATGTACCTCGCGATGACCAGCGACTCCGTCACGCCCGGTCAGCTTTACGACTACGCCAGCACGAACGTGGGCCAACGCATCAGCATTTTGCCCGGCGTGTCGCAGGTGAACGTTTACGGCACGAAGTCGGCGATTCGCATCAAGGCAAATCCCGCGGCGATGTGGGCGCGCGGGATCTCGATCGACGATCTCAACACGGCGATCCGGAATGGAACGAGTTACACGGGCGCGGGGCAGTTAGACAGTGCTTCGCAGACTGCGATCCTGCGACCGCAGGGACAGCTCGAGAATGCCGAGCAGTACGGAAATCTGATCGTCGGCGGCACGAATAACGCGCCTGTTTACCTGCGCGACGTTGCCACCGTGAAAGAATCGGTGCAGGACGAGCGCGTCAACATGCGTTTCTGGGTGCGTGGGCGTGACGTGC
>DASTQB010000176.1:0-13104 GCA_035761985.1 Pyrinomonadaceae bacterium
TCTCAAAGGTTCCTTTTATTACCTGCTCCAGTCCGGTCGAGTAATCATTCTTGCGGTCGACCATGATCGCGGCAGTCTTTACACCAAGCGACTTCGCGGCAAATTGCGCGATTGCGGCGCCCTGCACGGGATCGATGAAACAACTGCGGAAGATGAAATTCCCCTTTCGGGTAACTTCCGGATTTGTGGATGACGGCGTGAGCATTGGGATCTGAGCGTTCTGTGCGATAGGCGCCGCGGCGATCGAGCGTGAACTCGCGACCTCGCCTAAAATTGCGTGGACCTGATCCTGCGTTACAAACTTGGTCACGATCGTCGCAGCCTCGTTTGCGTCGGAACGGTCATCCTGGACCAGCAGTTCGATCTGTTTGCCGTTAATGCCACCGGCCGCATTCACTTCGTCGGCAGCCAGCTTGATACCGTTAACGGACGAGATGCCAAAGTTTGCGGTCGTGCCGGTCAGCGACATGAAAACGCCGACGCGTACGTTGTCACCGCCAGGACCCTGGCATGCCAATGTTAGAACTAGACTGCTGATCAATATCAGACTAATCAGAATGCGTTTCATCATGTCCTCACAAAGAGACTAGGTTCTACTACAGACCCTCTATCGGTGCATAGTTAAAGGTTTGGAGACGCTTGCGCCAAGCTTGTTGGTTACTAACAAGTGAGATAATAACGTTGACGCTCTCGCTTAGGCAAATTTGGCGGGAGTTGGTGACGCTGTGAGAGGAACTTTGTATACGTTGGAACTACAGCTTACCTAACAGTTCGTGCTCCTTTTCTGGGGACAATTGCCCAACCCACACGTCTTTGACAATTCCGGAGTGGTCCAGCAGGAGGACAGTGGGAGTTGCTCGAGTTCCCAGAGACGAAGGGTCAGCCTGGAGAACGTCAGCAACCGATACACCGAGGCGGTTCAGATAGGCCTTACTCGTATTGAGATCTTCAGGAAGCGCTGCAATCACGCGGCTGCCGCGTTCTCCAGCTTGCTCCACCAAACGCTTGTAAAAAGGAGCGCTGTCAGTGCAATAACGACAATTGTCGGAGAGTACCAATAAGACAGTTTGGTTCGCCTTACTCCAATCTACGTTCGGAATCGATAAACGTGTACCGCGCGAGATCCTTAACGCGTCTGTTAGGTCCTGGCTTTTGTCGGGTAACAGGTAATTTTTGACCAATACAATGCCAAGCAGGATCGCCACGCCAACGATGCTTACGTTAACCAGCACCTCTGAGGCTTTTTTCAGTCGATTGCGCATTTAGAAGATCAGTTTAGGTTTAGCGGCTTAGTACAGCGAAGAGGGCAGAACCTGGTGTTCTGCCCTCTAAGCGAGGGTGTCACTCTGGGTCTTAGTGAATGAGACCCAAACATCGATCGCGCTGGTATGCGCAGAGGGCCTGGCACTGTTGTACCCACAGTTGATTACTCTGGGACCAGCACCCTTCGTGACACTCAGACCATTGTCCTAAACAGGCTCCTCCGGCGTCTGCTTTTGTTGAATGGACCACGGTCAAAACTAAGAGGCTTAGCATGGCCGTTAAGACTAGTAGCCGCTTAATCATTGGTTTTTCTCCTTCAGGTAAAACCCTGGGAAGGGTAAGTCAGTAGCATCTGCGGCGCAGAATGGTTCGGCAGAGTGCTATGGAAGCCCCATATAGTTATCGAGGTGAGCTGGATGGAGCCGGTTAGTTGGACCAGCAACGTACTCTCATCTAATACGTTTGTCAAGGAATAACGGACGGCTTTTTGCAATGCAGCGAAGAGGGCAGAACCTGGTGTTCTGCCCTCTAAGCGAGGGTGTCACTCTGGGTCTTAGTGAATGAGACCCAAACATCGGTCGCGCTGGTATGCGCAGTTGGCCTGACATTGTTCTATCCACAACTGATTACTCAGAGTCTTACACCCTTCGTAACACTCAGACCATTGTCCTAAACAGGCTCCTCCGGCGTCTGCTTTTGTTGAATGGACCACGGTCAAAACTAAGAGGCCTAGCATGGCCGTTAAGACTAGTAGCCGTTTAATCATTGGTTTTTCTCCTTCAGGTAAAACCCTGGGAAAGGTAAGTCAATAGCATCTGCATCGCAGAATGGTTCGGCAGAGTGCTATGTGAGCCCCATGTTGGTTAGCGAGGTGGACTGGTATGGAGCCAGTTAGTTAGGGCAGCAACGTACTCTCATCCAATGCTTGTGTCAAGGAATACCGGACGGGAACGGCATGACATGCGCGCAGGCGTTTATGCTTGTAATATAGGGCGCCGTGAATCACTCAACACCCGCAGGCTTCGCACCTGACTTCGGCGACATGAGCGCCGAGGACTTCCGTCGCCTCGGCCACGATCTGATCGATTGGATCGCCGACTATTTCGAGCACATCGAGGAGCGTCCGGTGCTCGCCGCAATCCAACCCGGCGATCTGAAAGCACAGCTTCCGGGCGCGCCGCCGCAGCATGGCGAGCCGATGGAAAAGATCATCGCCGACGTCGATCGACTGATCGTCCCTGCCCTCACACACTGGAGCCATCCATCGTTCTTCGCTTACTTCGCAACTTCAACATCCGCACCCGGAATCTTCGGCGAAATGCTGACCGCCGCCTTCGATAACAAGGCGATGCTCTGGCGAACCTCGCCCGCCTCGACCGAACTCGAGGAAGTCACGCTCGACTGGCTTCGTCAGATGATGGGACTCGACTCCGGAATGCACGGAATCATCTACGACACTGCGTCAGTCTCGAGCCTGCACGCAATTGCCGCCGCGCGCGAGGGTGTCGAGCAACGTATCCGCGAAGAGGGAATGAGCGGCCGCACGGATCTACCGCTGCTGCGTGTTTACGTTTCCGAACAGTCTCACTCGTCTATCGAAAAAGCAGTCATCACGCTCGGACTGGGTCAACGCGGTTTGCGCAAGATCCCCGTTGACAATCAATTCCGCATGGATGTGCGCGCACTCTCCGAAGCAATAAACGACGACAAGCGAAACGGTTATCTTCCGTTCTGCATCGTTGCGACTGTCGGAACTACGTCGACTTCAAGCATCGATCCGGTGCCGGAGATTGTACCGATCGGCGAAGAGCACGCGATGTGGTTGCACGTCGATGCTGCTTATGCAGGTTCGGCGGCGATTGTTCCTGAGTTTCGTCACATCCTCAACGGTTGCGAACGTGCTGACTCAATCGTCACCAATCCGCACAAGTGGCTGTTCACGCCGTTCGATCTGTCGGTGCTTTACTGCCGTCACATGGACCTCCTGAAGCGAGCGTTTTCACTCGTGCCCGAGTATCTTCGCACGCCTGAACAGGAGAAGGTCCGCAGTGGCTCGGATTACGGAATTCAACTCGGCCGGCGTTTTCGTGCGTTGAAGCTGTGGATGGTGATGCGTTACTTCGGACACGAAGGCCTGGCAGCGCGCATCAGAGAGCACTGCCGCCTCGCGCGTCTGTTTGCTTCATGGGTGGAAGAATCGCCTGGCTGGGAACTGATGGCGCCGGTGCCCCTCGGGCTCGTCTGTTTTCGTGCTTCACCAAAACGCGAGGAAGAGGCGGATGCGCTGAACGAAGCGATCATGCACGGCGTCAACGCGAGCGGCCGCGCGTTGCTCTCGCACACACGTCTCAACGACAAGCTCACGTTGCGCTTATCGATCGGAAACATTCGTACGACTGAAAAGCACGTGCGAGAAGTTTGGGAGTTGCTGAACGAGCAGCTAAGTCAGAACAGTTGATCTGGAGGACACATGACACGCATTTCTTTTCAAATGATCGCGATCCTGTTTGCCTGCTGCCTCGCCGCTGCGGCTCAAACACCAAAGAATCTCACGAAGGACAATCTCTCCTTTGATTACCCTGACGGCTGGACCGTATCTGACGACAGCAACTCAGACGCACAGCAGTTTACGTTGACGCGATCCGATAGCGACGTGCAGATCCGCGTGTTTGTTCACAAGGGCCGCATCACGGCCGAGAAACTGCCTGACGCGAAGAAGGCGTTTATCGATCCTTACATCAACGCGACCGCGAAGCAGTTTGTGGCAATGGGTGCGAAACCGGAGCAATCGCCCGACACTTCCGAGATTGGGGGCGTGAAGGCCGATGGCGTAAATATCAGTGCATCGCTTGGAGGTGAAACTGGCGCTGCGAAGATCTACTGGGCTGTGGTGGGCCAGCGAGTGGTGCTACTTACGTTGTTTGGGCCAGACAACCAGACGAAGCGCCTCGCTCCTGCGTGGGACATGGTCCGTAACAGCTTGAAGGTGAACGATCCAAAAGCAGTGCCTTCGCCTTCACCCGCCGCCAAGCCGTAATCGTAGGGGTCGCCCTGTGGCCACCCCAGCGTGGAATTTAAACCTGGGGTGGCCACGGAGGGCCACCCCTACAACGAATTCTAGTTGACGGACTCTCCGGCTGCTTCAGCTCGGGCCATCTCTTCGGCTTTGGCTTTAGCGAGTGCCTCGAGTCGCGCATACTCTTCCATTCCTCGCTCGAGTTCAGCCCGCTTTGCCTCGGCTCGAGCTGCTTCCACGCTCCCGGGCTCGGGTTCCCATGTGGGCTTCAGCTCATTCTTCACGAGGGGATCACCCATGATCCAGTAAATATCAGGCTCGTCGCACGCAGGCACATCACAAGGTTCCATCGGGTATTTCTCTCGAACCTCTGTACAAAGCTCGGCCGCGACGGGTGACAGGTACACAAGCCGAAGGTCGTTCAAACCGTCAAAACTGCCACGAGTGGCGTGGAGCATGCCGAAACCCTTCGGCCTGTTTTCCCTTTCGAAGACTTCCCACGCGATTCTTCCAATGTCCACAACTTTGGGATCGTTGTCGACGGTTGTTAACGGGAAGGTGATCTTATACCAGGACATGATTGTGTTACTCCGTGATTGATAGGGGTTTTCGCTTGCGGGAGAAAAAGCAGGAAGTGGTTTACCGGAACCGGCAGGGTCTGTCAAGGTGGGGCGCGCGCGCGATATAGGTCCTATATGACCTATAGGTCCTATTTTTAGGACGAGGCGCGACGGGCTCATCGCCCGCCCGCATTGCGTTTTTGTTCCATTTCGCGGCGCCCCTTCCGGTTTGCTGTCTCGCGGCGTTAATATCTGACCAACGCTTTGAAAAGAGATTTCCAACAGATCAAGACCGTACTCAAACGCTCTTTACGACTGCTCTGTCCGGCGTGTGGGCAGGCGAAGATCGTCACTCACCCGTTTCGCATCCGCCATCACTGCCCAAACTGTCTCTCGCTCTTCAAACGTGAAGACGGTTTCTTCGTCGGCGCGATTCTCGCAAACGTAGTCATCACAGAGCTCGTGATCCTGCTGCTCTGTTTCTTCTTCCTGTTGATCATCGGCGTTGCTTACGAAAGCGTGCTCGTTTTGCTCTTCGTAATGGCGCTACTTTTCCCGGTCGCTTTCTATCATCACAGCTGGAGTTTGTGGCTCGGCTTCGATTTCATCGTCGAGTCGCTTCCGAAGTACACCGGGTCGAGGCAGGAGCGGTAATTTCGCAGTTTCCCGCTACATGGGTTATACTCCGTTCAGCTCGCCCGCCCTATAACACTAAAAGTGCAGGAGCGATCGATTTTTAACTTCGGTTTGCAGCCGCTGCCCTGGCCGAAGAAGTTTGAGCAGGTCTAGAGCACAAGCAGACTTACTCCCTGTGCTCCCTGCAGCAGAATTTACGGCCCAGAGTGCCCGGCGGCTAGTCAGGTTTTGTATTGAAAGAAAGAGATTCCGGTCGGGTTTCACCTCAATTCCTTCCCTGGCCCAACTCGTTACATTCATTTTGTGGCGGTGCGTCTAGTCGTGCCGCTAATCCGCGTGCAGTACACGCCTCGCCTTTCGGCTTGCAGGCGCAGCTCTGCCCGTCAACTCTAAAGAAGGCTGGTAATGGCAAAACAACTAATTGTGAGCGTCAACGGACGCGAAAAGAAAATTGCGATCATTGAAGACGACAAGGTCGCTGAGTTCTACATTGAACGTGGAGAACAACATCAGGGTATCGTCGGGAACATCTACAAGGGACGCGTGATGCGGGTGCTGCCCGGTATGCAGTCGGCATTTGTCGACATCGGGCTCGAACGCGACGCTTTCCTTTACGTCTCTGACTTCTTCGACGAGGAAGAAGAGTTTGAAAGAATCGTCATCGACAAGACGAAGAAGGGCACTCCCGACGCGGAGCATGCCGCCGCCGAAGAGCTGGCCCTGCATCGCGTCGAACGCGAACAACGCATCGAGGCCACTCAGGAACGCGTCGAGCCGCTTCAGGAAGCAGAATCAGTCGCAACTGATGATGTAGCTGAGTCGCAGGACACCGGACGTCGTCGCGGTCGTCGTGGCCGTCGTCGTGGACGCTGGGACAAGAGCGACGAGACCACACCTCAAGCACAACCACCAGCTCCGAGTTTCGACGTTCCAGACACACCTTTCGTCGCCGGCGATCCGGGCATCGAGCGGATCATCGACGAAGAAGAGACTGCCGCGAATGGCGAGATGTTCAAAGACGCCAGGTTGCAGGAGCGCCTCTTCGATCAGATTCACGCTGTTGAATTCAACATGGAAGACGACTTCGGTCGCACGGAAGTCGGTTCACTGCTTTCATCCGGCTTTGGCGATGACGCATTCGAACGAGTCGTCGACGGTGAAACGGAGGAAGAACCAATTCGCGAAGGACAGCGGCCTCTCGAAGCGCACGTCTCGAGTTTCGTCGACGATGTGATGCCCGACCCGATGCGGAGTGCGAGCTTTCAGCGCATCAGCGACGATGAAGAGGAAGCAGAGTCCGAAGAAGTCGTAACTGAAAAACCTGCGAGCAAGCGTTCGCGGAAATCGCCGGCAAGCGCGAGTAAGAAGCGTCCTTCGAAAGCCAGCGCCGGCAAGAGCGCGGCGTCGAAGAAGAAAGCCTCGAGCAAGAAGTCGTCGAAGAAGCGAGCAGCCGGTGGCGAGGGTGAGTCGAGTGAAGGAGAGTACGCCGACTCTGAGGCCCGCGTTGCCGAAGGCCAGTCGCGTGGTGAGTTTGCAACGCGCCGCGGAGGACGGAGACGACGTCGCCCGGGCAAAAACAGGCCGGCAACAGCAACCCAAACAGTTGAAGCCGATGGCGCAGGTCAAGCCGACGGGCACGACGACGACAACGATCAGGTGTTATTCGTCGAGCCGCAGGAAGAGATCGTCGTTCCTCCGCCGCCACCCGAGCCCAGCCAACGCGGGCGCCAGCGCGATCAGCGTGGTGGACGCGAGCAACGCGGTTATCGCGGGCAGTCGCGTCGTGAACGGCACCAGCCGGCTATCACCGACCTGCTGAGCGAAGGCCAGGAGATACTGGTCCAGATCGCCAAAGAACCGATCGCGAAAAAAGGCGCGCGCATCACGTCTCACATCGCGTTGCCGGGACGGTTTCTCGTTTACATGCCGACTGTCGAACACGTCGGCGTGTCGCGAAAGATCGAGTCAGACAACGAACGTCATCGTCTGCGCAAGTTGATCCAGACGATTCGCGCCGAGGAAGACATTCCTTCCGGCGGTTTCATCGTGCGTACGGCCGGCGTCGGAGTCAGTGAAAAAGAACTTCGTGACGACGTGCGTTATCTCGTTCGCACATGGCTCGACATCAGAAGCGCTGCCGAGAAGTCAAAAGCTCCGGCCCTCGTGCATCGGGATCTGGATCTGGTCCAACGACTGCTCCGCGATCAACTGTCTGAAGACTTTGAATCGATTCGCGTCGATTCAGAGGAGGAGTACCAGGCGATCGTCGAGTTTATCAATCGCATTCAGCCCCGCCTCGTGCGGCGTGTGAAGCTCTACACGAAAGAGCAGCCGATCCTCGAAGCTTACGGCGTACAGGCCGAAATCGATAAAGCGATCAAGCCGCGTGTGTGGCTGAAGTCCGGCGGTTATCTGGTGATCAACCAGACCGAGGCACTCGTCGCGATCGACGTCAACACCGGTAAATTCGTCGGCCGCGGCAGTGGCCGTCTTGAAGATACGATCACGCGCACGAACCTCGAAGCCGTGGAAGAAATCGTGCGGCAGATTCGCCTGCGCGATCTGGGCGGCATCATCGTGCTCGACCTGATCGACATGGAGGAGCGACGCAATCGCCAGAAAGTGATGCAGGCGCTTCAGGACGCCCTGCGGAACGACAAGTCGCCTACGAAGGTGCTTTCATTCAACGACTTCGGCCTCGTGATCATGACGCGCAAGCGCGTGAAGCAGTCGCTGGAGCGAACGCTGTGTTCGCCGTGCTCGTACTGCCAGGGCGCGGGCCTCGTGAAGTCGCCGCAAACGATCTGTTATGAGTTGCTCGAGGATGCGCGCCGCCTGGCGAAGAGCTTGAATGGCGACGCCGATAACCGGCAAGTGACGCTGCGGATCAATCCGGATGTTGCGAAGGCGCTGCGTTCGACCGAACGCGACGTGATGATCGAAATCGAAGACTATCTTGGACCAATCGACATCACGAGTGATCCGACCATTCATCAGGAGCAGTTTGACTTCGCCGTGATCTAGGCCACCGGTTGCAACTGATCTTCGCGGACGACGTGTTTGTAGAGGATGTCGCGTTGCTGTGGGATGAAGCCTGCCTCGCGGATCAGGAACTGTAGCATCTTCTCATCGGCGCTATTGTTTGCTCCTGCTGCTGACACGACGTTCTCCTCGATCATGATCGAGCCCATGTCGTTTGCGCCGAAACGCAGTGCGACTTGTCCGAGACGGAGTCCCTGAGTGAGCCACGACGACTGGAAGTTCTCGATGTTGTCAAGGAACAGGCGCGACACGGCGAGCATCTTCAGGTAGTCGACGCCGGTTGGCTCGTCTTTGATCTTGCGACCGAGGGCCGTGTTCTCGCGTTGAAACGTCCACGGGATGAAGGCGGTGAACCCGCCGGTTTCGTCCTGTAGATCGCGAATCCGCTGCAAGTGCCTCACGCGGTGTTCGATCCTGTCTCCGATTCCAAACATCATCGTCGCAGTTGAACGCAGACCGACGCGATGGACCGCGCGCATCACGTCGAGCCATTCGTCGGTCGTACACTTCGTCGCCACGCGCTTCCTCACTTCATCGTCGAGAATCTCCGCGCCGCCGCCGGGCAGACTATAAAGACCCGCAGCTTTCAAACGCGCCATGATCGTCTCGTAATCGAGTTTTGAGATCAGGTGCAGATTGTGAATCTCGGGCGGCGAGAAACAGTGCAACTGAAAGCCTGGATACTTTGCGCGCAAGCGTTGCAGCAGGTCTTCGTACCATTCGATGCCGAAGTCGGGATGCAGTCCGCCCTGCATCAGCACGCCGGTGCCGCCGAGCGCGATCGTCTCGTCGATCTTCTCGCAGATCTCTTCGAACGTGCGCACGTAAGTGTCAGGCGCGCCCGGTCGCCGATAGAACGCGCAGAACGTGCAGACGACGTTGCAGACGTTTGTGTAGTTGATGTTGCGGTCGATAATGTAAGTGACGACATTGTCAGGGTGGCGGCGCGCGCGGATCTCGTCGGCAGCGACGCCCATGCGCGCGATGTCGTCCGATTCGAGCAGCGTCGTACACTCTTCAGGCGACATGCGCTCACCCGCGAGCACGCGATCAAGAATTGGTTGAATGTTAGTGGACATGGCCTGAGAAAGAGTAACAAATCCGCGTCAATCCGCGAAAATCAGCGGCTTTATTCGTTCAATTAGCCCGTGCTTGAACGCAAGTTCAAAATAGAGTCGCAGGCCTTTTTCCATCGACTCGTCTACATTGAAAACGATGTTCTCGGTCAGGTAGTTTCTAAGTTCCTCTTCTCCCAGCGGGATTTTCTGCCGGTAAGTCTCCACGATCTCCTCGAGGTGTGCGACGCCTTCGTCCCGCGCACCCGCGAAGTCGATCGCTCGCGCACGTTCGACCGCATCGTCGCCGATCATCCACATCGCAAACACAAAACCGAGCCCGGTGTGCTGTCTCCATAAACTCGCCATGTCCCAAACGTTGAGACCGTGACGGGGAAACGTCATACCCGGATCGCCGATGATCAGCGCCGCATCATTCTTCTCGAGCATCTCTTCGAGGTTCGGCGAACGCGTGGTCCACTGCGGCTCGCAATCCAGAAACTCTCTGAAGACGATCTTCACGAGCGTTGCCGACGTTCGCGATGATTCGTCGAGGGCAACGCTGCTGATGCTGTCGAGTTGCTTGTTCTTCGAAACGAGCACTACGCTCAACACTTCTTTTCGCGAACCCACGCAAACGTCCGGCACGAGTGCGCCGCCGGGGATCCTTTGAAACTCGATCACGGGAATCAGTGCGCCTTCAACCGCCGATTGCGAAAGCAGATCCGCGCAGCGCGCGGGCACAGCTTCGACGAAATCGACGCTGCCGCGATGCGGTCCGTTGAGAAAGCTCCAGATTAAAGGTGCGGAGTTTAAGTAGCTTGAAGCAGCAAGTCGAAAGGAACTGTTCATTCGGGTTCCAGTATATACTATCCCGCCATGCCCATTTACGACGTGACCGTTCCACTGCGCAACGGCTTGCCAACCTGGCCCGGCGATCCTGAAATCCACATCGCGACGTCGCGGAGTTTAGCCAACGGCGATGATGCGAATGTTTCCATGTTGAACTTCGGCGCGCACACGGGAACGCACGTCGATGCGCCTGCGCACTTCATCGAAGGCGCGGGGACGGTTGAAGCGCTGCCGCTCGAAGTGTTGATTGGCGAAGCGGAAGTGATCGAAGTGCCGGACGAAGTTCGCGTGATCGATGAAGCGTTTGTTGAGAGACATTGCACGCCGGCGACGGAGAGAATCATTTTCAAGACGCGTAATTCGAGGTTCTGGTCCGAACCGGAGCCGCGGTTTCACACTGATTTTGTTTACGTCGATCTCGCTGCAGCGACGCGGCTGGTCCGATCGGGATTAAAACTGATCGGGATCGACTATTTATCGATCGAGAAGTACGACTCGGCGACACCCGAAGTGCATCGGGAGTTGTTGTCGCATGGAGTGGTGATTCTCGAGGGGCTTGATCTAAGCACGGTGCCCGCGGGCAAGTACGAACTTATCTGTTTACCGTTACGTTTAAGGAGCGAGAAAGGCGACGGCGCGCCCGCGCGAGTGGTCTTACGAACGTGAAAACTGAAAACCCAAAGTATCGCGAACGTGTTTACACAATCGTGCGACGCATTCCTTCGGGTCGTGTGATGACTTACGGCCAGATTGCCGAGCTGCTCGGCGAAGGTTACACCCCGAGGACCGTCGGTTTCGTTATGCACTCTTCGCCTGACGGAACGCCGTGGCATCGTGTGATCAACGCGCAAGGTGGTTGTTCGACGGGACCAGTCGTGCTCCCTCACGACAAACAACAGCGCTTGCTCGAACAGGAAGGAGTAGTCTTCAACGACAAGGGACGTTGCGATCTGCAACAGTTCCTGTTCATTCCGAAAGTCAGAGCTCAGAAACCGAGAGACGCAACTTTATTCAAACGTAAATCGTCCACCCGAGGAGAAAAGCGATGAGTTCAGAACCCATGCAACGCGTTCCCTACGCAGTGAGCCCGCCGCGCTATTCGGTGTCGCATCAAATGGTGACTACCGCCTTTGAGTTGCCGAATTATCGCATCGTGCAGAACCTCGGTGTTGTTCGCGGCATCGTCGTGCGTTCGCGAAATGTCTTCGCTACGATTGGCGCATCGCTTCAGACGATCGTTGGCGGCAACATCACCGTCTGGTCGTCGCTGTGTGAACAGGCCCGCGCGGATGCGTTCGACATCATGATTCAACACGCGACGGAGGTTGGCGCGAACGCCGTTATCGGCGCGCGTTACGACACGACGGAACTCTCGACGGGCGTGACGGAAGTTTTGGCGTATGGCACGGCGGTGATTGTCGAGCCCACAACGCCTGGAGAGAGTTATCGTTCATGAACCTCGATCATGTTCCGTTTGCGAAACTACTCGGCATCGAGGTTGATTCGGTCGAACCCGGACACGCTGTGTTGTCGATGCGTGTCCGGGACGATCTGAAACAAAACCACGGCATCGCACACGGCGGTGCCGTCGCAGCGCTGATTGATTCGGCGATGGCGATCGCGATCATGCCGATACTTACTGAAAACGAACGCACGACGACGGTCGATCTCACGATCCACTACATGCGACCTCTCAGCGAAGGCACTGCGCGCGCGTCGGCGCGAGTGGTGCGTGCGGGCAGACGAGTGATCACCGTCTCCGCGGAGCTCTTCAATCACAAAGGCGATCTCGCTGCCACCGCCCTGAGCACTTACCTGCGATTATCCTAAAGTAAAGCCAGCCACGGATCACACGGATAGAAATCCGGATCCAATCCGCGTGATCTGTGGCTTGGTTTGCTATCATACGTCCGTGGATGATCTAAGAAAATTTGCGCGTTATTTTCGTAATTATAAAGGTCAACTAGTTCTCGGGATTGCCTGCATCTTCGCCAGCGTTGTTTCAGGGCTTTTTATTCCTCTGTTCGTCGGTCAGGCAGTAGACGAAAACTGGACTGAAGTCACGTGGTGGAACCTCACTGTCTCCGCGATGAAGGTTCTCGGCGCAAGCATCATCAGCGGAGTCTTTCTGTTCCTGCAACGGCGCATCCTGATCGGCATGTCGCGCAACATCGAGTTTGACATGCGACAGGAGTTTTACACGCATCTCGTGAATCAGCCGCTTTCGTTCTTTCACGAGCATCGCATCGGCGACTTGATGGCGCGCGCGACGAACGACATGTCCGCAGTGCGCCAGCTCGCCGGACCGATGATCATGTACACACTGCAGACGGTGTTCGTCGTGATACTCGTCCTGCCGCTGATGTTCATGCTCAACTGGTGGCTGACGCTGCTGCTGTTTGTGACGATGCCGCTTGTGTCTTTGACGGTGAAGTTCTTCGGACAGCAGGTCCACACGCGTTTCGAAAAGATCCAGGACTTCTTCGCGCAGATCACCGCGCGCGCACAGGAAAACTTCACAGGCGTGCGCGTCGTGCGTGCCTACGCGCAGGAAGAAGCCGAGATGAAGGCCTTCAGCGATCTCAACCGCGAATACGCCGAACGCAACCTCGGGCTCGTTCGTGTCGAAGCGTTGATGAGGCCGTTGATGACGTTTTTGATCGGGTTTGGTTATGTGCTG
>DASTQB010000177.1:0-3379 GCA_035761985.1 Pyrinomonadaceae bacterium
AATTTTCTGCGGCACTTCCGCATCTATTTTGACTTCGGCCGCGGCGCGATGCGTCTGGAGCCTTTGTATTTGAAACCGAAAAACGTCGAGAATATTAATCCGGAAGTGGTAACAACTCCATGAAGCAAGGGATTTACCTGGAGACATCTGTGATTGGCGCCTATCTCGACAATGGGGAACCATTCAGGCGCGACTTAACGATCCGTTGGTGGGAACACGAGATGGCCGACTATCGTTCGGTGATCTCGCCGCTCGTTTCATCCGAGCTCAGTCGATTGCAGGAGCCGCATCGCAGTTCGTACCTGAAGCTGGTGCAGGGACTCGAGCACGTTGATCTGACTGAAGAAGCTGCGATACTCGCGGAGGGTTATATCGCGCGCGGGATTTTTCATCGGAAGTACATCGCCGATGCGTTGCACGTCGCGATTGCTTCGTTTCACAAGATCGATTATCTGGTGACGTGGAACTTCGGACATCTTGCAAATGTGCGGCGGCAGGCGCGGATCAAGTTGTTCAATACGGCGGCTGGATTTTATGTGCCGATGATCGTGACGCCGGAGTTTTTAGTGTCGGAAGCGACGGAGCGAGTGAGTTGATCGGTCCTATAGGACGTATAGGACCTATAGGACGTATAGGACCTATAATTGTTTTATGTACAGGAAACCAAAATTCTTAGAAGTCCTGCACGCGATTCGCGAGGAGATGTCGCGTGAGGCTGATTACGACGTCGACCTGTTTGCTGAGATGGTGCGCTCCGGCGTGCAACCAACGCATGGACCACAGCGCGTCATCCGCGGCTTCAGAACGCGCGCGCCACGCGCAGAGAATGGACACGGAAAACCGGCGAAGCATAGACAGCGAAAGCGTAGCGCGCAATAATTGCAGTTATGAACCCAACTTTTGAAACGATCGGTTTGGAACTCTCGAGCGAGAAGGCTTTCAACTACCTCGCCGAGCGTGCAGGTGATCAGGGTGAACCTACCAAACTCAGCAGGCGCGGCGCTGTGTTGCACGGACGTTGCTGGAAACTCGGCGAAGGTCTCGAAGTGTGGACCGTGCTCTATGAATCGGGCAGTGGGGATCTGTTCTATGCCGATTGCCGTCCTGGCTTTCGCGCTCGCTACACACAAACGATCGCACCGTGGGCCCTCACTGAATACGACGAAGAAGGCGAGGCCGTGATTCACGGCTTTCGTGAAGGAACTGATTGCGAAGTTCTCTTCGAATTGCAGAATCTCACCGAGGTTGGACCAACAGGCTTTGGCGCGCAGGAGTTGCACATCGGTCTCTGCGGTCTTGCATATCGCGCGCGCGTGCGGCGCGGCAAGTCGAAAACACGTTGGATGCCGCTTGAAAAGGCTGCGCCCGCGCGAGCGGCACATGAGAACGACTGGAGCCTGTCAGGCCGCATCATCGCTTTCAAACCTTTGAAGAATCCACTAACCGGCGGCGAACTCGTTTGGATTCATCTCGATCTCGAACGCATCAAACTCGAAGTCCTTGTAAACCAGCGCGCCCTGCGTGGCGACTCGCTCGCTGTCGGCGCGACGCTCGAAGCGGAAGTTTGGCTGCAGGGACATGTGCTTGACGAGCATGCGCTGCGTTCGCGTTACGAGGGCGTCGATTATGCCGTCTCCCGCGCGAGCTTCTGGTCCAGTTTGAGGAGGCGAAATTGAGCCGCAGATTTACGCAGATCTACGCCGATCTGTGTTCTGCGGCTAAATAAAATGAAACGCGCCCTCGTCGTTATCCTTTTAGCCCTCACCCTGCTGCTTGCCGTTTTCTTTTTCAATCGTTACTGGATTCATCGCTTCGATCCACTGATCGCAAGACAAGCCGCGATCTATCGCGTCGATCCGGATCTCGTGTGGAGCATCATTTACGAGGAGACTTACTTTAGTCCGTGGAAGACCGGAAGAGACGGCGAGATCGGTTTGATGCAGGTGACTCCGACTGTCGGGCGCGAGTGGGCGATGGAAACGGGAATGCGCGAACTCCAGCAGCAGATGGCGAACGATCCTGAAAGCCTGTTGCGCGATCCGGAACGAAACATCCAAATCGGTTGCTGGTATCTCGAGAAGATTCACGAGCAGTTTCGCGAACTGCCTGATGCTGAGATCAGGATGGTCGCGGGATACAACGCCGGACCGAGTCGCGCGGTCGAGTGGAGCCGAACGCCTGAGCCGGGAGTTGTGCAGTCGGGGACGGAGTTCATCAATCGCATCGACATACCTTCGACGAAGGCTTACGTGGTTTCGATCATGGAGCGCTATCGGGGGTTGAAACGTTCAGCCGCGAATTAAGACGGATGACACGGATTTACACTGCACGATGGGTTGTTCCTGTTTCCGCGCCGCCAATTGAGAACGGTGCGGTGGCGGTTGACGGGCAGCGGATTGCGGGCGTTGGTGGGCGCGCTGAGATCGTTGCGAGGTTTCCTGAATTTCGCGTCGATGATCTTGGTGAAGCGATTATCCTTCCCGGACTCGTTAACACTCACACACATCTCGAACTCACCGCGATGCGCGGTTATCTCGAGAACGAAGAGTCGGATTTCTTTGCGTGGCTCAGGAAACTGACGATTGCGCGGTTGGAGATTCTAACTCCGGACGATCTTCTGGTGTCTGCGACGTGGGGGGCTTGTGAGGCAGTGCGTGCGGGGATTACCTACGTTGGCGATGCGAGTGATTCCGGGATGACGAGCGTGCAAGCGCTTCGTGAAGTCGGGATGCGCGGCATCGTTTACCAGGAATCGTTTGGACCTGATCCGAAACTCGTTGCTCAGAATTTCTCGAAGCTGGAGGAGAAGGTCCAACGTCTCCGCGAGTTTGAGAATGAGCTGGTGCAGGTAGGTGTTTCACCGCACGCGCCCTACACGGTTTGCGGACCGCAGCTCGAGCGGATTGCAGAGTTTGCGATTGACGAACGATTGCCGTTGATGATGCACGCGGCAGAATCGGAAGCAGAAGATCTCTTTCTGCGAGAGGGATGCGGCACGTTTGCGGAAGGACTGGCAAAACGATCGATCGAATGGAACGCGCCGCGAATGTCGACGATCGCCTATTTGAACCAGGTCGGCATACTACGCACACAGCCGCTGCTGGCGCACTGCATACGAGTAGATGACGCTGACATCGAAACGATTCGCGCCACCGGTTCCAAAGTCGCCCACTGTCCAAAGTCCAACGCGAAATTGGGCCACGGGCGCGCTCCCTTTGCGAAGTTCCTCGCCGCCGGAATCGCGGTTGGACTCGGAAGCGATTCGGTTGCCAGCAACAACACGTGCGACATACTCGAAGAAGCCCGATTCGCGACGTTGTTGTCCCGCGCCGCCGGTGATCAGATCAGCGCAGATCAGGTTTTAAAATCGGCGACAATC
>DASTQB010000178.1:0-5134 GCA_035761985.1 Pyrinomonadaceae bacterium
GTGATAAAGCACGCTTCTTTGAATCCAACGCCGGCGCCGGCCCACGCAGTACGCCGACACTCAGCAACGGCCGCGTCTACACACTCGGAGCAACTGGAATTCTCAACGTCCTCGATGCAACTAACGGCAAAGTTCTCTGGACGCGCAACGTCGCATCTGAAACTAGCACCAAACTTCCCTTCTGGGGTTTCTCAGCATCTCCTCTCGTCGTCGGCGACGTCGTGATCGTCGCCGTTTCCGGACAACTCGTAGCGTATGACGCTGCGAGCGGTAATCGACGGTGGCTTGGTCCATCCGTGGGTGACAGTTACAGTTCTCCACATCTCGCTTCGATCGACGGAGTCAACCAGATATTGCTCATGAGCGGCGCGGGCGTCACCAGCATCTCGCCGGCTGACGGCAAGCAGATCTGGGATCACAAGTGGTCGAGTAACAGCATCGTGCAGCCCGCGATAAGCACCGGCGGCGAGGTCCTGATCACAAGCCAGGACAACGGCACTCGCAGCATCGCAGTGACGCGCGGTCAGGGTGGATGGACCGTCAAAGAGCGATGGACGTCGAATGGTCTCAAACCTTACTTCAACGATTTCGTCATTCACAAAGGCCACGCGTACGGTTTCGACGGACGCATTCTCTCGTGCATCGATCTGAAAGACGGTCAACGCAAGTGGAAAGGCGGGCGTTACGGCAACGGGCAGTTAGTGCTGTTGCCGGATCAGGACCTGCTGCTGGTACTTTCAGAAGAAGGCGAACTCGCACTCGCCGGCGCCACGCCCGACCAGTTCACGGAGATCGCGAAGATTCAGGCCATTCAGGGCAAGACGTGGAACCATCCGGTGCTTGTCGGCGACATACTTCTGGTCCGTAATGCAGAAGAGATGGCGGCGTTTCGTCTCTCTCGGGCTAACTGACCCGGCGCAGATTTACAGGATTAGACCATGATTTTCGTGTTAATCCTGTCAGACTGCGTGTAAGATGCGCGCTATGAAACCCCGAGAACTCACTGTACGTGGCCTGATTCTGGGCGCGCTGATCACAACCGTCTTTACCGCAGCCAACGTCTACCTCGGTCTCCGCGTCGGCCTGACCTTCGCGTCGTCCATACCCGCCGCTGTGATCTCGATGGCGATATTGAGCTTCGTGAAGGACTCGTCCATCCTCGAAAACAATATCGTCCAGACCGTCGCATCCGCCGCCGGCACACTCTCCGCAATCATCTTCGTTCTGCCTGGACTGGTGATCGTCGGCTGGTGGGTCGGGTTCCCGTTCTGGGAATCGTTTCTCATTTGCGTGAGTGGCGGCGTGCTTGGCGTGTTGTTCACGATCCCTTTGCGACGCGCGCTCGTAACGAACTCCGATCTGCCGTACCCGGAAGGTGTCGCAGCGGCTGAAGTGTTGAAGGTAGGCTCCGGCGCACGCGGCGAAACTAAAGACGACACCGGCGAAGCGCGAGAAGGACTCACTGCAATCATCCTCGGCTCGGTCGCATCGGCAGGACTGGCAATCCTGACAGCAACTCGCCTCCTCGCGGGCGAGATTGCGGGCTTCTTCCGCGTCGGAACCGCAGCTTCGAGCGGTTATAACATCGCGTTCTCACTCGCGCTCGTAGGCGCGGGTCATCTCGTAGGTTTATCGGTTGGTCTCGCGATGTTGACGGGTCTGATCATCGCGTGGGCCATTGCGGTTCCAATTCTGACGTCGATGCAGGCTCCCGCGGCGGGTGCAGATCTTGCCGCACACACGATGGGTATCTGGCGCACGCAAGTGCGATTCATCGGCGCGGGCGCAATCGCAGTTGCCGCGATCTACACTCTCGCTCGACTCGCCAAACCAGTTGTTGGTGGACTGGTAACAACACTCGCGGCTTCACGCAATCGCGAACAGCCGGACGACCGCGACCGCGATCTTTCGGGAACGTGGATTCTGGTGCTCACCGTCGTTTGTCTGCTTATCAGCGGCTGGCTGGCGTACAGGTTTGCGAGCGCCAGCGTGCTCGCGCCAAACGCTCTTACACTAACACTCATCGCCGTGCCGTTTGTGCTGATCGGCGGTTTCCTGATCGCTGGTATCTGCGGGTACATGGCCGGCTTGATCGGCGCCTCGAACAGTCCGATTTCCGGTGTCGGCATTCTGTCGATCGTGGTGTTCTCGTCAATGCTTATCGTTGCAGTCGCGGCTACCGCGGGAACGAGTGCGGCGCTCGTCGCTTTCGCACTTTACATTACCGCCATCGTCTTCGCCTGCGCGACAATCTCCAACGACAACTTGCAGGATTTAAAAACGGGCCAACTTGTCGGCGCTTCGCCGATGCGGCAACAGGTCGCTTTGATCGTCGGCGTGATTGCAGGCGCAGCAGTGATTCCGTTTGTGCTGAACCTGCTCGCCCGTGCATATGGATTTGCCGGTGCTGCAAACGTCGGTGTCATTGCGCCCGATCCGTTGCCGGCGCCGCAAGCGACACTCATCTCCGCACTCGCGCAGGGCGTGATAGGCGGCACTCTCGAATGGACGATGATCGGTATCGGCGCGCTCGTCGGTGTTGGCCTGATTCTGTTGGACACGCTGATGCAGGCGATGAACAAGATTCGTATTCCACCACTGGCAGTCGGCATCGGCATCTATCTTCCGATGTCCGCGACCTTCGCCGTCGTCATCGGTGCAGTGCTCTCTTACTGGTACGAGCGTCGCACTCGCAACGGCGCAAATCCCGAACGTGCTGAACGGCTCGGGACACTCGTTGCTTCGGGATTGATCGTCGGTGAGAGCTTGTGGGGCGTTCTCCTTGCAGGACTGATCGTCAGTGTGTCTCCCGCACCGCTTGCCCTGGTCGCCGAAGATTTTGCGCTTGCACCATGGCTCGGACCGATCGCCTTTATCGTGATTATCGTCCTGCTATATTCGTGGATGCTACGTAAGTCGGCAAAGATGGACACCTGAAACTCCCACAACCTGGAGGTCCGATGATTTATCCTCAACGATTGGCCCAGATCCTCATCGTCATTCTTGTGCTTTGCTCGGCGTTTGCGCACGCTCAAACTCCCGCGCAGACATCGGAAGCCAATAAAGAGCTACGAGAAAAGGCGTTCAACTTACTCGAAACGGCGGCAGGCCAGGTCAACGGATTGCAGTCTCCCGAAAACCGCGCGCGCATTGCCGCGAACATCATGGAATCGCTTTGGACTCATGATGAGAAACGCGCCCGCAGTTTGCTCCCCATGATCGAAAGCGATATTCGCGAAGGCATTAACAGGGAAAATCCGGACCAGCGCACAAGCTCTCACACGTTCCAGGTTTTCTTGAAATTGCGAGCTGATACGATTGAGCGAATTGCGAAATACGATGCCGAGCTTGCACTCACATTTCTCAAATCAACAGAAATAACGAGCGTAGGGGAGTTATCGAAGCGCTTCGCCGAACATGATCACGATATCGAGTTGCGTCTCGCCAAAAAGATTGCCGCTGACAAACCGGAACTGGCTCTTAAGATCGCACGTGAGTCACTGGCGCGGGGTTTCTCCGACGAGCTCCTGATGGTGCTTAGACAATTGAGTAGAAAGCACAAGGACGATGCTCGGACACTCTACAAAGAAGTCGTCAGCAAGGTAAAAGATGTAGATATCCAGGAGGAACAGTGGTACCACCGAAATTCTATTCAGCGCCTGACTTTGTCTTATACGCCGCCCATGGCGGATGCCGCTACTTATCGAGAGCTTGTCTCTTTTCTGATAACAAAAGCATTTGAAGCCGGGTGTCGAAAGCGCGATCCCCACGACTACAAAGTGGCAAACTTCTGCGGTTGGGTTATGTCGAGTGTGTCTCCGTCGTATAAGTCCGACTCTCGTGTTACGGAGCTTCAACATTGGGTGAACGAGGAACACCGTCCGGTTCCCGGCTCTTACGAGCTGCAGCTTGTTCAGCAAGACGGATCAATTGATGAGGTTCTGGCGCTGAAGGAGAAGTACCCGCGACTTGACGCGAACATTAGCTGGAGCGGATTTGAAATGGCCAGGGCATCCGGCGACCAGGCAAAAGCACGGGAAGTCGCGAATGCGACTGCGGATCCCGAAGTGCGAAAGATGATGATTGAATTTCTCGACGACTCCGAAAAAGGAAAGGTTCCAATGAGGAGGTACTGGCAAACTTACAGAAACGATTAAACGAGCAGCCCCGCCCTGAAGAGCGGCTCCACCTCATGTTATCCGTCGCTGATACAGTTGCCGCGACTGACCGAGAAACTGCTTTGAAGTTACTGGATCAGGCGAGTGGCGTGATCGACCTCTTACAACCCGCCTGGCGCCAGACCGGTGCTGAGATAGGCTTAGCCATAATGTATTGCCAGTTCAAGAGCGACCGCTGCTTTCAGATCATGGAGGCCCTCGTACCGAAGTTCAATCAACTCGTCGACTCGGCGTTGAAGCTCGACGGCTTTGATACGCAGTATCTTCGCGACGGCGAGTGGAATATGTCTGCCAATGGGAGGGTCGGTGAGTTGCTGACAAGCCTGGCCCAGCATGCAGGCTTCTTCGCGTGGGCTGATTTCGATCGTGCCGTCAGCCTGTCGCATCAGTTCGAAAGGACCGAGATACGCTTGATGGCGCAGGTGAAGCTTGCGCAGAGCGTGTTGGCCGGGCCGCCTCCATCTTTATTTGCACGCTATCGACCGTGATAGATCTTGTTCTTAATGAAAATCCTGTAATCCTGTCAAAGGTTCGCCAGGATTAACAAGATGCACGGGATTTTCATGATTCAGATGATATGAAGCAGGCGTGAATCGCACCGCTATCAAGTTTTTGAGATCGTGCCGGAACGTCGCACTGCTCGCCTTATCGCCGCTTGATTACCTCTCCCGGTTACTGAATCACAAAACAGATTTGCCGCCGCTGCACCTGCGCAGGTATGTCGGCCCGTTGAAAAGTTTTGAATCGTCAGGCAACGAGTTTATGGGCTACCTGCGCACGCTTGCCCGTCTGCAACCGGACGAGCGCGTGCTCGACGTCGGTTGTGGTTGCGGCCAGATGGCGCTTCAGTTGAAGGACTATCTGAACGATCGTGGCAGGTATGTAGGACTTGATATACATGGATCATCGATCAGATGGTGTCAGAAGAAGATCCGCAACCCGAACTTCGAATTCGC
>DASTQB010000179.1:0-43024 GCA_035761985.1 Pyrinomonadaceae bacterium
CCCTGGTTCAGCAGCGAAATGTATGAGGCAGAATTCATCAATGCACTTTATAATCATGCAAACCTCGGACCCTGTCAAATTGCATGCGCATCTGGATTTCAAAAAACAGTGAAGTTCCTATACGCGAGCAGTTGGTGACGCAGATAGTGCTTGGCATTGTCAGTAACGATTTGAAGATTTCCGAGCGACTGCCGAGCACGCGCGACCTCGCGCGCCGTTACGACATTCACGCCAACACAGTCAGCGCCGCTTATCGTGAACTTGCGAAGCGCGGGTGGGTCCAGTTTCGCAAGGGAAGCGGTGTTTACGTGCGCGCACGTAACGATGAGGCACTCGACGATCATCTCGCATTGGACCAGCTCATCGGACGCTTCTTTCGAAACCTTCGCGAAGAGGGATACTCGCTCGCGGAGATACAGTCGGGCGTTCAACGTTCACTTTCGCTCCAGCGCCCGGACCATTTTCTTCTGCTCGAACCCGATCCGGAACTCCGCGCGATCCTCGTTGCCGAAATCTCTGCGGTCACGAAAGTTCCCGTGAAAGGTGTTGGTGTTGATGGGTTCGATGGCGTAACCGGAGCGGTGCCTCTCGTCCTGTACGGGCACATGGGCAGCTTTGCCGATCGCCTGAAGCCGGAAACTGATGTGCTGGTGCTTCACTCGGCGTCGATAGTGGAATCGTTTCGAGGTGAGACTAAGCCTTCGCGGGATGCGCTGGTTGCGACTGTTTCTCGTTGGCCGGAATTTTTGAAGTGGGCGCGGACGCTTTTAGTGGCGGCAGGATTGGATGCGGACGCGTTAAGTTTTCGCGACGCACGCGAGCGCAACTGGGAGAAGGGGTTGCGCTCGGCTGCGTTTGTGATCACCGATTCGTTGATGGCCCCGCGGATCCCCGCGGGCTGTGAGACTAAGATTTACAGGGTTCTCTCCGAAGCTTCGCTGAAGGAAATCCGCGCTTACGCCGATCGCTTCTTTTAGAATCGTGTTAATCCTGAAATCCTGTCTAATGTCTTACCTGGTTCGCTTTCTCCTCACAGGCTGCTTCGCGGCTGGTTTTGCCGCTTCGACTTTCTTAGCCGGGCGAAAATAATCTGCCACAACCTTCTCAGGAATGTCGGCCTCGATCACGATCTCGCTGTCGCGCGGAAGCATCTTCACGGTCTGCAAGATCGCCTGCGCGCCCTTATCCGGCACTGCATCGATCCCCTGTTTCATCAACCCGGAAATCAAACCGTGAATAATCTTCGCAGTGTCAGGATTGTCGGCATTCATTGCACCGCGCAGGTTGAAGTTTGTTCCACTCATTGTCACTGCAGCGTAGAAGTTGCCGAGCGTCGTATCGCAGCGCGATTCGCGAGTCGTGTTTTCGAGTCCAAACAATCCAAGACTTTTCGCCACGGCTGTCAGCGGCGCCCCTGACGCAGCGATCAGCGCATTCGGATCGCGCATCAACGAATCAATCGCCGCGGGACTGATCCGCATTCCGCTTCCCGCGGACGCATCGATGGCAGATTTGAGATAACGCACATTTCCGATCGCTATCGAGTTTGCACTCAAAGCCACTGCTCCGAGTTCGGTGAACGGCTTGAGTATCGGATTCTTCTCTGCCTCTGCCGCAATCGGATCGACCTTCACGAGCGCGATCGATTTCGAACCGTGCTGCTCGATCCTGACTTTGTCCTGCAGGAAGTTTTGCGCGACCGTCATCAACGAATCCGAACTGAAATCGCCGCCAAACACTGCCATCACGTCCGGCGCGACAAAACTCAAGTCGCTCGCCGGCTTGTGAAAGCGGACGGCGATCACGAGGTATTCGATCGAAGACGGATCCACGCCGACCCCGTTCTTCATATCCGCGAGGGTCGCGCGCATTTTGGTGTATTCACTCGCGACCATCACGCGCGGCGCGGCTTCGTTGAGAATCCGTTGCGGGCTGATGTAGATCAGCGCGTCAGCTTCGGGTAGTGCAGCGAGGGAATTGTTTACTGATTGGGCGGCCACAGCGGACGCCAGCGTGAGAAGAGCAATCGCAGTTAGTAAAAGTCGTTTCAAAGAAGGGGACCTCCGTTAATAGTCACGTCCATACTCGCATAAAGCCGAGTATCAGCGAAAGAATTTATTTGGATTGAACCTGCCGGTAGCGGAAACACTTCGAGTCGTGGTCGTTGACCATCCCGACCGCCTGCATGAACGAATAACAGATCGTGGATCCGACAAACTTGAAGCCGCGTTTGCTGAGATCCTTGCTCAGCGCGTCAGAAATCTCCGTGCGTGCGGCGATTGGCTGGCCCGGTTTTCGTCTTAGCGGTTTGCCGTTCACAAAGCGCCACACGTATTCGTCGAAACTGCCAAACTCGCGTTTGATTTCCAGGAAGGCGACGGCGTTCGTGATGGCTGAATTTATTTTCAGGCGATTGCGAATGATGCCTGCGTCGTTCATGAGCGACGCGATTTTTTGTTGATCGTATTTGGCGATTTTATTCGGATTGAAGCCGTCGAAAGCGGCGCGATAGTTGTCGCGTTTGCGCAGGATAGTTTCCCAACTCAGACCGGCCTGGGCGCCTTCGAGGATCAGGAATTCGAAGAGACGCGTGTCGTCGTGGAGGGGGACGCCCCACTCTTCGTCGTGATACGCGATTGATAAGGGTGTTGTGGCCCAATGACAGCGCATGACAGGATTTCAGGATTTACAGGATTGATAGACCGCGTCGACGAGTTCGACTGATTTCAAGCCGTCGAGAGCGGTGACGAGCGGTGGCGTGCCGTTGACGATCGAGTCGATGAACGCGCGATCTTCCTGCACGTAGCCCCATTTCTCTTCACGCGACAACTGCTGCATCGTCTGCTCGGTGTAGTGGCCTTCGAGATTTGTGCTGCACGTCAGGCTTTCCATCTCGCGTGTGACGAGGGTGGCATGATGGCAAAAGACTTCCACTCGCTCGAAGGGAAACAACCAGCTCGCATCGGCTGCTGTCGCAAGCGTCGCGTGCATGCCGCTCGCGAATTTCAGTAAGACGGAGAAGTCGTCGATCTCGTCATACTCGTGCGTCGAGCCGAACGCGTGCAGAGTTTCCACTTCGCCAAACAGAAACCGCATCATGTCAAACATGTGAACCGGCGTCTCGTACAAAAAGCCGCCGGTGACTTCCGGATTGCCCGTCCACACAGGCTTCAACAGTTCACCACGATTCATCTTGACGTGCGCTGAATGCGGTTTATGCGTTTCGGAGATCAGACGCTTCAGCTCGACATACACGGGCGCGAAACGTCGATTGTGGCCCACCTGAAACACGCTGCGGCTTTTACTCGCTTTCTCGTACACACGTCGGGCATCGGCAAGATTCGTGGCTAAGGGCTTTTCGCAGAACACATGTTTTCCCGCCTCGATCGCGGCGAGAGAAAGGGAGACGTGCTGTGTGTTTGGCGTGGTGACGAACACTGCGTCGCAACGTTCCAACACGTCGAGCGGAGTAGCAGTGGCGATGGTGCTGTACATGCGCGCAAGTTTCTCCGCGCATTCCTGGACCACGTCTTGTACAGCAGCGAGTTGAACGCGCTCGTCGCGCGCCAGCACGCTGGCATGAACGCCGCCGATGTAGCCTGCGCCGATAATCCCGATCTTCACTTTGCTCATCGTCATTGTCCCAACACGCGTGCAGTCGCCGCACGCGCGTCACGCGCGAGTGTAAACGGATCTCGTTCCCAGTACTCCGGACGAAAGATCTCGACACTCGCAACCTTGTCATAACCAATCCGCCTGAACGCAGACACCAGGTCGCGCAACGGCAGGATCCCGAGGCCCGGAAGTAGCCTGTGCCTGTCTTCCAACTGCTCCCGCGGAAGATCTTCGGCGTCGTTGATGTGAAAGATCTGTATGAGTTCCGGATCGAGAGCTTCGATCATTTCAAACGTCGAACCGCCGGCGTAAAAGTGAAAACTATCGATGACGAGCCCGAGATCTTCACGTCCAACTTCACGCACGATCTCCGCTGCAAGATCCAGCGTGGGCACACTGCAATCCGGTTGTCCCAAAAATTCAAACGCAAGCGTCACGTTGTGCTTAGCAGCGATGTCGCAGAGCTCAGTCAACACTTTGACTGACTCAGCAACGACCGCTTCGCGCGTCGCACCACCCTCAGGCAATGGACCAGGAACCACGACGGTACACTCGCAACCGATCGCGGCAGCGATACTGCTCAGCTCCTCGCATTCCTGTTTGATCCGTTCGTAAGCCGCGGGCTCGCGAAACGTGATGTGTTCGATCGAGTTGATGCTCAAAGGCGGGATCTGCGCGGCGGTGAAAAGATCCCGCAGCTCGGAAGTCGTCTTTTCCTTCAGAAAAGCCCTGAGTTTTGCGGCCCAGATTTCGAGGTAGTCGAACCCGGCTGCCTTCGCCGCCTCTAAATCCGTCACGAGGTCGGCCCGCATCGTCGTAGCGCCGTTGAGTGCAAGTTTCATGGTGATGTTTTCGAAATTCGGGCGCAAGAATAACACGGACCGCGCGGGGTTTGACTTGTCTCCGCCAATAGTTGTAAAAGCCCTTAGATAACTTCATTTTCGAATCCCTTGTTTCACGGTCAGGTGACCGCGAATCGGTTTTTCAGAAAGAAAGAGGAGATACAAATGGCTCTACGACTTGGCGATATAGCACCCGATTTCACAGCAGACACCACTGAAGGCCCCATACGCTTCCACGAATGGATCGGCGATAGCTGGGCAGTCCTGTTTTCCCATCCCAGGGACTTCACGCCAGTCTGCACCACCGAGCTGGGTTACGTAGCGCGATGTAAACCAGAGTTCGAAAAGCGTGGCGTTAAAGTGATCGGACTCAGCGTGGATCCGACGGATTCACACAAACGCTGGGCAGCGGACATTGAAGAGACCCAGGGCACGGCGCTTAACTTCCCGGTGATTGCGGATCCGGATCACAAGATCGCGGAACTGTACGACATGATTCACCCCGAGATCAGCGACGTGTTCACGGTCCGATCGGTGTTTGTCATTGGCCCAGACAAGAAGATCAAGTTGATGATTACGTATCCGGCCAGCACCGGACGCAACTTCGACGAGATCATGCGCGTCATCGATTCACTGCAGTTGACGGCTCAGTACAGCGTAGCGACGCCGGTCAACTGGAAAGACGGCGACGACGTGATCATCGTTCCTTCGATGTCTGACGAAGTGGCGAAGGAGAAATTCCCTGGCGGCTGGAAGGCACCGAAACCGTACCTGCGAATCACACCGCAACCGAACAAGCAGGCTGCATCAGGCGATACCGCAGCCAAGGGCGCCTCTTAATCGCGCGTGCGTCTAACGCTCTGAATAGGTCCTATAGGTCCTATAAGTCCTATAGGACCTATTTCTTTCTTCTGACCTATTTTTCTTCCTTCTGCCACTTCATCACGCTCAGGATATTCGAGAAGTCGTCGGTCCAGACGTCCTCGGCGCTCGTGCTCACGAGCGGCTTTGCGTCCGTATCGTTAGCCAGCTTTCCATAATCCGCTGTATTCCGCGCGAGCACCACCCAGTGTGACGGATCCTTTCCGTTTGGCTGCGGCGGCGTCATGTCGAGCAACGAGAGGCCACTCAGGTTTCTGCTCGCAGCAAGATCAGCAACAACTTCTGTGAGCTCAAGATTGCGGTTGGAGATGTGAAAGACCATCAAACCACCGGGCGCGAGTTTCGACAGATAAAGATCGACGGCCTGTTGCGTCATCAAGTGGACGGGAATCGCATCGCTGCTGAACGCGTCGAGCACAATCAAATCGTAAGATCGATCCGGCGCGTCGTGCAGTTTCAAACGGGCGTCTCCGAGCACTATCTCGACCGGAGTTTTCGTGCAATCACTCAGGTAGTTGAAGTAATCACGCGAACGCGCGACTGTGACAACCGCCGGATTGATCTCATAGAACGTCCAGCGTTCGTTTGCGCGCGCATAACTCACCGTCGCGCCGGTGCCGAGCCCGATGATGCCGATGTTTGCGTTCGTGCGAGTGTTTTGAAATTCAGTGAAGATGCGGCCGAGCGGGCCTTCGCGATGGTAGTACGCAAGCGGCTCACAACGACGATCAGGTACAGTGCTTTGCCGGCCGTGGACGGTGCTGCCGTGCAGGAATGAATGAATGTTTTGCTCAGGGCTGTTCGTTACTCGCAGCACGCCGAAGAAGTTGCGCTCGGAGTGCAGCGTGCTCAGGCCAACTCCCGTCATCAGGCCCGCCGCAAGAATCACCGCGCCCAGCGATAGCGCGAACCTAACGGGGCGTTTCCGCAGCGGATAGCTGACAAAGAGCGGAAGCGCGACGACAAATATCGAGCCGCTCATCTGGACGGGCGCCAAGTTGTTCGCAGTCCATCCCAACCCCATCGTCACCGCAAAGACGATAACAGGCAACACAAAATCCAGCTTCGTTTGTAGGGGTGGCCCTCCGTGGCCACCCCAGGCCGCGTCTTTAACGGCCGGCAACAGCAAACACGAAAGCAGAATCGCCAGCGGATACTCAATCACGCCCGTAAACAACACCGGTGCAACGAGCGCGTTGAAGATCCCGCCAAGCACACCACCAAGCGATAGCCACACGTAAAACTGCGGCAGGTAACGTGCTCCAGGTCGATCCGCTGCAAGCTGTCCATGACACATCAGCGCCGCGAAAAAGAAGTACGCAAGGTGCATCACGATCAACATTCGCGAACCGCGGCCTGATGAATCAGCGATGTAAAGCATCAGCAAAACAATTGTCGCACCCGGCACGACCAAATCCGCCAGCCGCGGCGAAAACAGCGGCTTGCGCGCAAACGCAAAGACCATCGTCAACAGATAAAGCGCGAGCGGAATGATCCACAGAAGCGGAACTGAAGCAATGTCAGTCGTGATGTAGTTAGTAACTCCGAGCATGAGGCTCGAAGGCGCAAATGCAAGCAGCAGCCAGCGCAGGCGACGTTTCATGCTCGGCTTCGGTTCGACAGTTTCCTCTTCAACCGCGACACTCGCCTTCACATCCTTCGAACGCCACAACATCAACGCATGCATTCCGATCAACAACACAAGCGCCGCATAGAACACAGTCCACAGCCGCCCCTGCGCACGTAAAGTGAAAAACGGCTCCATGAGCGCAGGATAAGCCAGCAGTGCGAGCAGGCTGCCGGCGTTCGACGCTGAATACAAGAAGTAGGGATCGCGTGCTGACTCCGTCGCGGTGCGTGAAAACCAACGCTGCAACAACGGACTATTGCTTGAAACGATGAAGAACGGCAGACCGACAGAAGCCGTCAAACACATCAACAACCACAAAGAAGGATTGTCGCTCGGCGGAACTGAGTTAACCCACGACGACGAAAGCCCGATCGGCAGTGCAATAAACGCGAGACAAAGAACTACGAGCTGTACGACGAGCTGGCGTTTCAACGGCCAGCGTGAAATCAGCAACGCGTACGCGTAACCGCCAAGCAACACCGCCTGGAAGAAGAGCATACACGTGTTCCACACCGCCGGAGTTCCACCCAGCAGCGGCAGCAACATCTTCGCGATCATCGGTTGGATCGAG
This sequence comes from Pyrinomonadaceae bacterium, assembly GCA_035761985.1. GTDB lineage: Bacteria > Acidobacteriota > Blastocatellia > Pyrinomonadales > Pyrinomonadaceae > PSRF01. The sequence continues at coordinate 7,541 of DASTQB010000179.1, forward strand.
AAGAGAAGCGCGGAACTGACGAAAATAGTCACGCCGAAGAGCAGCGTGTGTGCGCGAAAGATCTTCATGGTTTGAGATCGTGAGGCGCCGAGGGGCAAATTCACTATAGGTAAGGTGCACGCGGAGTGTCAACGATAAACTCTTCCCTTCATGGCCTGAATAGATCATTTCCCGCAGATCACCTAGAATTCCAGTCAAAGCATGACACGTATATTGATCTTGATTCTGGTTCTTTGTGTGCCGGTTCTATGCCAGGACCCGGTCGATCAGGACGACGTCGTGCGCGTCGAGACAGACGTCACGAACCTGCCGTTCACCGCGATGGACAAACAACGCCGGTTCATCACCACGCTGCGCGCGGAAGACGTGCGCGTGCTCGAAGACGGTGTGCCGCAACAGCTCTTCACTTTCCAGCGCGAAACGGATCGGCCACTCGCGATCACGTTTCTGATCGACGTCAGCAGATCTCAGGAGGCTACTCTGCCCGACGAGAAGGCCGCGGCGCGATCGTTTATCGAAAAAGTAATTGAATCAAACCGAGATCTCGTCGCGATCGTGCCGTTCACCGGGCTTGCCTATCTCGAACAGGAATTGTCGCGCGACATGTTGAACGTTTACCGCGTGCTGGAGCGGATTGAAGTTGCCGTTCCTGCTTATCTCGGTGCGGGAAGGCCCCTCGCGGGAATTCCGGTTGGTCCAGGTTTGCTGGCGCCACCGCCGGAAGGTACGACTGCAATCTGGGATGCCGTGGCGTTGACGTCAGTCAATGTGCTGGCGAACGCGCCCGGCCTGAGGCGACGCGCGATCATTCTGCTGAGCGACGGTATCGATACGGCGAGCCGGCTGATGATGAAAGAAGCCGTCAATCGCGCACTCGCGGCGGAGACGGTGATCTACTCGATTGGAATCGGCAACAAGCGCGACGGGATCGATCGCGACGCGCTTAAGGACTTGGCCCAACGCACTGGAGGCCGCGCGTTCTTTCCGGATAAGAAGTTTGACTTGAACGCAGCCTTCGAAGAGATTGAGCGCGAGCTGCGGACGCAGTATCTGATCGCTTATTCCTCAACAAACAAGAAACGCGACGGCTCGTACCGCAAGATCACTGTCGAAGTCGTAAACCCCGAACTGAAGAAGGACAAACTCGAAATCCGACACCGCCCCGGCTACTACGCAAAATCCGGCTCTTGATCCTGTTTTAAGATCTGCCCGATCCGTGGTTAATGACTCATCGCGTAGATGACGACGTTAATCCCAACCTTGTACGCCGGTAGCCCGTACTTCACCGGATACGCCGGATCGTTGATCCACTCCCACGCATCGCCGAGGTCGGAGTTGCGGGCGAAAAATGCAACCAGGCGCCCGTCTTTATTCTCGATGCCCATGTAGTAAGGAACAACGCCTCCCTTTTCGGACGTGATGCCGCGCGACGCGTTGTAGACGTTTGGCACCTGCACGATTTCTTCAACGTCGAGATATGAATGGAAGATCGGATGGCTGAGCGACAGCTCCTTGATCTCATACTCCGGTACGACCTTCTTAAACTGCTCCTGCACGTTCTGCCACTCATACTCGCCCCAGAAGTCGTCGAGAAAGATAAAACCGCCGCGCATGATGTACTCGCGCAGGCGTGCGGCCTGCTCGGTTGAGAGTTCCATGAAACCGGGCTCGACGATGTAAAGGAGCGGGTAATCGAAGATGCGGTCGTCGAGTATTTCCAACGCTTCAGGCCGCGGTGCGATTTTAAGATTCGTGCCGGCCCACTCGCGCAGGCCGACGATGAAGTTGTTATCGGCTTCGGGGTAGTCGGTGGTCCATGTGCCGCCGCCGTAGTAACCGCGGCGCCCGTAGCCACGCATCGGCGACTCATAGATCGTGCGCACAAAAGTGAACTCGCCGAATGATGCACCCGCCGGCGGGGCTTCCGATGGTGGACGGCGCCGGAAGTCATCAAACGGTCGCTGCGCCAAGCTCGGGATCAACAGCGCCGCCACCAACAGTAATGGAAGGACCCCACGTTTAAGAATTCTAATCATAAACCTTGCACATGATTTACATGATTATCAGGATTTACATGTAAATCTTTCTAATCTTGATAATCCTGTCTAAGGTTTTTGCCGGCCTGATAATCGCCGGTAATACTCTTCAACCGCGCGTCGATACTTCTCAGGCGCCGCGCCTTCATCACGCAGCCGCAGGTTCGTTCGACCGCTCTGTTGCTGCACCTGCCGGCTCAACTCGAGTTCGAGCTGGCGCAAAGGCTCCACCACATCCGCTTTCAAATACGCAGCTGTCGCGGCGTCACCTTCCATCCTGCCGTCCGCAAGCCGCTTGAGCTCTTCGATCACGTCGTCGAGTTTGCCGACGCCCCAGCCAGTCGCGCCCCACTCGCGCCGCAGATCCTGCGCTTCACGTAGCCGTTCGCGGATCTCAGCCGGCAGTTGGCGATTGTCGCCCCAGCCGTCGCCCATCTGACCGAGACGATCGGTTCCCGATCGCTCGCGGCGACCGTCAGACGGACTTCCATTCTGCGTTCCGCCAGACTGCTGACCACCTTGCTGCTGTCCCTGTTGCTGACCTTGTTGTTGCCCTTGCTGCTGTCCCTGGCCCTGCTGGCCCTGCTGTTGGCCCTGTTGCTGACCGTTTCGCCGCGCCGCGTTTTCATCAAGGCGACGCCTCAACGAATCGAGATTGTCAGCCAGTTGCCGCGTGCGATCGAGGTTCTCTTCCGCACTCGACCCGTTCGCGCCACGCGCGCTCTGCTCTGCCGCCTGCAGCCGTTCGGAAAGGTTATTCAAACTCCGCTCAATCGCGCGTTCTTCGTTACGACCAGCACCGGCGCCCTGCTGCTGCCCGTTATTCAACGCCTGCTTGCCTTCACGAATTCGATCCGCAACACGATCACGCGCAAGCCCGTCAGCCGCATCTTTCAACTGCCGCGCCGCACGCTGCTGGCCCTGGCTGCCGCCGCCCATCGCACGCGCCGACTGCTCGATATCCTGTTGCAGGTTATTCACCGTCTCCGCGAGCGTGTCTTTGCGTTCCGCCAACTGCTCGCGCTTCGCGCGCGAGTTTTCATCCTGCGCGTTTTGCCCGCCGCGACGAGTGAGGTCTTCCATGTCTTTCGCGATCTCGCGTTGGCGCGACGCCGCCTGTGCGGCACGTTGCCGGAGATCCGAGATCTGTTGCTGCCGTCCCGACGCGCCTTGTTGCCCGCCGCGCTGTCCACTCGCGCCGTTCATTTGCTGCAGACGCTGTTGCGCCTGCTGCAATCGTTCGAGCGCACGCTCATTTTGCGCGATTGAATCGCTCGAGTTGTTGCGCGCCGACGCCTGCGCCTTCTGCATCTCATCAGCCGTCTGGTTGAGTTGACGGCTCAACTCCTGCATCTGCGCGTCACGGCGTTCGCGTGAGAGTCGTTCGAGTTCGCGCGCTGCTTTGCGCGTTTCTTCGATCAACTCCTGCTGCTGGCGTTGATTGCCACCGCCGCCACCGTTCGCAGGCTGTCCCTGCTGGCGACGACGCTGTTCTTCGAGTGCCTGTTGCTGGCGTCGTGCGAGCTCTTCGAGACGCCGCTCGGCCTCGCTTTTCTGTTGCTGCGCCTGTTGCTGTTGCGCGCGCTGGAGAGTTTCATACTGGTTCTTCATCTTGTCGAGCTCGAGCTCGAAAAGACCTGCCAGCTCCTGTTGCTCACGCTGGCCACCACTGCCTCCACCACCGCCATTGCTCTGATTACCAAACGCGACTTGCACTTCACGGAAGATCGCGTCTGCTGCAAGCAGTCGCTGGAGCGCGCGTTGCTCAGGTGGTAAAGCATCTTTGCCCTGTTCTTTGCGCAAAGGCGGCGGCGCGCCTTCCATCTCTTTCGCCGCCTGCTTCAGGTGCTCGGCCATCTCCGCCACTTGCTTCTGACCATCGATGCCGCCGAGTCGCCGGCCCATGCGTTCGAGAAAGTCGAGCGTGTCTGTCCGAAGTTTCTCCTGACCAACGGCGACGGCCTCGTAACCGTCTTTCCGTTCCTGCTCCGTGTACTTATCGCCTTCCCGAATCAAACGATGCGTCGCCGCGATCAGATCCTTCTGTCGTTTCGAAAGCGCATTCTGGTCCTGATCTTCGCCGCCACCACCGCCGCCACCGCCGCCTTGCTGCTGCGACTGCTTGTACTCCATCTCAAACGGCTTGACTTCGATGAAGTAAATATCGCTGGTGGCTTCGTTGCTCGCGTCGCGCGCCTTCGCAAAGTAGGAGATGAAATCACCGGGCTTGAGATTGTATTCCTCGAGGAAGAACGTGTACGCGCCGCTGAGCGAGCGTGCAGACTCGCGCGTGAGTTGTTGAAGGTTTACTTTCTTCTCTTCACCGCCGTTGACTGAGAAGTGCAGGTCCATCGAGACGACGCCGTAATCGTCTTCAGCACGCGCCTGCGTGAAAACTTCTTCGAGGTTCGTTGCTTTCTTGTCCCGGCCCGGCTTGTCGAATGAGATCACCGGCGGCTGGTCAGTGAGCAGCGACACGTCATACTCGTTTGAGCCGCGATACGTTTCGCCATCCGTGCTGACGAGTTCGATGTAGTAGCTCGTGTCGCCTGCAACGGTCAGCTGGCCCACGAAATCGCCCCCCTGCTGCTTCATCTCGCTCTTCTTGCCGTCGGCAAAGACGATGTTCGCCGCACGCACTTTGCCGGAGAGCTTCGCCGTGATGGTGGCGACAGTGCCTTTGAGTGCTGCGATATCACCGCCGTCTTCGATCGCCTTCGTGGGCAGGTTCGTAAACGCGGGGAAGTTGAGCGACAGATCGAGTTGTTTGACGTAAGGCAGATCGACGACGTTGAGTTTGAAAACTTCGGAACGAACGCTGTTCGACTCGACGAAGTATTCCATCGAATCCTGAATGTTGAAGATGGAGAAACGAAAATCGGTTTTCGCTTTCGCGGGTTCCATCACCTGGCCCTGGAAGTCGTCTTTAGAGCCGAGCGGGCGAGAGAAGACAGTAACTTGTTGCGAATCGAAGTTAACGAGTGTGGCGACGACGTCCTGGTCCGACCCTTTTGGCACACGCGCAGTGCCGGGTTTGACCTTGATGCTCATCGCATTCTTCGACTCGGCGAGCGCGGTCGGCGTTACGAGTTGCGTAACGCCTTGCGAGATCTCGCGTGGTCCCCACTTCAGAACACCGGCGAAGATGAGCAGGCTGGCGAGTGCCGCACCGCCATACATCATGAGTCGTGAACGTCGAACAACGTTTCCGACGTCAACCATTGCCGAGTAAGTGTTTGCATCTTCGTAAAGACGATTAACGAGTGCAGGCGAGATACGCCCATCGCGAGCTTCGTGTGAATATTCGACGGCGGTGACGAGTCGATCCTCGGTGCCGGGTGATCGCTCTTCGATCAGGCGAGCGAGACGAGCGTCGCTGATGCGTTTCAGGAGTGGATGGATCAGTGCGAAATAGATCGTTGCGAGACACGTGAGCAAGGCGCCAACGCGCAGCACAATCAACGCGGTGCCGTTGTAACGATAGCGATGAGCGGCCCAGCCCATCAGCAACAGCACGACGGCAACGACGCCGAGACTAATAGCCACACCGCGGAGCGAAAGCAAAAGCTGTCGCCGCGAACGCGCTCGTCTAAGGAGATCCTCTAATCCACTTTTCATGACCAATCTCCATTTCAGCCGCAGATTACACAGATGAACACGGATCGATCCATGTTCATCTGTGTAATCTGCGGCTACCCTATCATCTTCACCATCTTGGTTCGTTGCGCAATGAGAGCCTCGGCCAGCAGCAATACTAGCGCGATCAGCAGCAAAGACCACCAGACTTTCTGGCGCCCCTCGACCTCTTCATTACTCAGATTTCCACGGGCCTCACTGCCTTCTGCACTCCCTGCGCCACCAGTCACTCCTGCCACAAACTCATCAAACTTCAACTTCGTAAAATCACCCTCATCGCCATCCACGTTTACCGCCGCAAACCCTGGATTGTCGTTGTATCGCAGTCGATAGAATCCGGGTTCACGCGCGGTGACCAGCAGATCTCCGTCCGGCGTGAGCCTGTTCTCATTCAGTCGCGCGCCTGCGGGCGTATCAACCGCCGGCGGCGCAGCTTCGCGTCGCTTCTCGACTGTGAAAGTTTGGCCCAGGCCGTACCACGAACTCTCCTCACGCGCGCCCGCATAACGCACCATCTGATGAATGAACGGCAGGTAAAGCGGCGTGAGCGGCAGATCATTCCAACTCGGTCCGAGCGACGAAGTAAACAACATCACACGCCCTTTACCCGTGCGACTTTCAATCAGCGCGGGACTTCCATCTTCAAACCGCGCGAGGACGGCGGCGGTCGTCGTCGGCTCCGAACGGAAGTAACCAATCACGTTCGCCGACGCCAATCTCCCGCTCTCCTGAAATACTTCAAAGATCGGATGATCAAATTTTACTTCCGTAATCGCCACGCTCTCGCCGGCCTTCGTCTGCACTGGTTCGCGCAACGTCGCGGGTGCGATTCGCTGGAGCGCCGAATTGAAACTGCTCGCGTCTGTTCGTGGTCCAGCCGACGCAATGATCTGCCCGCCTGCTTCTACAAACTTCGCGAGCGTATCAGCGAGTGCGGGTGAAATCGGTCCGGTGTCGTTCAGAACCACAAGCGCGTAATCGGAAATGCTTGTTGGGTCGACCGAGCCCGTGCTCTTGAGCGTGAAAGTAAACGGAAGATCTTCGTTTGTCGTGAGCGCGCTTTGCAGATGCAGACTGTCACTCCGACCACGCGACGCGCTCTCGACGATCAACGCCTTTGCCGGTGTGTTTCGCCGTAGCGTGAAATAGAACCGGTTGTCGGCGTCGAAATCGTTGGAAACGATGTCGACGGTGCAACGGTTAACGCCCTCGTTCAGGTTGAAGCCCGTAAACTCGACGACACGCGAATCGCGACTGTTAAGACTGATGTCGCGCTTCTCTACAGTCTGATCGTTGATTTGGAAACTGACCTGGATGTGATCGCGCGGAGTGTCGCTGAAATTACTCACGTGAACCACGAGATTGTCGAGATACTTCTGCCCAAATACAACACCGCGCGCCTCGACGTTCGTGATCGCGACGTTTGCAGGCGGAGCATTTCCGCCAACGTCGAACGTCTCGAGTTTCGTGTTGTTCGAGAGTTTGAAAGTCGCAGTCGCGTGGGTCCAGCCCGGCATGTGGAAATCGGAGATCAGAACGATCCGTTTTGGACCAGTGGTCTCGATCTCGCTCAGCAGCGACTCAGCACCGCGTAGCGCCTGTTCGTAATCTGTGCCGTCCCAGCCCGCGGTCAAACTGCCGACCGCAGTCCTCAACCTGTTCTTGTCGTTCGTAAAACGATTCAAGACTGTGTAGCGCTTGTCGAAACTCACGAGCGCAACCTGTTCGTCGCTCCGTGCTTCGTCAACGGTCGCCTCGGCACGTCGTTGTGCCTCGGCAAACAACTGTTCGCGACGCATGCTCAAAGAGTTGTCGAGCAGGATCACGGTTGCACCCGCGGCGCTGTTATCTCTCGCGGCGCTGCCGCCACTGAAGAACGGCCGCGTAAACGCGATCACGATCAGGAGAATCGCAAGACAGCGAAGCAGGAGCAGGAGCACGTTGTGCAACGTGCGGCGACGGATGGTTCGTTGCGGAACCTGTCGAACAAAGACGAGTGCAGGGAATTGAACGCGACGCGCACGTGTGCGTCGCACAAGATGCACGAGTACGGGCGCCGCCAGCGCTGCGACGCCGAGGAAAAATAATGGCGTCAGGAACGACATAAACTTTACTTGCCAGACCGGCGTGACAGGAACGAGAACAACGCAAAATCCAAAGGCTGCTTCGTCGTCAGCAATTCATAATCGACGTGGTTTGCCGCCGCGCAGGTCCGCATGCCCTCGACGTGCTTGCGCATGCGTTCGCGATAGCCGTCCATCACGACACCCGGCAGCACCGGCATCTGTTCCTGCGTCTCCGCGTCTTCCAGCAACAAGACAGGATCCGTGAAATCAAAGTCGAGCTCGTTCTGGTCCAACACGTGAAACGCAACGAGGTCGTGTCCTTTGAAACGCAGGTGCTGAAACGCTTCCTGCAGCCGTTCGGGTTGATCGTAAAAGTCGGAAATGATCACGACGATGCCGCGACGCGTCAGGATTTCGGCGAGCTGATGAAGCGAATGGGCCAGGTTTGTTTCACCGCCCGATTGGAGCATGGACAGATTGCCAAAGATCGTGCGCATGTGGCCCGTACGATTGCGCGCAGGCACGTGCGTGTGCACTTTGTCGGCAAACGCGACCATGCCGACGGCGTCCTGCTGGCGATTGAGAAGATAGGCCAGCGACGCGGCGACAAACTGTGCGTATTGCAGCTTTGTTACCGAACTCGAGTGCGCGTAGTTCATGGACGCGCTGGTGTCGATCAGCAGGTGACACTGCGTGTTCGTGTCAGCGCGATACTTCTTGATGAAATAACGATCAGTGCGCGCGAGCAAACGCCAGTCGAGATAGCGCAGATCATCACCCGGATTGTATTGACGATACTCGGTGAACTCCGTCGAGAAACCTGTAAACGGCGAACGGTGCAACCCGGACATGAAACCCTCAACCACCGCACGCGCAAGCAGCTCGAGCGAACCTATCCTCGCGAGCAACTCCGGATCTAAAAAACGTGCAGGTGTCGTCACCATGATGTAATCATGTAAATCTTGAAAATCCTGTAATCCTGTCTAAGGTTCTAATGCTGTCCATCAGAGCCCGCTTTTCGGCTCAGGCACCGTCTCAATCAACCTCTTGATCACATGATCGGAATCGATCTTCTCCGCCTCAGCCTGGAAGTTCAACAACACACGATGCCGCAGCACAGCCGGCGCCACGGCACGCACGTCTTCACACGACACGTTGTAACGTCCACGCAGTATCGCGCGCGCTTTCCCACCAAAGATCAAAAACTGCGACGCGCGCAACGAAGCTCCCCACGTCACCCACTTGTTCACGAAATCAGGCGCGGGCGGCGTTCCCGGCCGGCTCGCATTCACCAATCGCACCGCATAACGCGCGACCGTATCCGACGCAGGCACCTGTCTCACCAAACGCTGAAACGCGATGATCTCATCCGCTGACATCAGACGCTGAAACTCGTAGTCCTGCGGCGAAGTCGTTTGCTTAACGACGGCGATCTCCTCTTCTTCAGGCAGGTATCCGATCTTCACGTTGAACATGAAACGATCGAGCTGCGCTTCGGGCAACGGATACGTGCCTTCCATCTCGATCGGGTTCTGCGTCGCGAGTACATGAAACGGCCGCGGCAGATCGTAACTGACGCCCTGAACGGTGACGCGTCCTTCCTGCATTGCTTCGAGCAACGCAGCCTGCGTCTTCGGCGGCGTGCGATTGATCTCATCGGCGAGCACGATGTTGGCAAAGATTGCACCAGGAATGAACTGCATCGCGCGGCGTCCGGTAGCGCGATCCTCTTCGATGATCTCGGTGCCGGTGATGTCGGCGGGCATCAAGTCGGGAGTGAACTGAATGCGTTTGAACGAAAGATCGAGGACATTGGCAATCGTGCGTACGAGCAGTGTTTTTGCAAGACCGGGCACACCGGTGATGATCGAGTGGCCGCCGACAAACAGCGCGAGCAGGACCTGTTCCACGACTTCGTCCTGACCGATGATCGCCTTTCGGATTTCGCGCAGCAGGCGCTCGCGCGCGGTGCCGAGTTTGTCGAGCAGTTGCTCGTCGCTGATGGTTAATTGATCGACCGCCATGTTTTCCTCATTGTTAGCCACGGATCACACGGATTTCACTTAGAGATTGATCCGTGTATTCTGCGGTAATCTGTGGCTACTGCCCTGTTATTTTCAACAACAACTCCTGTGCTTTGTCGTACCGTGGCGCGGCTTCCAGCGCGCGCAACACCGCTCGCTTCGCCTCGGGCTGCCGGCCGAGGGCGTGATAGGCAGAGGCGACATTGTAGTTTGCTTCAGCGATGTTTGGCGGCGCCAGTGCCAGAGCCACCTGGAATTCCGTCAGCGCCTGCGCGTGGTCTTTCAACTCGACGCTCAACTCACCCGCCTGCTGGTGAAGTTTGTAATCAAAAGGACTGATGTAAAAGCTCGCCTGCAACGCGTCGAGCGCCTGTTTGCGTTCGCCGAGCGCGAGACGCAGACGCGCGATCGTTTTTAAAGCTTCGAGATTGTTTTCGTCGTTCTTGATCAATCCTTCAAGCACTTTTGCCGCCTGCGCTCGATCGCCTTTCTCTTCGAGGAGTTTCGCGAGCGCCTCGTAAGGATTTCCTGGTCCCGTGATGTAAGGGAAGAGTTCGAGTGCGCGCTGGTAATGTGTCACTGCGGTTTGCGTGTCGCCGTCGGCAGCAAACAACTCAGCCGCGCGAATGCGTAACGCAAACGTGTCTTGCGTCGCGAGCATCTTCACTACTTCATCTTTCGACAGCGATGCGACGACGTTTGTGGGCGTGCTCATCGCGACGTGTAACGGCCGCGCTTTCGCTTCGACGTACGCGGCGAACTCACGATCGAAATCGCTTTCCGTCATCTTCAAAACCTGTTGCAGGACGTCGGGTGTGCGGGCCTTGTCACGATACATCGCAAGCATGCGCAGGATCGCGTCGAAGCCAAAACGTTCTGCGATGAACTCACAAATCTGCGACGCCTGGAAGTAAGCGATCGGAACGTCTGCAGGCGTTTTTGGGCGTTGGAAACCGGCGTCGAGATCCGCGATCTTGAACCAGCGTTTGTCCATGAACGCTTTTACGAACATCGGGTTCCAATCGTCGCCCCAGCCCGGCCGTGCGCGGCGTTCTTCGTAAACAGAAAGACCTTCTGACAACCAGCGAGGGACGCGATAGTCAGTCATCTGCAACGTGATGACGTGCGTGTATTCGTGCCATAGTGTGCTGCCCCAGTTGAATTCTCCGGCATCGCGCGCCGAGGGTGAATCCTGCGCGATCACGAGTCCGAAACAAACACCGAGTGCGCCCAGACCCGGCATGCCAAGTGTGCGCACGGCGAAGTCTTCGTGGTTCTGAAAGAGCTCGACGATGATCGGGCCTTTCGGCGTGAAGCGATACTTCGCCGTTAACTTCGCTGCCGCTTCTTCAAGCAGGCCGGCGGCGTATGGCCCAAGCACGTTGCTTTCCTGCGCGGAGGCTTTGACAATGAAATCGCCGCGCTTCGTCTCCTTGAAATCGGCCATGGAGTCGAGCAGGTCGAGCGTGTTCTTGGCCCAGATGTTGAACGGATCGCCTTTGAACGCCTTTTCGACTTCAGCGCGGCCGGGTCCCATCTGGCCCATTCGCAACAACGCCATTCCGAGATCGAGGTGTGCTTCCCACAGGTTTGGCTTGAGCTCCGTCGCGCGGCGTGCAAACTGAACGGCTTGTTCCGTGCGACGCGTGATGGTGGCGTAGTGAGCAAGCGTGTTGTAAAGCTCGCCGTATCGTGGTGAGATCGCGAGCGTGGCTGTGACGACCGGTTCGAAATCCTTGTCCTGCAGATATAGCATCACGGCGTTGAGCGAGTGTGCCTCGAGTGAACGCGGGTTGATCTTCAGTGCTCTTTCGATCTCGGCGGTGGCTTCGTCGTAACGCTGTGCTTCTAGAGCGACTGCGGCTTTGAGTGTGATGGCTTCGACGAAGTTTGCATTGATGCTCAGCGCTTTGTTGAGCGCGGCGGCCATCTCGTCACCGCCTTCGAGCCGTTTGTTACGCGCGACATTCAAGTGCGCACTGGCGCTGTTCGGGTTGATCCGCAGTGCGTCCGTAAGAAACGCGGCGGCATCGGCGTAGTTGTACTTGCTGGTGAACAGCTCGGCCGCGCCCAGGTGCGCGTGGATATATGACGGGTCAGCTTCAATTGCCGAACGATACATATCGTTGGCGTCGTGAAATTTTTCGAGATGGACGAGCGCGCGTGCGATCAGTGTCAACTCACTGGCCATCTGGGGATCGTTGTCGGTGTAGTACTTGACGAAGGATTCGTAGATCGGTTTTGCGCGATCTTCCTGGCCGGTTAGCTCGAGGAGTTCGGCGCGGCGCAGATCGCTCGCGAGCTTGTCGCTGTTTCTTTCCGAATTGGGTGCGGCACGTTCAAACTCTGCAATGGCCTCGGCGTACCTGCCCGTGATGGCGAGCACTTCGCCGAGTTCATGACGCACGGCGCCGGTGTCAGGCGTCTTCTGGAGAAACTTTTTGGCGGCTATTTCGGCTTCAGCGTAGCGGCCGGTTTCGATGTAAACGCGCAACACAGCTTTTTGCGCGATGAAGTCGTTCGGAGTAACAGCAAGGCGAGCGTTGAAAATTTTGAGCGCGTTTTCGTAGTCACCCTTCGCCAGTTCCACGGTGCCGCGCGGGTCGGTGATCTGCGTTTGAGCGATTGGCGTCGCAAAAACCAGAAGGGCGGTAAAAATCAGAACAAAGTATTTCGCCATTTACGAGCCTGCTTGTTTAATCGAACGGTTTACTTTCGCCAGTTGAATGAAAAGCTTTTCGAGCGTGGCTTCATACTCCGCTTCCGGCATGTTGTCTTTGCGCGCGATCAGTTGTTCGATCTCGCCTTCGAGACGCGTGCGTTCTTTGAGAAGTTTTGCAGTTGCGACAGTAGCGGCGGCCTCGTCCACGCTCAACGAATCGAGATAAGTCGCGCGTGCGAGCAGCCCTTCTCCTGCCTCGATTTTTTCACGGCCTACGCCGTCGCCGTTATCGTCAATAAGAGCATGTTCGGTCGCGAGCCGTCCGGCGCGTTTGTAAAACTCTTCGGTCAGGCGGTTCGCGTAAATAAACGCTTCGAGCACGGAGGTGTGGCCGTCCTGATTTGTGTCTGAGTCGTTGGCGTTGAGGGCGGTGATAAAGAACCCGGGAAAGCGCGTAGCGTTTGTTTCCTGGCCGTTGCGCGTGGCCGTGATCACGATGCGTCCCTTGGCTGCAAGGCTCTTGATGAACTCACCACTCGCACTCGCCATGTTCAGAACGACGATGCGGCGCGTCGGTAGCGCTGAGAGAAGTGCGTTGTAATCGGAAGCGGGAAGATCCGGACCGACGAGATTGAACTTCGATTCTTTACCGTCAAACGAGCCGTGCCCGATTAAGAAGACGAACAGGATGTTGTCTGCGTCGAGTTGAGTTTTTAACGTAGCGAATGTTCGTTTGACTTCTTCCGCCGTGGCGCGTGCGGCAGTTACGTCAGCAGGCTTCTCGCTGAGCACTTTGATCTGCTTAGCGTCAAACCCGTAACGATCCGAAAGCACGGCACTCAACTCAGCGGTCCATTGCTCAAACTGTTTTGCGTACGCGGGCTCACCACCCGCACCGTTAATAATTACCGCAAATTTATTCGGATCGACCGGCGATTTCTTCTTCGGCACAACCTCCTGCGCACACACGAAACTCGACAACACAAGAACCAAAACCAATGTGTATCCGTGCTTCATCTGTGTTTATCCGCGTCCTTGTATTACGCGAGGCCTTCACGTTTTCGAAGGAACCACTCCGCGCTCAACAATCCGATAATCAACATGAAATTTACCGGCATGTCCCACAAATCCTTCGTCACACGCTCCGAATACGGTGTTTGCCGGTAAATCAGATCGTCCAGCAACGATTGCGCCTGAGCGGCCGTGTAGTACTTCCCACCCGTCTCCGCCGCGATGCGTTGCAGCAGATCGCTGTTCTGCGCAGCGCTGTAGTACTCGCGATTCAGATCGCTGACGAGCATGTTTGAACGCGCGCTCAACTGGCCCAACGTGCCGCTGTTTCCAATCAACTCGATGCGATGCTGGCCCAGCTCATCGGCTTTGAATTCGCCCGCATACGTGTTCACCGAATTCAACGTCGTAAACTTCAACGGCACATCCACCACCGCGCCCGACGGCTTAGTCACGCGCGCCGTCGCGTTCGCATCCGGAACCGGCTGGTAACGTCTATCGCGAATGTCGGCAACGATATTGACCGCATCATCCAACGCATAAACTTCCTTCTCAGTTCCGATCTCAACCTGCTGCGGCGTCGTGCTCACGACATAACGCAGCATCTGCCGCCAGAACGTTTCGTGCGCATTGTTCTTCGAATCCATGCGCATGCGCCAGCGCCAAGTGTCAGACGCGGTGAGCGCCAGTGTCTGCCCGCGGCCGTAACGTTGTTGCACGAGCAACGGGGCGACTTGCGGACCTGTTCCTTCAACTCTGCGCGCCTCGAGCAAAACCGAAGCACCCGGCTTTACATTCGAAAGCACTTCCGACACCGAGATCTGCGGCAACTCGTTCCACGCTTTTTGGTTCGCCCCGCGATCTTCGTTTAGACGTGTTATTGGATGTGCTTGTCCGGCCGCCGTCAGTACGGGCCTGTACACGGCACCAAATGAATTTGCATCGTCAACTGGTCCACCGGTGAGAGCAACGGGCAGCAGATCGTCGATCGTAGTGCCTTTGTACTTGCCGCCGTCGAAAGAAAGCCGGCCACCAATCACCAGCAGACCACCGCCGCGACGCGCGACGAAAGCTTCGATATTGCGGAGTTCATCAGCGGTAAAGAAGCCCGCCTCAACGCTGCCGAGAATCAACCCGTGATATGAAAACAGCTCTTCTTCAGTTTTCGGAAAGCCGTTCGCGAGCTCGCCCTGGTTGCTGATGCCCTGGCGATAAAACTTGTTCTCGCCGGTGCGTTGCAGCGCCACGTGCGTAACGTTCTTTTCGGTCGGTTGAATCGATTCACGAATCTTGCCGAGCTCCCAGCGCGGCTCGCCTTCGACGTGCAGGATGCGAAGTGGTCCTTCGATCACTTCGACGAGCGCATCCTGTTTGTTGTTTTCGACCGTCAACTCGCCGTCGAGCGGTGTAACTTCAACTGTGTAACGATGAATGCCCGGAGTAGTCGGCGTGATCTCCAGGTTCACTGCCTGCGTGTCGTTGCCACGCAAGTTAACCTCTTCGGTTTTGACTGCGCGTCCGTCCTCGCGCACGCTCAACAAAACTTTCGACGCGCCGTAGCCGCTCAGACCAACGATCGTTTCGATGTTCAACCTCGATCCGACGAGAACGCGGCGCGGCATGTTCACGCGCGTCAGTTCTGCATCCATCGGACGCGCAGTGTTGCCGACGCCGACTGTAAACACGGGAATATCACGCGCGCGTAGTTCTCGTAAGACCGCGGCGAGATCGCGTGGAACGTTCGACGCGCCGTCGGTAGCGAGCACAACTGCCGACAGCGGCATTCCGGAAGAACGCTTGATCGTTTCTTCGAGCGCGCCGGCAAGATCGCTCGTGCGTCCCTCAGCGTACAGATCGTTCCCGTCTTTCAGACGCGAAACAGCACCTGCGAAACCGTAGAGATTTGTTTTGAACTTCGTCTCGAGTTGATTGAGAAACGAATTTTGGCCCGGACTGGTGTTCAGCAGCGACTGCTTCACTGTGTCGAGACGCGTCGCGCCGTCTGGTGTGTCACGCAGCTTCATGCTGACCGAATCATCGACGAGCATCGCAACATAACTGCTGCGCGGGATCACCGACGACACCACTACCACGGGCCGTAGCAGCAACACGACCATCACAGCCAGGAGCGCCGCGCGGAGTGCGATCAGCGTTGCAGTTGTTCCTTTTGAAAGCCGAACGCGTGGCCGGAGATATATGAAATAAATGAAGGCAGCGGCGAGAAGAACGATGAGAACAATGACCACGGCACCCGGACGCACATCGAAACCGAAGCGGCCGTTAGTAAAAACGGCCTGCTCATGTCCGAACAGAAACCGTACAAGTTGGTTCATTTGTGGTGCACGCCATTATACACGCCGGCCCGTAGATGGGCTGCTTGATCATACGCAGCCGACGTTGGCTTTGCTGCTTAGTAGCCGCTGCGAAGTTAGCGGTTGTTTCCGTCAGTAGTTTGACGGGCGATTTATTTTTTCGGAGAGACGGGTTAAAACTTCGTTTCGGGCCGTTGGCCTCGCAATTTTCGTTTGTTATATTAGGGCCCAGGAGTGAAACCAATGTCACAAACGCTGCCGGTACCGCCACCGGGTTTTGACGGGCTATCGGTCGAAGAGCAAATTAACTACGTGGAGGCGCTGTGGGTTTATGTGATCTCGCACGCGGACCACGTGGAGATTCCGGAGTGGCACCGGGAGATCATCTCGGAGCGAATGAACCGGTACCTTTCCGGGATTGAAGGCGCGAGCACTTGGGAGGAGTTTGAGCAGGAACTAAACAAGAGCTAGGTCCTCACATACAAAATGAGCCGTCGGATCATCCTCTCACCGGATGCCAAAGCAGATATCCATGCGTCTGTGCGTTGGTACAAGCACACGGCATTCGAATTTTCTCGATTCACATGCACAAACGTCACTGAGCCTGCGCAGCAGGCTTAAGCGTAAACCCTGGGGCGTAAGCCCCAGGATCAGATCGCAAAACCAAGACCCGAGCCCGTGAACACGGGCGACAGCGTGAATCACCGGTCTTTCGCCCGCTGTCGCGGGCTCCGCCAGCTGTTATTTCGAATTAACCTGGGGCTTGCGCCCCAGGCTTTATGCTTACGCCTGCTTCGCAGGCTAAGAAACATCGCTCGATTTTCGAGCTTTTGTGCAAACCCACACATCTGGATGCACCGAGGCAACGGACAAAACTGAACCATGCGGTTAATTCGCGGTGTAGACCAGGACGCGTTTGCGTTTGCCTTTTCCAACGAACAGTCCGGTGACGGCGCCGACGCCCGCGCCGATCACGAAGCCCATGCCGATCCAAATTTGGCTGTCGTCGACGTTGGGTGAATACTTGATGGCTCCGATTCCGCTTCCGGCTCCGGCGCCGATGCCCGCGCCGATTGCGGCCCACTTTCCTTTTTCCGCTTTCCCGACTCGCACGTGAACCTGACGCACGTCAGCCCTCGGTATGCTCAACGGTTTGCCGTCGCGATCGATCGTAAGCGCATTGTCGGAAGCTTCGATCATTTCACCTTTGACTTGCTTTCCATCAGTCTTCTTAACAACCAGCTTTTCGCCGGCTCTGAGCGCCTGCACGGCGGTCCACTCGTTTGATGGAGTTTGTGAAAAGGCGAGTGATGAGTGAGTCGTGATTAGTAGTAAGGCGAGCAGAAGGGTAATTGCTTTGCGCATGATGAATGTTCTCCTCTGAAGTTTGAAGACCTCAGAGGAGCACATGTGCAAGCATTGTTCCTGCTCGTTCTGGTAAATAAAACTGGCACTCGCTTCACATCCGACGCAGAGAAATTCTGACTAACGCTGTCTATTGCTTCACCGGTTCAGGAATCAGCTTCTTGAACGCAGGCAACGAAGCCAGCGGTTTCAGATCCTCTTCGTCAATCACGAAGTCGACCTGGGACGAATCGAGTTCGACGGCTTTCTCCAGCGAACTCATGGCCTCTTTAATCTTTCCAAGACGCGCCAGCGCGCATGCACGTTGATAGTAGCCTTCACTGTAGTCGTAATTCAGATCGATCGCTTTTTGCGCGGCCTGTAGTGCGGCTGACCAGCGAGCCTGTTTGCGATGCACCATCGCCATCCCGGCGTAAGGGTCAGACGATTTCTTGTCCAGTTGAGCGGCCACTTCGTAATGGCGCAGCGCAGACGGATACCGCTCGGTACGTGAATAGATTCTCGCCATCGTCAGGTTTGCTATAAAACTGCTTTTCAGTCTGCCTGGCTCACTTGCCGCAAGCGCTTCGGCATTTTTGAAGTCGTTGAGGATGCTTAGCCTCTGGAGTATCCATCCAAAGAGATCGTCATCTTTATCCGAGTGTTTTTCGCCTGCCTCGAGCCACGGCTTCACTTCGGCCACGCGGTCGTGCCGAATTAAAAACCCGATCAGGCTTTCATACGAAGCCGGGTCGCTCGGATCCATCTCGATCGCTTTGCGGAAACCAGCTTCGGCTTTAACAACGTCGCCGGCGACGTCGTAAGCTTCGGCCACTTCAGAATGTGCGCGCGGATCGTGAGGCTCGAGTTGCATGTAGCGCTCGTAAAAAGCGATCGACTTCTTCGTCTCCTCCTTATCGTCGGACCAATTGTAGTGACGCCCGAGCCTCAAGACGGCCGGGGCGAAGTTCTCACCCGCCAGTTCGTGCAACATCCTCACTCCATCAGCTTCTCTTTCTTCGTCGTTTAGCTGTGCGAGTGCTTTGAGGAACCGTAAGCCCGAGTCCTTCGGTTTGTTCTTCAACATGCCGTCGACCACGGCAATCGTCTTCTGTGACTCATTCTGGACCAAGGTCAACACACGCACGAAGTCGGCCACACCCAGAGGTGGAGTTTTCTCGCCGGCGCGTGCCTTTTGGATCAAGTCGATGCTGGGCCGAAGCGTCTCAGCAGCAACATGATAGCTATCGTCGGCCTGTATTACCTCTTTGAGATACCAAACGTCGTTTCGTCGAATGAGTTGAAGTCTCAACATCATGTCGGTTAACCCGGAGATACAAATCGCCTCTGCATGATCGCCGTTTTCTTGCAGGTGAACGAGACGGATCTTGCTAGACGGATGCTTAAAACCACCGATCTCATTCAACAGCCTGCGGTATGCCGACGACATTTGTTCGCGTTCACGCTCGTTCATTTTGGCCCACGTGCCCGGAGCCATGAATTCGTCTGTGAGCGTCGTGAGATCGAGCGCCGCCTGGAGGTCTGAGTTGTCGCCGTTCGCAAGCGCTTTCGCGAGCTGTTCCGCGAGTGCGCGCGGGTTCTTCTGAAAGTCGGCGATGGTGCGCTTCGTTTCCACGATCTCGATGTCGATCATGTTCAACGCTGCCGAAGTGATGATGGCGTTCGAACTGCTGCGAATGTGTGTGGCATCGACAAAGTGTGTGCCCCACGTCGGATCGAGTTCGACCCACTTGCCGACCCACACTTCAACCCACGCATGGCCGCCAAACGAGTTGCCGCTGAAAGCGATTCCCTCGACCATTCGTGCCGGCAGACCGAGCGAGCGGGCCATTGCGATAAAGAGCTGGCTAAACTCGGTACAATCCGCTTCACGCGTCGCGAGGGTGGTCGCAGCGTTTGCGCTCGCGACGAGTTTCCATTCGAGATTCTCGTAGGTCCAATCGGCAAGTTTACGTGCGACGCTCCATGCGTCTTTATCTTTACCTGCGATCTCGAGCGCCTTCTGTTTGACTTGCTGATTGTCCGAGGCGAATTCCCTCGTCGCTTTGAGGAACGGCTCGAGCGCGGGATCCTTCACCGGCAACTGAACCGGTGTCTCCACGTTGTTACGCCGCGCTCCGATCGTCAGCAGCAATTCGTTCGGTGCTTTTTGTTCGACTGTTTGATTGTCGGTTTTGATGTCGTTCTTGATGTTGTCGATCGGGCCCGGCGTTTTCGCACGAACTCGCACCACCATGCTGCTCAAACGCTTCTGATCCGTAATCGGAACTCCGGTGGGTTCCAGCGTCATGTATGTGATATTCGTGCCTCGCGGCAGGTACGAAAGTTCCGCAACCGGATACCGGCCCTCGCGGTCCATTGCGACTGACGTATGGGCTGCAACCGTTCCGGCAGTTGCAGTCGCGTAGAAGTTCTGACTGTGAAAAGCACTGGACACGGAGAAGAGAACGTTCGCGATCTCTTGTTGTATTCCTTCGGCCGTTGTTTTGCTGGCCGCCGCGACGGACGCTTCGAGGTTGTAACCACCAAAGGCGACGATTCCGCCCGGAACCTTCTCGACGGCCCTCGAATAATCACGCGCGGATGCGAGATTGCTCTTGCCGTCAAACGCAGCCAACCCTTTGCTGCTGCCGGAAACAACAAGAAATCCATTACGAACGGCTACAAAGTACGACGTGTCATCGTCTTTGACTTCGGCGATATCAGTAGTTGGACCAACACCGCGAACGAGTTTGCCTCCAGTCAACGCTTCCGCGAGTTTGTTGCTCTTCAGTTTGCAAAAACCGGCCCACGTTCCACCACTGAAAGTTTTGACGTCCGGAAGCTCGAGCAGCACGAACCCGCACTCCGGCCCTAACTCCGGGAGCACTTCCTTGGCAAAGTCGAGCGCCCAGAATTTTTCAATGTCTTCAGTCTGATTACCTGGCAATTGCTCGTCATATCGCGCCAACATATCGACGAAGTCTAATTTCGTCAGCACGTAAGCAATGGTCGAGGCGGGCAATAGATCGCGTGGTGCGGAGAGTTCCTTTGGATGAAACGTGATGACCGATTTCGCCCATTCGCTCTCCTTGAAGACGAAATGATGCGAATTTTCCCAGGAAGAACCGGAGATGTTGAGCGCACCACTCTCAGTCGCTTTGAAATCGGCTTCGTTGAGTCCGCCTGAAAACCGCCCGAGCGCGGCAGCAAGATCGCTGAAGTAAACAACGTCGCCACGGCTCTCGATCGCTTTGCGAAAGTCGGGATTTTCGGCGAGATGAGTTTCACTGTTAACGTTAGTCAGCAGATCTCGAATCGTCGCGAGGTCTGGTGTGAGTAAAACAGTGTCGCCGATGACGACGATGTGTGTAGACGCACTCTGCATCTCCCAGGTGGAGCTGACCCAGCGATGCTCGATCGTTTTGATTGGAAGTCCGTTCCACTCTTTTTCTGTGACAAACGAGTACTGGAGCAACGGGCCTTTGTACTCATTCTTCGTCAGATCTGTGGCGAGGATTGCCTGGGCGGTGAACGGCAGAATCGCCGGCAAAGCGGCAATTGCACGCGTGGAGACGGCGATGGTGTCGGTCAGGTCGGTGAAGGCACCGGCGCCCTGCTGAAACTTTTCTATCACGCGTTCAAATCGCCCGCGGTCTTTTACCCGCAACATGATCGCGTTTCTGTGTGCGCTCGTGACGCTGTCAGGCGCGCCGGCGGCGGTCCACGCACCAAACGCGATTGGCGTTTCCGGATCGATGCCCGTGTATTCAATCAGCGACGTCGCATCGAGCGGCGCACTCAACTCGCGGCCCAGGTGTTCCCGGATCCCACCGATCACCATCGCGAGATTCGACTGCGCTCGCGGCGAATCCAGTTGGAGGCCGTGGAATGTTGCGTAAAACTTTTGCACTGCTTCCCGGGGGTTCGGAACGGCAGTGAAGTGCCGCATCTTTTGAGGAAACAGGTTCTCACCAAAAGGCTTTACGGTTAGATCGCGCTTAACGGCAGTCTGCGGTGTACAGCCGGATATCGAGCTTTCACAATCGAAACGCCACGCGAAGTTGGCGAGCGAAGAATCACTCATGCCCTTCGCGATGATCTCGCGCGACTGGGCCGGAGTTTTTGCCGCAGTCAGCTCGTTGCGAAAACGGATCTTCTTAACTGTGAGCTTGACTTCTTCATCCCGCACCTGCTTCGAACCGTTTTTTGAGATCAACGCCTCGATACGGGTAATGTCTGAAACGGCGGCTGAGAATGCGAGACTCTGGATTGCGAGTTTACTTACCTGCTCATTCGAAGAAACCGCGAGCTTCATCAGCGCATCGAGCGGCAACGCCTCGCCTCGCGCGTTCGCAACCTGAAGCGCGACGACGATCATCGGATCGTATTTCGCTTCCATCACTCGCGCGAGCGGCAACTTAAACTCTTCAGGACTGATGCTGGTGAGCAGTGTTAGCGCGCCGATCTGAACATTGGGATCCGTTTCGATCGCGACCACGTCAGCAACGAGCTCACCGGGCCGCAGTGCCGTCATCTCCGTTACCTTGACGCTTACACCGGGCTTTTTCGGGCGCGGCGCGGCCGGTGGAGGCGGAGTTCGAGGTGTGGCGGTCTTGCTAAAAATTTTCTGCAGCAGTTCGGTCCGCTTATCGCGCGGCATGAATGGCCAGACGCGAGCGATAACGTTTGTGCTGAACCCCGACATCGAATGTTCGAGAGTTTTAGCAACTACGTCAGGCGCACCGGCCACCGCGCGCGCCGCGGCTTCGGCCACGAGCGGCTCGCGATCGTCGAGTATTTCCCACAAGAAAGGTGCGAACGTGCTGTTCTTTGTTTTCGCGAGCGCCTGGACCGCAGCTAATCGCACTAACGGACGCCGGTCGAGCAGCAGATCCATCGTGACGTCAGCGTGCGACGAGAAAAGCGTAGCCAGGCGAGTGACTGCTGCTTCGCGATCTGCGCCTGCTTCCTTCAACGATGCGACAATGTCCTCAATCTCGTGAATTGGACCAGGCGTAGACGTTTTGACGCTCGTAGCTTGAAATAGATTGAAATCTATTTGACGTGGGACGAAGATCACTGACTGGACCACGGCTTTGAAGAATGGTTCGACTTCAGCCGCGTGTGCAGCGGGCACCTTCAGGTTGAATGTGATCGCGAGTGGTCCGGCAACCGTGACCCACGCAGTGCTGCGGAATATGTCACCTTCATCGTCCGGCAACTCCATGACGAGCTCGCGGGCTTCGAGATCCTGCAGTTGAGTTTTACGAGTCACTACTGTTTCAGCAGCGCCCGGCGTGTCTTTCACGGTCTGGAGTATCGTGGCGAAGAGATCCTGAAGCGGATAACCGTCAGCCACTTTCTCGATGAACACCTGGAGTGTGGCAGTGTGAGGTCCTTCGAATACGAGTTGCGTGCCTTGCTGTTTCCAGTCGGCGGGAACACGAAAGATAAACTCTTTGTCGGGGCTCATCTGCCGGGCGAAGTTCGTTTTGGGCAGCTGATAACTTTTCCATTCGGCGTCGCGCGCTTGTACACGATTGACCTGGGCATTCGACACGACACCGGTGACGAATATCAGAAGCAGGAGGAGGATGATTTTTCGCATTAACTTCCGAACCTTTCGGGAACCACAAACTGCGGAATTGTGAGAAGACGCGGATCTACATGCTAATCCGGGCGATCATGCAAACCTGTAAAAACAGGACGGCCCATGATACGCGTTTCGAGGCGATTATGGTAGCTTGATATCTCATGAATTCGCAGGTGCGGCGCATCAAGGTTATCGATTCACACACGGCCGGCGAGCCCACGCGTGTCGTCATCAGCGGTGGCCCGGAACTCGGCAACGATGCGCTCGCGAATCGGGTCGAGCGGTTTCGAAACCAGTACGACGACTTTCGCTGCGCGGTGGTGCTCGAGCCGCGTGGTTCAGAGGCAGTTGTCGGAGCCTTGTTGTGCGAGCCGGTTGATACGTCGTGCGTTACCGGAGTGATCTTTTTCAACAGCGTTTCATATCTCGGAATGTGCGGACATGGGACCATCGGCGTCGTTGCGACGCTTGCACACATGAACCGCATCAGGCCGGGCGCACATCGCATCGAGACACCGGTTGGAGTGGTGGTCGCGCGTCTGGATAACGAAGGACAGGTTGAAGTTACAAACGTTCCCAGCTACCGGCTGGCTGCAAACGTGACGGTTGAAGTGCCGGGCGTTGGACCAGTGAGCGGCGACGTTGCGTGGGGCGGGAACTGGTTCTTCCTCGTCAACGATCACGGGCAGGAGCTGGTGCTCGACAATCTCGAAACGTTGATGGATTTTACGAAGCGCGTTCGCGAATCACTCGCGCGCGCAGGCATCACCGGAGACGATGGACACGAGATTGATCACGTCGAACTATTTGGTCCATCAACGGTCCCGGGCGTTAACAGTAAAAACTTTGTGCTCTGTCCCGGCAATGCATACGACCGCTCGCCGTGCGGCACGGGAACGAGCGCGAAGCTGGCGTGTTTGTTCGCCGATGGAAAACTTGAGCCCGGTCAGGTGTGGCGGCAGGAAAGTATCGTCGGAAGCGTGTTTGAAGGAACGGTTTCCGCGAACGATAACGTGGTCCATCCAAGCATCAAAGGCTCTGCTTTTATCACCGCCGAGTCAGATTTAATCCTCGACGAACGCGATCCCTTTGCTGCGGGCATTCGCAGATGAGCTCCAAAGCTTATGACGTCGTGATCATCGGCGCCGGTATCGTCGGCGCTGCGTGTGCGGTCGAGTGTGTTCGTGAGGGGCTGAGCGTTGCGATCGTCGAAGCAGGAATCGTCGGTGGTGGTGCGACTGCGGCGGGCATGGGCCATCTCGTCGTGATGGACGATTCGGAGGCGCAGTTTGCACTGACACGTTATTCGCAGCAACTCTGGAATGAGCTTAGCGCGGAGCTGCCGCGCGAGGTTGAACACGACGCGTGCGGTACGATCTGGGTTGCTGCCGATGAGGAAGAGATGGCCGAGGTGATGCGGAAGCAGAAGTTCTACTCGGAACGTGGTGTTCGAGTTGAAGTTCTGGATGCCCACGCGCTTGCAGAGGCTGAGCCGAACTTGCGTCCGGGGTTGGTTGGCGGGCTTCGTGTTCCGGGCGACAGTGTGATCTATCCGCCGTGTGCAGCGCAGTTCTTTGTGGACCAGGCGACTTCACGCGGAGCGGCGTTGTTCGTTGGGAAGGCGGTTGAGGCCGTGATGAGCGACGGGGTTCGTTTGAGCGACGGGACTTCGATTTCCGCGGGCGTGATCGTTAACTCGGCTGGCAGTTGGTCGCCGTTGTTGACGCCCGGGATCGAGGTGAAGAAACGCAAAGGCCACCTGTTGATTACGGATCGATATCCGCAGTTTCTCAGGCATCAGCTTGTTGAGCTCGGGTATTTGAAGAGTGCGCATACGTTCGCCGCGGAGTCGGTGGCGTTTAATATTCAGCCGCGGAAGACGGGGCAGTTGTTGATCGGATCGTCGCGGCAGTTTGAAGTTGATGACTCGCGGATTGATGACACGATTTTGACGCGGATGTTGAATCGTGCGATCGAGTTTTTGCCGGGTTTGGGGAGACTGTCTTCGTTGCGGGCGTGGACGGGGTTTCGTGCCGCGACGCCTGACAAGCTGCCGTTGATTGGTCCATACGGCGAACGTCTGTATCTCGCCACGGGACACGAAGGGCTCGGGATCACGACGTCGCTCGGGACGGCGAAGTTGCTTTTGGCGCAGATCATGAATCGTGAGGCTGCGATTCCGGTTGGACCTTACCTGCCCGCGCGTCTGACACAGGAGACGGTGCATGCCTGAAACCGTGACTCTTGTGGTCAATGGCGTTTCAGTCACGATGCCCGCCGGCAGCATGGTGTCGGCGGCGATTCTCAAAAGCGGGATATTTGCCTTTCGTCGTTCGGCATCCGGGGAGCCGCGTGGTCCGCTGTGCGGCATGGGGATCTGTTTCGAGTGTCGCGTGACGATCGACGGCGAGGCGCACTGTCGTAGTTGTCAGACGGTTTGCCGGAACGGTATGGACGTGCGAACTGATGGCTGAGGCTCGTCATGTTTGCGATGTGTTGGTGGTTGGCGCCGGACCGGCGGGCATGGCCGCGGCGTATCGCGCCGCGGAAAGTGGATTGAGCGTCATCGTCGTGGATGACAATCCCTGCGTGGGTGGACAGATCTGGCGCGGTGAAGCGAAATCGCGCGAGGCGCGCGAGTGGTTTGAAAAAATCCGCAGGGCTGGGATCTTTTTTATTAACGGCGCGCGTGTGTTTCAGCAGGTTGCAACCGGAACGTTACTGGCTGAGACGTCGCGCGGTGTCGTGGAGTTCACTTACCACGATTTGATTCTCGCGACGGGTGCGCGTGAGCGTTTCCTGCCGTTTCCCGGTTGGACCTTGCCGAATGTGATGGGCGCCGGCGGATTGCAGGCGCTCGTGAAGACGGGAATGCCGATCGAACGCAAGCGCGTTGTGGTTGCGGGCAGTGGTCCATTGTTGCTCGCTGTGGCTGCGTATTTGCGCGAGCGTCGCGCCGATGTTTTGTTGATTGCGGAGCAGGCGCCGGCGATGCGACTGGCGCGGTTTGGTCTGGGGTTGTTTGCCAAAACATCGCAGGCGCTGAGTTTGCGACGGCAGTTAAGAGGCGTGCGTTATTTGACTGGCTGCTGGCCGTTGGTTGCGCACGGCACCGAGAAACTCGAAGGTGTGACGTTGTTCCGCCGTGGAAGGCGCCTCCAGCTTGAGTGTGATTATCTCGCGTGTGGATTTCATCTCGTTCCGAATGTGGAGCTGGCGGAGTTGTTGGGATGTGCTGTCGATCGCGGTGCAGTGAGAGTTGATGAGTTTCAGCAGACGACGGTTCCGCAGGTTTATTGCGCAGGCGAATCAACGGGAATCGGCGGGCTCGAGTTGTCGCTTGTTGAAGGTGAGATCGCAGGATTGGCCGTGGCGGGCGAAGTTGCAGCAGCGCGCGCGTTGTTTTCAAAACGTGAAAAGCACCGGAAGTTTGCGCGACTGCTGAACCGCACGTTTGCGTTGCGTGATGAGCTGCGAGTGCTGCCGACGTCCGAGACGACTGTCTGTCGCTGTGAAGATGTGACATTCGAACGTTTGCGGCAGCATAGTTCGTGGCGCGCGGCGAAGTTGCAGACGCGTTGTGGAATGGGACCGTGCCAGGGAAGGGTTTGCGGCGGTGCGGTTGAGTTTTTGTTTGGTTGGCGAGCGGAGTCAGTTCGAGCCCCGATCTTGCCTGTGCGAGTGGAGAGTTTGGCCGCGGATGAACGCGGAAAAGAACGCGGATAGGATGATGAGTATGCGAATGAGATGGGCGGGTGTGATGCCTGCGACGACGACGGCGTTTGATGAAAAGCTGGAGATCGATCATGCGTTTGTGGGCAAGCATGCGGCGTGGCTGATCGATCATGGCTGCACAGGAATCGTGACGCCGGGTTCGCTGGGCGAGAGCGCGACGCTGTCGTTCGATGAGAAGCTTGCGATTTGGAGGACGGTTGCTGAAGCAGTGGGCGAGCGTGTTCCGGTTGTGGCTGCGATTGCCTCGTTGAGTACTGCTGAAGCGGTGAGACTTGCTGAGCGCGCGGTCGATCACGGATGCAGCGGTTTGATGGTGCTCCCGCCATACGTCTACCGCAGCGACTGGCGTGAGATGAAAGCGCACATCGAGGCAATCTTTCGTGCGACAAAACTCTCCTGCATGCTCTACAACAATCCGATCGCTTACGGAACCGACTTCCTGCCCGAGCAGATCAAAGAACTCGCCGCGGAGCACGAAAACTTCCACGCAGTGAAAGAGTCGAGCACCGACGTCCGTCGCATCACATGGATTCGAGAACTTGTTGGCGACCGTCTGGCGATCTTCGTCGGCGTGGACGACGCGATCGTCGAAGGCACCGCGGTTGGTGCAGTCGGCTGGATCGCGGGTCTGGTGAATGCGTTGCCGAAAGAGTCAGTCGATCTTTTCAACTACGCGATGAACGGCGACCGCGAGAAGGCGATGGCGCTTTACAACTGGTTCCTGCCGCTCCTGCGAATGGACACCGTCCCGAAGTTCGTACAACTCATTAAGCTGGTCCAACAGGAAGTCGGAATGGGCGACGCGCGGGTCCGTCCACCACGTTTGGAACTCACCGGCGCCGAACTCGAAGATGCGCTACGAGTAATTCGACATTCAATCGCCACGCGCCCAAATCCGCGCTTTCTATCCGCGTAATCCGCGGCTAACAACGTCGGCCACACGAAGCCCAACGTCGAACGCTTCTTCAAACAGCGCCACGCCACTCAACTCCGAGTGCGCAAAGTAGATCGATCGGAACGGCTTCGCGCCCTCGCGGCGCGCCTGTCCCCACATGAATCCCGTCCGCGGACGGATCATCGCATGCCCCCAGCGCATCACATCCAATCTCTCAACCAAACCACGAATGTCCCTGTGCGCACGCGACAGATCGGAAAGCGCGATGTCAGCCCAGCCGCGCCAGTCAGTCTCCAGCAGACGCGTGCGCGCAACACGCGGGTTCTCGTCAACAAGCGGATAGTAATAAGTGAACACGGTTGGACCACGATCACGCCCGCGTTGATGCGTAGCGACGACGTACCCGAGCGACGGGCTCTCGTACAGCACGTTGTCCCATGCGAGCGGGAAATCTCTTGGCCCGAGTTCCGGTCGATCTTTGAGCGTCAGATTCGCAACCATCCACGATCCGAATTGAAACTCGGCGAGGTGTGGCGGCGGATTATCTCGATAAGGCCGGATAACATATCGCGCCATGAATTGTGGCGCCGCGAATATCACGCGGCGCGCGCGAAAGCCGCGCGGTGCACGTCCGTCTCGATCGAGCGTGATCACTTCAAGGCCATTCTCAACGGGTATCAGTTCGACCGCAGCGCGATCGAGTTGAATATTTGCTTTCGCTTGCTGGAACAGATGTTGGACCAGCCGGCCATTGCCCTCAGGCCACGTGATCAGCGACTGTGATTCAACTCCCGGCTTAACGACTCGCGAGCAGAAGTAAAACAAACCCGCCCACGCACTCGTCTGATCGACTGTCATGCCGTAGTCGTCGCGACACGCGTAATCAACCCACCAGCGCAGGCGCGAACTCGTCAGCTCGCGCTCCGCCATCCAGTGACCCATCGAAACAGAATCGAGCGCCGTCACTTCCGCATCATCCGAACAGGCAGACACGGGAAGCGTGAACGCACGGCGCCCGCGTCCGTCGCGCCACGAAACCCAGTGGTCCACCTCGGCGTTGAACTTCGCGAACTGCTGTTTATCGTCTTCGCTTTCGCCGGCGTGAAGATAGAGACCTTCGTACCAGCGTCCTTTATAGAAGACGCGTTCTTCCGGATCGCGGCAGAGAAACTGTTCGGCGATGATTGGCTGCCCGTGCTCGTCTTTGCTTTCAACGACGCCCATCTCATCGAGTAGCGAGATGAGCGCGGTGTTTTCTTTCATCGGGACGGGGATGTAGTGCGCGCCCCACGGGAAGGAGATGGTGTGATTCGAGCCGGAACGAGAGGTGCCGCCGGGCGCGTTTTCGAGTTCGAGTAAAACGAAATTGTTGAAGCCGGATTTTTGTAGATGCCAGGCGGCAGTTAGACCAGCCACGCCACCGCCGACGATAACGACGTCAACGTTGGACCATGCATCTTGCGGAACCTCGATCTGCACGCCGTCGCGCAGCCGATGACCAAACACGTCTGACTGGCCCACGATCTCGCCCGCCGGCAGCGCAGGCGCTTCATTGCGCCGGCACGCCGCGAGGGCAAACGGAACACCGAGAAAAGCCGTCAGAAGCTCACGCCGATTCATATCTGAAGATCAACTGGACAGGATTACAGGATTATCAGGATTGGCATGTAAATCCTGTGTCAAACTGAAATCCTCGGCAGCTATTCAAAGCGCTTCCACTCGCCCTCGTAATACCGCACGAGGATCTGGTTATCCAGCCGGTTCACCTCGACCGGCACGGGCTCGATGTCCTTCGAGAGCGTGAACATCGCCGCGAGCGTCTGGTCGTCGAGGAACTTCAACCCGGGCGGCGGATGCCGAGGAACCTCAAACGCCGATGCACGCGCGAGCGCGTAACCCCACAATCCAAAACTCGGCACCGCCGTGTAATAAGGCCTCACATACAAACCGGCTGCCTCGAGCGTGCGGATAATGCACCAGTAAGAATTTCTAGCAAACATCGGCGACGTCGATTGCACGCTGATCGCCGCATCGTGAGTCAGTCGCGTTCGCAGCATCCGGTAGAACCGCGTCGTGTAGAGTTTCCCGAGCGCGTACGTGTTCGGATCCGGAAAGTCGACAATCGCCGCATCGTAAACAGGCTCCGTAGTCTCTTCCACCCAAACGAAAGCATCTTCATTGATCACGTTGACACGCGGATCGCTGAACGCGCGTTTGTTCAAATCCGCCAGCAACGGAAAACGACTCGACAGCCGCGTCATCTCCGGATCGAGATCGACCACCGTCACGCGTTCAACCGATGGATACTTTAAAATCTCTCGCACCGCGAGACCATCACCACCACCCAGCACGAGCACGCGTCGCGGACTGTTCGCCAGCAACATCGGCGGATGCACCAGCGCCTCGTGATACCGGTATTCATCGGTCGAGCTAAATTGAAGGTTGCCGTTGAGAAACAACTGAAATCCCGCACGCCCGCGCGTGATCACGATGCGCTGGTACGGCGTGTCTTTCGTATAGACGATCTCGTCCGCAAACATCTCGTCTTCCGCAAGCGACGTCAGCGTGTTTGCCTTTATCAGTCCGATCAGCAGGAGCCCGATCACGACAAACGCCTTCACGCGCAACAGCGTGATGCTTCCCTTGATCAGCGGCCGCAGCAACCACGTGCCCCACAGTGCAACGGCGGCATTCAACATTCCGAAGATCAACGACGTGCGGATCAGTCCGAAGCGCGGCACGAACAGAACCGGAAACAGGATCGACGCGACGAGCGCGCCGATGTAGTCGAGCGCAAGCACACGCGAGACGAGTTCCTTGAACTGGATCTTGTCTTTCAGTATGCGCAGCAGCAGCGGTATTTCCAGACCGACGAAGACGCCGATCGCAAACACCACGAAGTACAGCACAAGGTAGAAATAACTCACGCGTGAGAACGTGATGAACAGGAGCGGAGCAGAGAAGCCGCCGAGCACGGCGACGGCGAGCTCGATGTCGACAAAACGTTGGGCCAATCCTTTGTCGAGAAAGCGCGAGAGCCATGACCCGACTCCCATCGCAAAAAGATAGATTCCGATGATGAGGGAAAACTGGGTTACCGAGTCGCCCAGGACGTAGCTGGCAAGCGTGCCTGCAAGGAGTTCGTAGATCAGTCCGCAGGTAGCGACGATGAGAACATTTAGGTAAAGCAACGGAGGACGTATCATGTCGCTATCTGCACGGATGGTGCTCAGGGGCGTTATCCGTGAATTGCTGCGGCGATAATCAGCGCGCTGCCGAGAATGACGGAGGCGATGACGACCGCGAGCGCAACGTTGTGATCCTCTTCGATCTCCTTACGCACTGAGAACGGCGTTGCTTTTCCGATCACGAGGAAAGCGAGCGCAAAAACAATCAGCCCCAGTATGACAAAGACGAGTGTCGTAACGAGAATCGGAAGCAGGCTTTCGAGTGGGACCACCACTCCCAGGACATTTGCATCAATCAGCATCATTTTCCTCCGCGTAAACCGTAGTGCCAGAAGTGGAACGAACGATAACCGTTTTGCCGCGCGTCAGGTGGCAACTGGCGGCGCGAGCCGCTCGTGAGCTCCCAACCCAACATCGCCGCTACGCTGTACAACGTCACAATGCCGACGCCAAAGATTGTGTAGAGTGTTTTGAGCATAGTGTTTTTCAATAGGACGTATAGGTCATATACGTCCTATAGGACCTATTCGTCATCATCATCGCTACTCGTGCCTGCGCTGCTGAACATGCTCTCCGACCAGCGCCGGTGCTCGAAGCTGATGTGATAAATCAGCATGATGATCGGAATGATCGACAGACCGATCAGCGCCAGTATCAGGTTGAAACCGCGCGTGACGTTCTGTTCGATCTTTACCGCAATCGGCGCCGGCTGTTGCCATTTCTCCCACTGCCCTTCCAAACGCAGCACGTACCTGCCCGCCGGCATCGACGAACTGTACGCCGAATCGCTCTGCCCGCCTTCGGACCATGCTTCGCCGTCCTCGACGCCCTGGTAGTAAGAGATCTCGATCGGAAACGACTGCACCACACCCGTTTCGTCGTTGATCAGATCTCCTTCGAGGTAGACCCACGTGTTCTGCACCGGCGACTGGCCCACGATTCTGATGTTTCGCCTGCCCGACAGTTCAAACGGTTCGCTGAAGAAAACCTGCGTGCCGTCGGCGTTCGGCAATGGCGGCAGCGTCACGTTCTGCGAGAACACTGTTTTCGTCGACCCTCCGACCAGCGTCGCAAAGAAAGCTACCAGCAGCGCAACGACAAGGAACAGAAGCCAGTATTTGTAAACCCACCAGTGTTTGTAAGGTTGATTCGGCGCGATGTTCGACGGCCGCGGCAATCCGCTTACGGAAAACGCCTTTTCAACTTCAGGAACCGTCAAGTATTGTCCGAGCGACCAGTTGATCTCACCCGTGGCGTGGCGCCGGGTTCTGGTCGGATCGGTCGGATCCGTAATGTAAACCGTCGAGAGTTCCTTCGAAAGCATCATCGGCGCCGAGACGAAATCGATGCCACGCGCGGTTTCGCCTGCTTCGACCTTCCAGTAAAACTCACCGACGACAGCCTCAACACGTGCCTGTGCGTCCTGAAAGATCTTGTAACGCTTGTTCTGGTAAGTTGCAGACTTGGTCTGTTCGACGACTTCTCCAGGTGGCACTGCGCGCACGTAGTTCCAGTGATCATCGCTATGGACCATCCACCGGAAACCGATCTGCGGGTTATAGAGCAGATACTCGGCCCAGAAATATTGCGTGCCCTCAATGGTCACGCTGCGCGCCATCGCGCCGATCACGGTCATCTTTCCTTCGGGCACTTCGCCGACGGTGCCGAGCGGGATCACAGGTTGAAACCAGGGTTGTTCGAGTGTCTTGAGATATTCGAGTTGCCCGTGGTTGACGTCGAGCAGCGAACTGCAATTCGGGCACGTGACGCGTTCTGTTTTATCGGGCGCGCGAAGTTCGAGCGGGCCGGCGCAGTTCGGACAGTTCAACTGCGCGGCGTCGACGCGTCGCTCTTCGCGTTCGGGCGCGCGCGTCGTAGTGATTCCGAGTTCCGCGAGTGTGACCTGTTGGCCCAGGAAGACGAGTGGCGGCGTTTCGTTGTAGTCGAGTGTTCCGAACGAGTTGTTCACGCCTGAGAGATCGGCGTAGTAGTAAGTCTCACCGGGTTTCAGGAGATACGGTATCTCGCCTTGCGCGCCGAGTGCGGTTGCGCGACCAGTTTCGGCGACGATCAGCGGCGTGGGCCATGGCAGTCCGGGAACAGGTTGTCCGAGGTTGAGCTGCTCGAACGCGGGCAGTTGCACGCCTTCAGGAATCGGATATTGAAAAGTGAGATAGAAGCGGCCTTGCGCTTCGGCCAACCAGCCGAGCCATCCGTTTGAAAAAGTCGCGTACCACTCGTCCCATTGCCCGCCCATCTCGTGTCCGAGTTGTGCGCGGCCGGTTAATTCAAAAGGAACGTCTTTCCACTTCCCGCGCAGACCGACATCGAGCGGAGATCCCGTCTGCACGAGCTCCGCCACTTTGCCGAGATCGTTCAGACCGCGATCGGTTCGCGCGACGGCCGAGCGGCAATACGTACAGATCACGACGATCGATTGCCCGCTCTTGAATTCAACCGGCGCTGCGCACGCTGGGCAGTTCGCCACGAGCACACTCATTTAGCGGCTCCTGCCAGAGCGGGTTCGTCAGCGTGAATCATTCGATCAAACACGCGAACTTTCACTTCCGTTGCGCCGAGCATTTCTTTGAGGATTGTTTCCCACGGCCAGTCTGCGCGATTGCGGCAGCAGTAAAGGTTGAACGTGGCCGCGCGATATTCGGGATACGTGTGACAGGCAAGATGCGACTCCGAAAGCAGCGCGAGACCACTCACGCCGCCCGGGTGATCGAACTTGTGCCAGGCGACTTCGCCGAGCACGTTCAGATCGAGATCGCGTATGACGCGATCGAAAACTGCGCGGAGTCGATCGAGGTTTGCAAGCGACTCTGGGTCGCATCCGCTTGCGTCGATGAGCCATTCCGTTCCGAGAGTCATAGGCCGCAGATTATACAGATTACACAGATTAACAAAATCTGCGTAATCTGTGGCATTCATTCTCCTGAGAGCGATGCGTGCGGGAGGATTGAGGGCGGGATCGGCTCCAAAAAACGCGAGAGCGTGGGCGTGCCGTCCGTCTCCGGTCCTCTGTAAACATCCACCGCCGGATAAACGAAGTGCAGCTCCCTCTTCGCGCGCGTCGTCGCCACGTAAAGCAACCGCCGCTCCTCGTCAAAATCGTCAAACTCATCCTGAAAACGGCTTGACGGAAACCATCCATCAGTCATCCAGATCACAAACACGTTGTCCCACTCGAGACCTTTCGCCGAATGCACCGTCGACAGCGTCACGAAACCACTACTCCGCCGCACGTTGCTTTCCTGCATAGCCTCCGTCGGATCCAGCGCGATATCGTCCAGCAACTTCGCCGGCGTCTTGTAGCGCTTTGCGATCGTTTGCAGGTGTTCGAGATCTCGTCCACGGCGTTGCACGTCGTCGTACTTCATTTTCAACAGTGGACGATAAAAACGAAGCGCAGCCGACAATTGTTCCGCTGGCGTGTCTGCCTCGATCATCGTGCACCACACACGCGCCAGCCGGTTCAGTTGGTTCTTGTAAGCGGGTCGCGCAGGGAAGCGCGTCAGCTTCTTAAACAGCGCCGCCTTCGTTCGCGCCGACCGAAACTCCCTCTCCTCCACTCCAAGATGCTCGAGTATCTGGTAGACAGTCGCATCGCCGATGTGATCGATCAACTTCAGCGCGCGAAACCACGAAAGCGTGTCAGACGGCTTGACCATCACGCGCAGAAACGCGAGCGCGTCTTTGATGTGCGCCGATTCCGCAAATCTCATCCCGCCAAACTTGCGAAACGGAAGTCCGTGCTTGCCCATCTCGATCTCGAGATCAAATGAATGCGAGCTCGACCGAAACAACACCGCGATCTCGCTGAGCGGAACACCCGCGTCACGCAGATCCGCAATCCGTTGTGCGACAAACCGCGACTGCTCATTCTCGTCATGCGCGCTCACGACCACCGGCGTCTCGCCGCCCTCGATGCGCGAGTAAAGCCGTTTTTTATAACTCTCTTTTACGTCGGCAATGATCGCGTTCGCCACGTCGAGGATCGGCTGCGTGCTGCGGAAGTTTTCTTCGAGCTTGATGATCTGCGAATTTGGAAAGAGCTTCGGAAACTCGAGCATGTTGCGATGACTCGCACCGCGAAACGAGTAGATCGACTGAAACTCGTCGCCAACAACCGCGACGTTGTCGTGCCGCGCAGTCATCAGTTTCACGATCTGCGCCTGAAGCTTGTTCGTGTCCTGGTACTCGTCGACCATGATGTAGCGATACTGCTCCGAGAGTTGTTCGCGCATCTCGGCGCTGGCTTCGAGCGCTTCGCGCAGGCGCACGAGCAGATCGTCGTACGTCAGCATGTGCCGGCTGCGTTTGAACTCCTCAAACGACTTGAACAACGTTTCGAGGTTCCGGCGTTCGTCGACGAATTGCGGGTAGTTCTGGTTGAGCACCTGCTTGAGGGATTGGACCTTGTTCACCATCATGCTGAACATCGCCGCGATCGTGCGTTTGCGCGGAAAGTGCTGCGCCTTCGTCAGCCGGATCTGGCGTCGCAGAAGATCAATCAGGTCTTCGGTGTCGCTCTGGTCCAACACCGTGAAATTCTTTTGCACTCCTGCCTGGTCTGCAAACTTTCGCAGCACCGCGTGACCGAGCGAGTGAAACGTTCCACCGGACACGCGCTGGCAACGCGCATCCGCAAGGGCTGCGGCGCGCGTCAACATGCTCGCAGCCGCGCGACGTGTGAACGTCAGCAAAAGTATCGACTCGGGCTTCGCTCCGATCTCGACGAGACGCGCGACACGATAGACGAGTGTTCGTGTCTTGCCAGTGCCTGCACCTGCGACGATCAGCAACGGACCTTCGGTAGTCGTCACTGCTTTGAACTGCGCTTCGTTCAGCTCTTTCTCGTAATCGATCGCACGCGCACCGCCGGCGTTTCGCTTCAACACGAGCCGTGTTCTCGGCGCGATGGGCAACGTCTTCCCGAGTTCGAGATCGCGTTTGATCGTCTTCAGTTCTTC
>DASTQB010000180.1:0-3431 GCA_035761985.1 Pyrinomonadaceae bacterium
TCATCTCGGCCATCATCTGCGGCGTGTAGCCTTTTCCGCCGGCGAGATCCGGGCGGCCGACGTCGCCGATGAAGAGCGTGTCGCCGGTTAATAACTTCTGTGGTTCCGACGGGTTTTCAGTGTCAGTCACGAGCACGGAGATTCCTTCCGGCGTGTGACCCGGCGTCTCGATGAATTTCAGAACGACTTTGCCAAGGCGGATCTCTTCGCCGTCGCGCACGGCTCGATGCTCAAATTCGGCATCCGCCTTTTCACCGAAGATGATCTGTGCGCCGGTGCGCGCCGCGATCTCCTGGTGGCCGCTGACGAAATCGGCGTGCAGGTGCGTTTCGATCACATACTTGATCTGAAACCCCTGCGCGCTTGCTTCCGCGAGATACTCGTCAACGTCACGCTGTGGATCGACAACCACCGCCTCGCCATCCGACCCGATCAGATACGACGCGTGCGCCAAACACCCTAAATAGAATTGTTTGAAATACATCGAGCTAATTATAGGTCCAATAAGTCCTATAGGTCCTATACGACCTATATCATCTCCTATTTCTCCGGCAATTTATAAAACTCACGCGCCGGTTTCAATGGCCGCAGCATCCAATACGGCCGCCGCGTCCCATCCGGCGAAACGCGATCCGCGGGCCGCGTCATCGCCAGCCACTTCTTGTAAACCTCGCGCGACTTCTGCGTGTCGACAAAAATATCTCCCGGATGATCGTCCGGCTCAGCTTTGCGCACGCGCACCGCCTGGTGCCAGCAGTGCATTCCTGAAATCGGATCCGGATGGACCGGAAACGTCATGTTCTGATGAACGCCCGCGTCTTTCCACCAGATGCGCAAGGTATCAGGATCTTCCGATTCATACGGCTCAATCCCTTTCTCGCGTTTCAAGCCCCACTCCGTTCCTTTGCGGTCCAACTTCACCGTCGCCATCAACTGTCGCTGACCTTCGTCAGTCAGTTTCCAGCGGCCCATGTGATGACTGCACGCCACGATGCCGGGTCGAATTCCCTCCGTCACCCACACGGGCACAACGTAGTAACCAATCTCGGTTTCAACTCGCACCAGATCGCCCGTGCGAACGCCGAGCTTCGCCGCATGGCTGGGATGAATCCACAACGGATTCGTGTGTGCGATCTCGTCGAGCCACTTCGCGTTCGCGCTGCGCGTGTGAATCTGCACGGCAAGACGGAACGTCGAGATCAATATCGTTTGATCTTCTTCGAGGTTGTCTTTGTGGACGTGACTCTTGAAATACGTTGGTATCGCGAACTCCTGCCAACCCCAGCGCGCAAGTGTTGACGAGTAAAACTCCAAACGACCACTCGGCGTCGGGAAACCACGCCGGATCGTGCCATCGACGCTGATGCCAGCCAGGCGACGTCCGTCTTCATCGCCGTCAGGCAGCGGGAGTGGAACGATGTTTGGACCAGCGGGTTTCGACGCTCGTGTGAACACACGCCCGAAATGATCTCGCTGCACCTCGTCCAGTTCCTCCGCCGGAACCATCTCTTCGTAAACAGCGCCGATCTTTTGTTTGACTTCAAACGCGCCGTAACGACGCATAAATTCCAACGGCGTCAACCCCTCGGCACGTGCACGCTCCGGCAAACCCGGAACCGAGTTGTCAAAAATCCATTCGTAATACTCGTCGATGCCAAGCCGCGTGCCCGGATTCTTTTTCGACTCCGCATACTGCCGAATCCCCAGCGCGCCATCGGGATCGATACGCCACGTCAGCTCGAGCCAGAACTCGTTCTCTTCCCAAACTTCACCCGGATTCACGGTGCGCGTATCGTCGATTGTCTCGCCCATGCGTTGGCGCGCGGCCTTCATCACCGGCTGGCGAAAGCCGAGCCACTGCGAATCGTGTGTTTCGTAAGAATGAAGATCGTGTCGTTCCGAGCCGACGCCCATCGGCAAAACGTAATCTGCGTAGTAGGCAGTTTCATTCCACGTCGGCGTTAGTGCGACATAACACCCGACAAGATCCGGATCGGTCAACATCTCGATCCACGAGAACCCGTCAGGGTTGGTCCATACAGGGTTGTAAACGCGCGTGAAGTAGACGTCGAGTTTTGCACGCCCATCTTTCAAAAAGTGTGGCAGCAGAAACGACATCTC
Source organism: Pyrinomonadaceae bacterium (assembly GCA_035761985.1). GTDB lineage: Bacteria > Acidobacteriota > Blastocatellia > Pyrinomonadales > Pyrinomonadaceae > PSRF01. Next base: position 2,122 of record DASTQB010000180.1, read on the forward strand.
ATTCATCGAGAGTGGGTACTCGCGCGGCCAGGTGATCTCGTTCCACATCTTCGGATGCGGCGGCGTGTAGATCGGGCGCGGCACAAACTTGTTCCACGCGTTCGGATAAACACCACCCTCCGTCGCGATGGCACCGAGCAGTGCATTGAGCATGAACAAGCAGCGCGCCACCATCCAACCACCACTCACTCCCGACGCAACGCTCCGCCAGTTGTGACTCGAAAACCTCGTCCCCGCCGTCGACACTACCTTCGCAACCTCTTCAATTACTTTCGCGTCCACGCCGGACTCCGCGGCCGCAAACTCAAACGTATACTCGCTGTAGATCCTCTTCAATCGTTCTTCGAAATCCGTAAATTCCGCGTCCATTTCTCGCCAGTTCCACCACCGCTCGACGAATTCGCGATTGTAAAGATCGTTCTGAATCAAGTAATTCGCGATGGCAAGCAGTATTGCCGCTTCCGAACCCGGATACGGCGAGACCCAGTAATCAGCATGCGTCGCGGTGTTTGAGAGTCGCGTGTCGAAGACGATGAGCTTCGCGCCGTTTGCTTTGCCGTCGATCACGCGTTGCGCGTGTGGATTGAAGTAATGACCTGATTCGAGGTGCGCGCTGATCAGCAGGATGACTTTTGCGTTCGCGTGATCGGGGCTGGGACGATCGAGACCCATCCAGAGTTGATAGCCTTCGCGGCTGCCGGATGAGCAGATGTTTGTATGTGAGTTGTGACCGTCGATTCCCCACGCGGCGAGAATGCGTTCTGTGAAACCGTCTTCACCGGGGCGGCCGACGTGATACATGATCTCGTGACGACGGTTTTCGACGATCGCATTGCGAATGCGCGTGGCGATCGTGTCGAGTGCTTCGTCCCAGGTGGTGCGTTCCCACTTTCCTTCACCGCGTTTGCCCGTGCGTTTGAGTGGATGAAGAATTCGATCGGGATCAGTTACCTGATTGAGTGTCGCCGGACCTTTCGCGCAATTGCGGCCACGCGATCCGGGATGCTCGGGATTGCCCTCAAACTTCTGCACCTCGCCCGTGACTTTGTCGATGTAAGCGAGCAGCCCGCACGCGGATTCGCAGTTGAAGCACGTGGTGGGGACGAGCGAGTAGTGCCGCTCCTTTCTTTGTGGCCACGCGCGGGAGTCGAGCTCGGTCCAATCATCCCAACGCTCCTTCGGTGGAAACGCCGCGAGATGGCTTCGACTCGGTCCCGGATAGAAGGTTTCCTTCATAGCATTTGTTGGGGTGGCCCTCCGTGGCCACCCCAATGTTGAATTCCACACTGGGGTGGCCACGGAGGGCCCCC
>DASTQB010000181.1:0-6497 GCA_035761985.1 Pyrinomonadaceae bacterium
GATTTTAATAGGTCTTATAGGACCTATAGGACCAATAGGTCCTATTAACCGTGACAATCGAGCCTCGACGAATGAAATCAATGACCGGATACGGCAAGGGGATGGCGGCGGGCGACGATTTCTCCGTCTCCGTCGATCTCAAGACCGTTAACAATCGATTTCTTGATATTCACCTGCGCGTCGGCACCGAACTATCTTCACTCGAACCCATCATCAAAAAGCGAATCACTTCGCGACTCTCGCGCGGCCGCGTTGACGCAACTGTCAGCATGGAACGCGCGGCCCAGGTCGCCTACGAAGTTAATCGTCCGCTGATCGCCGGTTACGTCAGTGCCCTGAAACAACTGCAACAGGAATTCGACATCGGCGGCGAACTCGACATCAACGTCATCGCACGCATCCCGGGCGCAATCCAGCCCGCCCGGAACGGCATCGACGATCGAATGACAACGGCGCTGGAACAGGCACTGGATCAGGCACTCAACGAGCTCGAGAAGATGCGCGAGCAGGAAGGCGAAGCACTCAAACAGGAGCTCCGCGCTCGCGTGAACAAGATCGAATCACTCGTTCCCGTGATCGAAAGCTCCGCCGCCGGGCTCGCCGATGCTTATCGTCAACGGTTGCAAAAGCGGATCGGAGAACTCTTGAATCGCGGTGGACAACTGGTCGAAGTCGATCCGGTCCGGTTGGCCCAGGAAGTTGCTTATCTTGCGGATCGCAGTGATGTCAGTGAAGAGATGGTCCGTCTGCGCAGTCACCTGACGCAGTTTCAGGAAGCACTCGATGCTCCTGGTGAAGCGGGCAAAATGCTCGACTTCCTCCTGCAGGAGCTCAATCGTGAAGCAAACACAACGCTCTCAAAGTCTACGGATCTCGTGATCAAGGAGGCAGGGCTGGCGATCAAGGCGGAAGTCGAAAAACTTCGCGAGCAGGTTCAGAATGTCGAGTAACGTGAAAGAAGAAGTGCAACAGGCGCGCACACTCACCACCGCCACGTCCAGAGGCACGCTCTTCGTCGTCAGCTCACCATCGGGCGGCGGCAAGGGCACGATCATCCGGCATGTGCTGGATGTTGTGCCGAATCTTAGCTATTCTGTCTCGTACACGACTCGTGCGCCACGTCTGAATGAGGTCGATGGCCGCGAGTATTTCTTTGTCAGCCGCGAGACGTTTGACGAGATGGTTGGCGCGGGTGAGTTTCTCGAATGGGCGTGTGTACACGGTAATTATTACGGCACGTCCAAGAGCCAGATCCTTGAAGAGACTGCCGCAGGCGCCGACATTATTCTTGAAGTCGACGTGCAGGGCGCTTCGAGTGTGCGGCAGTTGTTGATGGACTCGGTGAGTATCTTCATTTTGCCGCCGTCGTACGAAGTACTAAGGCAACGACTGATCGACAGAGGCACTGATTCTCCCGAGGAGCTCGAAGTGCGCTTGCGAAACGCACCGGACGAGCTGCGCCAGTATTCATCGTTCGATTACGTGATCATCAACGACCAGGTTGCGGCAGCAGCAGGGCAGCTTGCGTCGATCATTCACGCGGAGCGTGCGCGCTGCATGCGGCAGGAAGGCATGGTCCGCGAAGTGATTCAGAATTTTATCGAGGGCGAAAAGTAATTAAATTTATAGCGTCATAGAAGGAGCAATCGAGTGGCTACTACGACAGAGATGGTGGATGGTGAAGTGGAAAGAGCTGCGGGGCCGGAGGTCGATTCGAAGTACCGGCTGATCATCCTGGCAGCGAAGCGCAGCAAGCAACTACAGCGGGGGGCCCAGCCGCGGATTGAGATCGATCCTCAGAAACACAAGCCGACGCGCATCGCGCTGGAAGAGGTGATGCGCGGCCGCGTGCACTTTGATATTAAGCAAAAAGACGGGCAGCAGCCCGAGTAAGGCATTGGCCACGGATGACACGGATTTGGAAAATCGGATTTTAAAATCCGTGTCATCCGCGGTTCACATTCCCTTGTAATCAGGGCCGCCGCCTCCCTCAGGCGTGACCCAGTTGATCACCTGATACGGATCCATGATGTCGCACGTCTTGCAGTGAACGCAGTTTGAAAAGTTGATCTGCAAACGGCGCTTTCCGTTTCCACCATCCTCAACCATTTCATAAACAGCCGCAGGACAGAATCGCTGGCACGGGTTTCCGTATTCTTCAGCGCATCGCGTCGAGCAGATGTTCGTGTCCAGCACGTGCAGGTGTACCGGCTGATCTTCATTATGGCCCACCGCGGCGTGATAGACGTCTGTTAGCTTGTTGAAGGTGAGCTTGCCGTCGAAACGTAAGTCGGTGTAACGCTGCTCGATGTTGTCGCCGCGGTAACCATAGTTCGACAACTTCCGCATCTCCAGATGGCCGGCATGTGAGTGATCGCGATCGAAGAGGCCCCACGCGCGCCCGCCCGTCACGTATTGCAACCCGCCGTTGAGAAGCGCCAGCCACCGATTGTGCTTGAACGCCGCGTGGAAGTTTCTCGTCTTGCGCAATTCCGGAATGATCCAGCTCTCGTTTACGGCCGTTTCGAATTTCTGCAACTGTTTGGCCGAATAATCCTTCGCCTTTAAGGCCTCGTAAATGACTTCCGCCGCGAGCATTCCGCTCTTGATCGCCGAATGAATTCCCTTCAAACGCTGCGGATTAAGTAGACCGGCAGAGTCGCCAACGAGTAACACACCATCGGCGTACATGCGCGGCATCGCGAAGTAACCACCGGCAGCGATCGTCTTAGCACCGTAACGCAGCATCTTGCCGCCTTCGAGCAGACGCGCGATGTAAGGATGAGTCTTGTACCGTTGAAACTCCGCGTGCGGATCGATCAGCGGATCTTTGTAATCGAGACCCGTGACGTAGCCGATATTCAACACGCGATTCTGCATGCCGTAGATCCAGCCGCCACCGTACGTTGACGTGTCGGACGGAAATCCAAGCGTGTGCGTAACGCGCCCCGCCGGATAACGATCGTCCGGCAACTCCCAGAGCTCTTTAATCCCGAGACTGTAGACTTGCGGCGCGCGCCCTTCGTCGAGACCAAGGCGCTCGACGAGATGTTTCGTGAGCGAACCGCGTGGTCCTTCACCCAGCACGGTGACCTTCGCTTGCAGATCGACACCGGGCTCGTAGTTGGCCCTCGGCTTTCCTTCTTTATCTATTCCCTTATCGCCGGTGCGCACGCCCATCACGCGATCATTCTCGTCGTAAAGAAGATCCGCGCCTGGAAACTCCGGAAAGATGTTTACACCGGCTTCTTCACACTTCTCACCCAGCCATGCTGTCAAACGATTCAGCGAAACGATGTAATAACCGTGATTCTTGAGGGGCGGCGGCGTGATCGGCGAGCGAAGTGCAAACTTCGGCGTCAGGTAAAGAAAATGATCTTCTGTGACTTTCGACTCGATCGGCGCGCCTTGTTCTTCGAAGTCGGGGATAAGTTCGCGCAGTGCTTTCGGGTCCATCACCGCGCCGGACAGAATGTGCGAACCGACGGCAGCGCCTTTTTCAATCACGGCGATCTCGACATCGCCGAGTGAACTGTCCTGCTTCACCAACCGCGCGAGATGAAGCGCTCCACTCAAATTAGCCGGACCCGCACCTACAAACACCACATCAAACTCTAACGTTTCACGTTCCATGTCCACAGATTACACAGATTAGGCTGATGGTTTCAATCGGTGTACTCTGTCCCTATGAAACAAGGGGAATTCACAAACAATCTCATTCACGAAACCAGTCCGTATCTACTGCAACACGCGCACAATCCCGTCGACTGGTATCCATGGGGCGAAGAAGCGTTTGAAAAAGCGCGCCGCGAGAACAAGCCCGTGCTGCTGAGCATCGGCTACTCAGCCTGTCACTGGTGTCACGTGATGGCGCACGAGTCGTTTGAAAACGAAGACATCGCGAAGTTGATGAACGATCTGTTTGTGAACATCAAGGTCGATCGCGAGGAGCGCCCGGATCTCGATCAGATCTACATGAACGCCGTGCAGATGATGACACACCACGGCGGCTGGCCGATGACCGTGTTTCTCACGCCTGACGGCGTGCCGTTTTACGGAGGCACGTACTTTCCGCCGCAGGATCGTTACAACATTCCCGGGTTTCCGAGAGTTCTGATCGGCGTCTCCGAAGCTTATCGCGACAGGCAGGATGACATTCGCGAAACCGGTAAGTCCCTCGTGAGCGAATTGAAGCGTCTCAGCGAAACAGCCGGTTCCGATCGCCCGATTGACGTTGAACTACTCGACGCCGCTTACACAGGCATCGCCCGGAATTACGACTCGACCAACGGCGGCTTCGGCGGTGCTCCCAAGTTTCCACCTGCGATGACGCTCGAGTTTCTGCTTCGCACGCACCTTCGAACCGGCAATCCTGAGGCGCTCGACATGGTCGCGCACACGTGTCAGAAGATGGCGAATGGCGGCATGTACGATCAACTCGGCGGCGGTTTTCATCGCTATTCGGTCGACGCGCGCTGGCTCGTGCCCCACTTCGAGAAGATGCTTTACGATAATGCCCTGCTCTCGCGCCTCTACCTGCACTACTTCCAGGTAAGCCAGGCGCCGTTGGCGCGCGAAACCGTCGAAGGCATTCTCGACTACGTGCTTCGCGAGATGACTCATCCTGAAGGCGGTTTTTACTCGACGCAGGACGCAGACTCCGAAGGTCACGAAGGTAAGTTTTTCGTCTGGGACATCAACGAGATCCGGAACGCGCTCGACGAAACGCAAGCTTCACTCTTCTGCACGTACTACAACATCACCGAGTCAGGAAATTTCGAAGGCAAGAACATCCCGAACGTAACGCGATCACTCGAGGAGATCGCCACCGGATACAACGTCCCTGCGGCAGCTTTACACGACTCGCTCAACGAGAGTAAACGCAAACTGTTTGAGCTCCGCGAGCAGCGAATAAAGCCTGACCGAGATGAGAAGATACTCACTGCGTGGAATGGCTTGATGATGGCGAGCTTTGCGGAAGCCGGCGTGGTCCTCGATCGCGCGGATTACACGGATGCAGCGCGGAAGAACGCGGAGTTTGTGCTTGCGAATCTCCGTCGCGACGGATCGCTGTTGAGGACGTGGAAAGATGGCCAGGCGAAGTTCAACGGGTATCTTGAAGACTATGCGTTTCTGATCGACGGGTTGGTGACGTTGTTTGAAACCACGGGTGAGTTTCGCTGGTTGGAAGAAGCGATCACGTTAACGGATCGAATGATTGACGAGTTCTGGGATGAAGAAGGCGGTGGTTTTTTCTTCACCGGGAAGAGTCACGAAAACCTGATCGTTCGTTCGAAAGACTACTTCGACAACGCGACGCCTTCGGGAAACTCCGTCGCCGCGATGGCGCTGCTGCGCCTCGCGATACTCACCGACAATGAAAACTACCGCGAGATAGCAACTACGGTTTTGGGCGAAGTCGCCGATCAGGTCCGGCGGTATCCTTCCGGTTTCGGCTACGCGCTCTCAGCCGCTGATTTTCTGCTCTCCACGCCAAAGGAGATCGCCATCGTCGGCAACGATCCCGAAGACATACACCCGCTCCTTCACGAAGCCTGGCGCAGGTACCTTCCAAACAAGGTCGTCGCACCCGGCTTCGGGTCTGAAAACATCCCGCTCTTGCAGAACCGGCCGCTGCAAAATGGCCGGCCAACAGCGTACGTTTGCGTACATTACGCCTGCCAACAGCCCGTAAATGAGGTTTCTGCCCTCGCAGATCAGCTTTTATCCGCGGATTAGCCCCAAATCCGTTGATATCTGTTGACGTAAATCCATGTCACGGCTATAGTTTAGCCAGTGTCAAACAGTGTTTGGCATCTTACCAGGCGAGCTGAAATCACCTTACAAAGGATTGGGCCCCAGCAATGTTGAAAGCCGACTGGAAGAGTACCGCCCTTATCGCAAGCATCTCTGTCGTGAGCGTGGTCTGGCTGTTTTATAGCGCAGTCATTGACCAGAGCCTCGCCGACGGCATCCTCGGTCTGCTCATCTGCGCCCTCGTCTATTTCCTGGTGCGCTTCAACGAACGACGCCTCGAAGAGATGCGCCGCGCGGAAGCAGAGCAACGGCGTCACGTCGAGGAGATGGCAACGATTCACATGAACACTATCGAGTCGCTGGCCATCGCAATCGATGCGAAGGACCAGACGACTCACGGTCACGTGCGTCGTACACAGATCTATGCGAAGGAGATGGGCAGGCTTTTCAACGTCTCTGAACAGGAGCTCCGCGCGCTGCACGCAGGCGCGTTGCTGCACGACATCGGCAAGCTCGCGGTGCCTGAGTACATACTCAACAAGCCCGGTAAACTCACGGAAGCTGAATTCGCGAAGATGAAGATTCACCCAACTGTGGGTGGCGACATTCTCAAGCGCGTCAACTTCCCTTACCCGGTTGAGGATATCGTTCGTTATCACCACGAAAAGTGGGACGGTAGCGGCTATCCGAAAGGACTAAAGGGCGAATCGATCCCGCTCGTTGCGCGCATCATCTCGGTC
>DASTQB010000182.1:0-23597 GCA_035761985.1 Pyrinomonadaceae bacterium
AAACGCATAAATGGAAACTGCCTCATACATTTCACTGCTGAACGAAGGCCTGCTCGCGGATCGCGTCGAGCAGCTCGAGCGCCTGCTCGAACGCTGCACCGTCTGCCCGCGTGATTGCCTGAACAACCGTCTGAACAACGAGATCGCCGCGTGTTACTCAGGCCGGCTGCCGATAGTTTCATCCTACACGCCGCATTTCGGTGAAGAGCCGCCGCTCGTTGGGACCAACGGCGCGGGCAACATCTTCTTCGGCAACTGCAATCTTCGTTGTGTTTACTGCCAGAACTATCAGATTTCACAAACACACAAACAGCAGCTCAAGAACGAGATAACTCACGAACGTCTCGCGGAGATACTTTTGGAACTCCAGGCGCGTGGCTGTCACAACGTGAATTTCGTTTCGCCGACGCACTTCGTTCCACAAATGGCGCGCTCGATCCTGCTCGCCGCGCAACAGGGGTTGCGCCTGCCCGTGGTCTATAACACAAATGCGTACGACTCAGTTGAAGTTTTACGACTGCTCGACCGCGTGGTCGATATTTACCTGCCGGATCTGAAGTATGCCGACGACGAGTCGGGTTATCTTTATTCGAAAGTCACCGGCTACAAAGAGTTTTCGCGTGCAGCGCTGCGTGAGATGTACCGGCAGACTGGCGACGAGCTCGTGTTTGACGAGAAGGGTTTGTTGAAACGCGGACTTGTTGTGCGGCTGCTCGTTTTGCCTAACGACATCGGCAGCATTCGTGAATCGATAGAATGGATCAGAGACGAGCTGAGCCCGCGCGTGGCGATCTCCTTGATGGCCCAGTACTACCCGACGCACCAGGCGGAGACGAACAAACGTTACGTGTTACTGTCGCGAAGGATCAGGGAATCGGAATGGATGAAAGCAACTACGGCGCTCGAAGAGCTCGGCATGACGGAAGGCTGGGTGCAGGAGTTTGACGGAGCTTCGTACTACTACCGTCCCGACTTTGATGACCCTGATACTCCCTTCAAGGACATCCGCGATTTTTCCGTTTAATCCGCGGTTTCATACCTGACCGCCGGACTACCTGCGGGATAAAACACACCTAACAAACGCAACTCGCCAGTGCCTGTATTCTCAACGCAATGGACCTGCCTTCGCGGGAGATAGATACACGATCCTGGACCAATCGGAGTATTCGTCTCGCCGGCCCACATGCGTCCCTCTCCAAGTAAAACGAAGAGCACCTCTTCATACTCATGAAAATGATCTGGCGCGCGTCCCGGCGGGATCGATCCCACAAACTGCGTCACCTGTTCACTCCCGATCGCGTCGTCAACCAACACTCGATACCAGCGATCCGCCGTCGGCAACGCCCGGCGATCAGATAACTTCACAATGGGCGCGACGTCAGTCTTAACCGCCATCTCGTTCGACGCCGGAGTTTGCGAACTCACGAACGTCACCGCCCGCGGGCCAGGATTTTCAACACGCAACGTTTGTCCCGGCCCGACGTAAACGCCTGTGCGTGGTCCAAGTTCGTAACTACGCTCACCAATCACTACGGTGCAACCCGCGTCTTCAATATCGTCCAGCAAATAAAGCACGTCGTCGTATTCAGGGTTGCTGAGTGAGGGCGAGGTTCCTGGTCCAAACTCGAGCACACGCAACGAGATTGCGTCAGCACCGTTCGCGCGTCCGATCTGGTTCCAGACCTTGAGCGAGCCCAAAACGTCAGGCACACCTTCGTGCATCGTCGAGACCCGGCAACCTCCTTCCAAAACAACCGCCATCGCCGGTTCTCCTAAGATTTCAAATGATGAGTAGTGTGTTCAGTGACCGAGACTGATTGCGGTTTGCGCGCGGGCGGCAGTTCGTTGGTCAAATTATTCGGCGCGGGTATCTCGGCGGGAGTGCGATTCAAAGTCGCATCGAGCATTCTTTGCGAGAGCGCGTCGTTGATGTCGCCTGGAAGTGACTTCTTGGGGACAGTGAACAGCAGCCCGTTGATGATCACGCCAATGCCGACGAGGAAAGTTATGAGCGCTGGAGTTACGAACGGGAATACGTCAATCTTGTCGAAGGCCATCAGCATGACGACGATTGTTGCACCTAATCCGATTGCAGCAGTGATGATGCCTGCCCGAATCCGTCGCAAACGCTTCTCTTCCGGCGATTCGAGAAACTTCTCAAACTGCGGCAACACCTCTTCCGCAACCTTCTGCAGATCTTTCGCCGTACTCATCTGCCGGATCTTGTCCGCAACGGCCATCCCGATGTGTTCGCGCGCGGAAATCGCCGACTGCGTGATCGCGTCGGGGCTCTCGAGCGAGTTTCTGACAATGCGCAGGTCTGTGCCGCAAGCGCGGCAGAACTGGCTGAGTTGGCGTTCTTCAGAACCGCAGGACGGGCAGTACATGTCGGGGGATTATACGGCAAGAGGGTTTGGAAGTTCCGATCGAGTCAGCCGTAAACGCCCCGCAGAGTCGCAGCTACCGCAGCCCAGGGATTCTGCATCACAAGGACCACGTGTTAAGATTTCGCGCAAGTTCGCGCAGAGGTAATGCCCATGAAGAAACTATTTGCCTTGGCCCTGATTGTCGCATTCTCATCTTTTTCGGCGTGGCCTGTTTCTGCCCAGGATCAGCCCGCGCAAACTCAATCCGCTGAAGAACTTGACAAACAAAAGGCCGAAAGGGAGAAGAATGCTTACCGTCTGCTCGAACAGGTGATTGACGAAGCGCAATCGCTGCGACTGACCGAGAACCGTGTTCGCGTTCAGATAAACGGCGCCGACATGCTCTGGAGCCAGAACCAGGGCCGCGCCCGCTCGCTGTTTCAGATGGCTGCGGAGGGAGTTGCAGAACTCGGACGCGCGCAGGCTGCCACCGTTGAGCGACGTGGTAACCGCCCCGAGCCACAGCAGAACTTCCGTTCGTACCAATTGCGCCAGGATCTTGTGCTCGCTGCCGCTCGTCACGATGCAGCACTCGCTTACCAGTTACTCGCTGCAACCAAGCCTCCTGCATCAACACAGCCGGTTGCCGATCAACGTGGACCACGCCTGCAAGTGACTTCTGAAGAAAACCTCGAACAGGCACTACTCGCGCGCATCGCGACTCTCGATCCAAAACTCGCAGCTCAGAACGCTGAGCTGATGATGGACAAGGGGCAGTTTCCACGAACGATCGGTGAAGTCATCAACCAACTCTCTCGGCAGGACGAAGCCGCCGCACAAAAGCTCGCGGAAAAGACTGTCAAACGACTGCAGACCGCAAACCTGGCGACGAACAATGAAGCGGCAACGCTGGCGCAAGCGTTGCTGGCACCTGGTCCACGTCCAACTACCTCAAACACGGACGACGCGAATAAGCAAAGTAATCCTGGTTCCGGACGCCGGCCGGTGCTTGAACAGTCGCTTTACCTCGACCTTCTAACAGCAGCAGTTGATGCAGCATTAAAGGTGCAGCCGTCGCAAAACAATCAGCGTGGTGGTGGTCCAGGGAATCAACGCCGGGCCGTAACGGCTGTACCGGGCGCTGCACGCATGGTCAGTGGTCCACAAGCGCCGACTGAAGCGCAGATCGAGCAAAACAACGCGCGCCGGTTGCTCGCGAGTTTGATGATCTCATTGCCGTTGATCGATCAACATCTTCCCGCGAAAGCGTCCGCGCTCCGCCAGAAGATGACGGAATTGGGTATGTTGAACAACCCGACGCAGAGTTTTGCCCAGACAATGAACTCGATGCAGGGCAACCCGACCGCGGATGCACTGGTCCAGGCTGCGGCAACTGCGCCACAGCAGATGCAGTCGCGTCTGTACCAGCAGGCGGCCTTCAAGGCGCTCGAAGAAGGCGACACTGAACGCGCGCGCCAGATCGCAAACGATCACCTGCAAAACAATGCGCGCGACGTCGTGATCCAGAGAATCGATTTTCGTGAAATGGCGAAGAAAGCCGAAGGCGCACGCTTCGACGAAATTCGTCAGAGCGTTGCGAGGCTCCAGACTGATAACGAAAAGATCGATCTACTGGTGCAGCTCGCACGCGACGCGCAGGACGATAATCCGAAACTCTCGATCCAGTTGCTCGATGAAGCGAGACAGTTGACCAACCGCCGTGCCACTCGTTACGAGCATTTCGAACAACAACTGAAAGTTGCGAACGCCTTCGCAGCGGTAGATGCGGCTCGTAGTTTCGAAGTGCTGGAGCCGGGTATCAACCAGCTTAACGAGTTGCTCAGCGCCGCATCTGTGTTGAGCGGTTTCGAAATCAACATGTTTCGTGACGGCGAAATGGCGCTGCAAGGTGGTAACGGCCTGACGAACATGGTGAATCGTTACGGTCAGGCACTGGCATTGCTTGCACGAAGTGATTTCGAGCGTTCTGAAACGCTAGCGAGCAGATTTCAGTTTACCGAGTCGAGAATTATGGCTCGGATGGCAATCGTGCAGGGCTTGCTTGGCGTGGGAAGACAAGGTGGACCTGTGAATCGACCGGCTTTCTCGGGAATCGTCGATATTCGACAGGATTAACCACGTTTACAAGATAAAGAACAAGGGGTTTGCCAGTGTCGATTAAGAAGCCAGAAATTCCACCAACAACGCCGTACGATCCGGCGGATCAGAATGCGGATCCTATTCCCCTGCCTCCTGACCTCGATCCACAACCACCGTCTCCTATTCGCGAGCCGGACGTACCGCCGCCGATCACCGATCCTTCTCCGCCTGAACCCACGCGTTTGAAGTAGGGCGAGGAGGGTTCTACAGTGACGTTTGCTCGACTTCTCCTCTTCGTTAGTACTGCATCCATTCTGCGGTTTTTCCTCAGGCTGGGTATCTTCGGCCTGTTTCTCATGAGCGCGCTCGACTCTTCGTTCCTGGTGCTGCCGTTTGGAAACGATCTGCTGTTGATTGCCCTCGTGAGTTCAAATCGCGACAGTGCCATCTGGATAGCGTACGTTCTTGTTTCAGCGATCGGATCGGTGGTCGGCGTGTTTCTGATCGACATGCTGATGCGAAAGGCCGGAGAAAAAGGACTGGAACGCTTCGTTAGCGAGAAGAAAATCAAAAAGCTCAAATCGAAAATGGAGAACAAGGGCGGGATCACGGTTTTCCTGGCGACTCTAATGCCTCCTCCATTCCCGTTCACGCCCGCTGTTATGACTGCTTCGGCGTTGCAGACTCCACGCAAAAAATTGCTACTCACCGTTTTCGTGGGCCGGCTGTTGCGGTTTGGCATTGAAGCCGTGCTGGCACTGTATTTTGGACGCCAGTTAATCGCGTGGATCAACTCGGACGTGCTCGCATATTTCATTTACGCACTCGTTGGAATTGCAATCGTTCTGAGCACGCTGTCGCTCATCAAGTGGTTCAAGAAAAACTAGCAAAACACTGCGAAAACTGCTCAATTTCGTTCGCAATTCGAAAATGCTCCGTGTAGAATCCCCGTCACCAAATCCTCCTGAAGGGAGCCCGCAGGCATATGCCAGAGAAACGGGGCGTTCAAGCCACCGATGAAGTAAAAGCAGAATGGTCCACCGCCTACAAGTTTTACCTCAGAGCGCCGGGGGACCGGTTTGATAAGAAAAAGGACCGCACGGCCCGGATCGATTATGTTGCTCAGGAAATGAAGCTGACTCGTAAACAGGCCAAACGCCGCATTCGAAATTACGAAGCGTGGCAGCGAAATATCAAGAAGGGTATCGTCCGTCCATAAAAAGCAGTTGCAATACTGATGTTGAACTTTGGCTGGACCTCACTGCCAGCAGCAGTACCGGTTTGTCTCATTGTGCCCTTGCAATGAACTTCTTCACGCCGGGCGCCTCCCACGAGTCGGCGGGTGGCGCCCGCTTGCAATCCCCGCTATATTGATTCGCAAATCCCCTTTGTTGTCGGAAAACTGAATGACTCCTCAGGAGGTTAATGGTGAGCTTCATCGTTCAACGCCGCCAACTCTGGATTGGCGTCGTCTTTGTTATCACTGTGGGACTGCTGCTTATGTCGTGTACTAACGATCCAAATCTCGTTGCGAACCCAGGCTCAGGCACAAAAGAGGACGCCGAGAGATTTATCGCCGACGCCGAAAAACGGTTGCTGGACCTCAGTATCAAGTCTGCTCGTGCAGACTGGATAAAGAGCACTTTCATCACCGACGATACTGAAGCACTCGCTGCCGACGCGAACGAAAACCTGATCGCAGCAACTACCGAACTCGCCGAGCAGGCACGTCGCTACGAGAACGTGGACCTCTCGCCCGAAGCGAGACGCAAACTCAAACTCCTGAAACTTCTTCTCACGCTGCCTGCGCCGAAAGATGAGCGCGAGCGCAGCGAGCTCACAAAAATTGCCGCGTCGATGGAAGGTGATTACGGCAAGGGCAAGTACTGCCCGGACGGCGACAAGGGCAAGTGTCTCTCGCTCACCGAGCTTGAAGAGATCATGGGCAACAGCCGGGATCCCGAGGAACTGAAGCGCGCGTGGGTGGGCTGGCATCAGATCGCGATCCCGATTCGCAAAGACTATGTGCGCTTTGTTGAGCTCAGCAACAAGGGCGCGAAGGAGATGGGCTTTGCGGACACGGGCGCGATGTGGCGTTCGAAGTACGACATGGAGCCCGATGCTTTTGCGGCCGAGATGGAGCGGCTGTGGCAGCAAGTTAAACCGCTTTACGATTCGCTTTACACGTACACGCGGCGCAAGTTGAGCGAGAAGTACGGCAAGGAGATCGTTTCGGAAGACAAGCCGATACCAGCGCACCTGCTCGGCAACATGTGGGCGCAGACGTGGGGAAACATCTATCCGCTGCTGGCTCCGGAAAACGCGGATCGCGGGTACGACCTGACGCAGATACTGAAATCGAGAAACACCGATGAGTTGCAGATGGTGCGTTATGGTGAGCAGTTCTTTACTTCGGTAGGTTTCGAACCGTTACCGAAAACGTTCTGGGAGCGATCGCTGTTTAAGAAGCCGGCGGATCGGGAAGTGGTCTGTCACGCGAGTGCGTGGGACATTGACTATGAGAAGGATGTCCGGCTGAAGCAGTGCATTCAGATCAACGAGGAGGATTTTTCTGTCGTCCATCACGAGCTGGGTCATAACTATTACCAGATGGCTTACGCGACGAAACCTTTTCTCTTCCGGGAGAGTGCGAACGACGCATTTCACGAAGCGATAGGCGACACGATCGCACTGTCAGTAACGCCGCCTTATCTGAAACAGCTCGGGTTGATCAACGAGGTGCCGGATCCGAAAGCCGATATCGGGTTTCTGCTGAATCGCGCGCTCGACAAGGTGGCGTTCCTGCCGTTTGGTTATCTGGTGGACCAGTGGCGGTGGAAAGTTTTTTCAGGCCAGGTTGGGCCGAACGATTACAACAAGGCGTGGTGGGACTTGCGTGAGAAGTACCAGGGAGTAGCAGCGCCCGTGGCGCGCACCGAACAGGATTTTGATCCGGGCGCGAAGTACCACGTGCCTGGGAACACGCCGTACGCGCGTTATTTCCTCGCGGCGATCTTACAGTTTCAATTTCACCGTGCGTTGTGTAGAGAAGCGGGATTTAGTGGTCCGCTTTACCAGTGTTCGATCTACGGGAATAAAAAAGCTGGAGAGAAACTGAAGGCGATGCTGGCGATGGGAGCGAGTGAGCCGTGGCCGGCTGCGTTGAAGGCGATGACGGGCGAAGAGAAGATGGATGCAACTGCGATCATCGATTACTTCGCGCCGCTCAAAACCTGGCTCGACGAACAAAACCGGGCTGCGACAAGTTCAACTACGACGAACTAATATAGGTCATATAAGTCTTATACGACCTATATGACCTATTGCTTTTGCTGCGTGGTTTAGCGCGCGACGGGAGAAATGCTGCGGTCGCGCAAAACGTAATGCTGCGTTTGGAGCTCGGTGACGATCTCCGCCGTCTGAAACTTACGCAAGACTTCAGGCGGCCACACGCGATGCGTCTTGCCTTCGCGCACGGTCGCGTTGTTGACACGCATGAATTCTTCGGTTGAGGGCACGGAAGTTCTCGGATTCACCAATGAAAACCTGAACGGCCGGCGGAGCAACGAAAATGTATGCCGGCGACTGTTTGTGAGTGGAAATTCCATCGAGAGGGTTTGATTTTGTTGAGCTACTTTCATGGGCACCTTGCTGAACTAGGATTAACGCCTGTCCACATTAAGGCAGTGCCAATCGTCCGGAGTTTCCAGTTTTCGTTCGCGGGGCAGGTTTAAAAGTGCTGAAGGGCGCCGGTTTTGGCGCCCTTCAGGTTTAGGAGTTAAAAGTGGTTACCGGTTAGTACCGCGGCCAGCGGTTGTCATAGCGACGGTTGTCCCAGCGGCGGTTGTTGTACGCATAACGCTGGTAGCCTTCGCGGTAGCCCTGCTCGAACGCGTTGCGGAAAACCTGACGATACTGGCCTCTGTTGCCAAAGTCGTCATCGTAGCCTTCCGTACCGTTTCTCCAGTAACGTGAACGCTGTGGGTTGTAGCTCTGGCGGCGCTGTGCATCAGCGGCACCTACATTCAATCCGTAGCTGTAGCCACGCTCGCGAGCGATCTGAAGGCCCTGTCGACGCTCATACCTGTCTTCGCGTCTGTCCCGACGGCGTTCCCATCGATCATCCCGATCGCGTTGCCACTGCGCCTGAGCACTTGAGCTGGCAACTGTTATGATTCCAAACAGTAGGAAGAAAGCCAGTAAATACCCACCAACTTTTTTACTCGAGTAAGCTAATTTCATAAGTCTTACCTCCTTTGTGTGGGGTATTTGGCAACTGCCGTGCCGGGGCATTTTCCGCGGAAATTTTGGGAATCCGGACCTGCTCCGATACCATTTCGTGTGTTTGCTAACAGTAAACTCCAGTTTGGGAATGTAAACTGGGTGAATCTCATTGACCGGAACCGAGAGGGGTGGTACAAACGCCGAAGCTCTCGCTATTCCTCATTAGTGGTGACAACATGTCTGGAGCATCCTTTGCACGAGTCTTTCTGGCGTTAGCAATCTGCGCCATCCTACTAACTTCACCGAAATCAAAAGCTTTAAGCCAAACAGCAGTCGGAGGCAATAATGAGCTTTTAGAGGTCAAAATCCTTTCTACAAACATTAGAAGGGTGGCAAGAATCCTAAAGGCCACGCATGTTCTGATCGAGCCGGGACTCTTATTTACCCCCAACGGAAGGCATAGCCTTCGCTCTCGACTCAGCCCCTATTCGGACATGTATGTCTCCAAAGTTGCTTCGGAAACGTTGGGCGGTATTTTGCTGGCGGATCGCCTCACCTTACCTGAGAGATCCCAATTACAAGCTGACACATTGATCATTGCCAATCACGTCACTTTTCAGGGTGTCGCTCCCAACATCACTGGTCCACACGATTTTCATCTGTTCGCTCTCGATTCGATTAGTGTCAATGAGCCGGAGACCGTCATTACGATCGATACGAGCGGTCTTGCAGGAGCGGCTGGTATTGCAGGCACCAAAGGTGAGTCCGCGGAAACTGGGACCAACGGCGCTCGTGGCGAAAAAGGATCATGTTCAGTGGTTCAGGAGGCCGGAGCTGGAGAGCCAGGAGCGAATGGGGCAGCAGGCGCGGATGGTAGTGCAGGAACCCGCGGAAGCGACGGAACGAATGCCGGCAACCAAACGATTATGTTCGGCAGCACAAATGGTGGTTCTTTCAAACTAGTTGCTACAGGCGGAGACGGTGGCAAAGGTGGACCAGGTGGCGTCGGAGGCGACGGCGGAAAGGGCGGGAACGGTGGACAGGGAGGGGATGGCCCAGGTTGCCACTGCAGCCCGGGCGCAATCGGTGATGGCGGCGCTGGCGGTGCCGGAGGAGAAGGGGGCATTGCTGGAGCCGGAGGCGAAGGGGGCAATGGCGGCAATGGAGGGACTGCTGGAACAATCGTGATTACCGTTCCTGCCACGTACCACCTCAATAAACTCAGCATAACTGCGCGCGGAGGTTCAGGAGGTCAGGCTGGTGCTGGAGGTTCAGCCGGAGTTAGTGGAGCGACCGGAAATCCGGGCAGCGGGGGGCGTGGCTGCGCCACGGGACGACATGGCAGCTTTGGCCCATCAGCTCGTGGAACGGCTGGACGAAGGGGAGGTAATCCTGGTACTCCTGGAAGCCCCGGGATGTCGGGCTCGCTTGCTCAAAATGTAGCTGATTTCAAAAATGGTAGAGGTCGCATTAACGGGGGTTACGAACCCGGCGTCACACGTGAAAAGTGCACGGATTGGTTTTCTGGTCCTACGTTGATTGGCTGTTACTAAAAGAAGTCCCTCACGATGGTCTACCTAAATCCTGCGGGCAGGCCAATGCCCGATGATGGACCATCATGGTCCATCATCTCTGCGGCTAATCTCCACATTCAATTAAAACTGCAACATCTCGCCGATTTATCTGTTCGATTTATCTTGATATGTAAAGATCACTGTGTTAAAGAGAGCGTCGACTTTCCATCCTCCAACAAGGCGGTGACAAGATGTCACGAACGCTCCTCAACTCCGCACCCCACCGTGACTGTGGTGGACGCAGTAAATTCAGCGCAAAATCTCGTAGAAATCGCAGTTTCTTCACTTCCGCAGGAATCGCGGTTGCAATCGCCGCAGTATTGTTACCTCCTGGGTTCGGTTCGGCAGGAAGCGCCGGGATCTCCAGACAATCTCAAGTTTTGAAGTTAACACCTGCACAACAAGCAAAATTACAAGACGCCAAGCTGATGTCAATCCATATCCGGCAGGTAGCAAAACTTCTCAAAGACGAAGGTGTCGAATTGGAGGCACAACTGCTGTTCACTGCGAATGGCAGGAAGAAGCTACGTCCTCAACTGCTCGGCGTGCCCCAGATGTATCTCTCGAAGGTTAACTCGGGAAGCTTACGCGGTGTTGTGCTGGCCGATATGCTTACCCTACCTGAAAAAGTGAAAATCGAGAGCGATACAGTAATCATTGCCCGCCGCGTCAACTTTACCGGGCGAGTTCCGACACTTAAAGGCCCCCACAATCTTCATTTCTTTGCACTTGACTCAGCCAACGTTAGTAACGGACGCGAAACCGTCGTAACTATCGACACAAGTGGTCTCGGCCGAAAAGAGTGGCTGGAGTCTCTCAAACAGCGAGCGAGTATCTCTAAACAGAGCAAAACCGTGGCCCATCACGCCAATCTGCTGCAGGACACGAGCGGCACACCTGGCAGTAACGGGGTTATGGGTGGTGTTGGCTCAAACGGCAATAGTGGCGCTTCTGGTCAAGGCGGCGCTCAGGGTTCATGTTCAACCACCAGGAACGGTGGGTCTGGCACCGCGGGTGGAAACGGCTCAGCAGCCGGACACGGAGGTAACGGCACCAACGGTACAGCCGGCGGCCCAGGAGGCAGTCAGACCATCAACATTACTAGCATCAACGCCGGAGCCTTCAACGTCATTACTAAGGGCGGAGATGGTGGCAACGGTGGACACGCCGGGTTCGGTGGCACCGGAGGAGCAGGCGGAAATGGCGGCGCCGGCGGGAATGGAGCCAGTTGTAACTGTCAGGCAGGTGGTTTGGGAGACGGAGGAACCGGTGGTGCTGCCGGGGCCGGAGGCGCAGGCGGAAATGGCGGCCAGGGTGGCAACGGTGCCAATGGGGGCGCGGGAGGTTCGGTAGTCGTCAACTTTCCTTTTGGGTATGACGTTAGCCAGGTATCCGTCAACGCTCAAGGAGGCGCTGGAGGTCAGGGAGGAATTGGAGGATCATCAGGTGCGGGCGGATCCGCAGGTTCGCCGGGCGCGGGCGGACATGGAGGCAGTGTATTCGGCTGTGATGCCGCTCAAAGTGGCAGCGCTGGTTCGGTGGCAGCTTCAGGCACTGGGGGTTCTGGCGGCAATGGTGGAAGCGCAGGGCAGCCGGGAGCTGCTGGCGCGGTGAGTTGGAATATGACAACGGGACCTACACCACCGGACGGAGGAGGAGGGGGAGAAACCTCGGGTTACGAGCCGGGCCTGCCGCAGCAACACTGTACGCCATGGTACTGGGTGTCCTTTCACTGTGAGTATTACTTAGATCAGCTGCTCCCTAAAAAGAAGAAGAAGCAGTGGGCAAATCACGCCCGATCAACGATGCCATTTGGCGGCTGGCAGTGTGTAGAAACGGGACGCGAGTATTTCGGTTGCTTCTGACGTCAGGCAGGACGTTGCAGGTAGGAGCGGAGTTCGGGGCGCGTGGCTTTGCGCATCAGGGCGGCCTTGGCTTTCCATTCCATCGCGCGGCTGAGTTCGACGAGGAAGTGGGTTTCGCCCGACTCGAAAGAGGCAATGGGAGCGCCGTCGTGGTAAAGAATTCGGTTGCTCGTGTGGGCTGTAATGCGCGCGCCGGGAAGGATGATGCCGACAAGGTTCAAAGGATCGGCTGCACTCACGGAAATCATACTGTCCTGCGGGCCTGCGCGACGAATCGATCGCAGCATTCCAATCGCTTCGGGTACGGCAAACTGTTCACCGGAAATACCGCCGACAAAACGTCCGCCACGAATCTCGCCACGCGCTTCGAGTCGATGATAGATGCGCAACAGCACGCGCCAGGGCACGGCCACGCCTTCCCGCTCGAGCAGACGTTTGAACACGACGCCGTAGCGTTTCAGCAGGACCCACGCGACTTCCTCTCCCAGCGCCTGATCGGTCGCAGTCTGACTTGTGTTAGCGCGCTGGAGAATTGACCAGCGGCCCGCGCTGACCATGTCGTAAACAGGTTGGCGATGCTTGCGACGTGCAGCCGCCTGCGTCTTGCGACTTCCAGGTGTTAACAACGCTCGCAAACCGGCGAAGCTGTCAGAAACAACGACGCCGTTTGCGACGAGCTCTGCGAGTGCTTCTTCAACCTGGCTTCGAAGGAGCTTTGTGTTCTCGACAATGTCAGTGAAGAACGACGCGCCACGCAGTGAGAGACAGTCGTAGACCATCTGTGTCGTGGTTGAGAATTCAGATGTGCTGGTTGGTGCCGGCTGCGGAAACACGGAACTCCAGAGTGCAAAATTCTTGCGACGAAGAAGCGCGATTGGAGTGTTTCGCACTGGACCAGAGCCGCGCGATCTTTCTCCATTCTCGCCTGCGGAACGCGAGAGTGGCGTCAAACGTGCCCACACGACTTCACCCGACAAACACAAAGCGTCCAGCCACGCAGGGTCATACTCGACCATGCGAGCGGGCAGAAGTTCGCCTTCCCACGCAGCCGCGGGCGCCTCGACACCTTCGAGCTGCTCGATGAGTGCGCGCAAACTTTCGGGGCCTTCGACTTGCTGATCGGGCGCGACTTTCTGCCACGCGAGGAGAAAACGCATGAAGTCGGTGCTGGCGACAGGTTCGATCTCCTGTCGCAGACGATTCAATGTGTAACTGTGAATGCGCGCGAGTAGTCGTCGCGCACTCCACTCCGTTTGCGTTGTTCCGGGTGTGAACTTCCCGCGAATCACGAAACCCTCAGCTTCAAGCCGCAGCAGGGCGGTTTCGATTTCCAGCTTGTTGAGACCAGACGATGCGATAAGCTGATCGACCGTGACTGGCCCCGACGCTTCCAATCGGCCGCGAATGATCTCGACAAGCGCGTCTTCGGGAGTCCAAACCGTGCGCGACACACTTTCCGGCGCTGTGATCGGCGGCTGCAATTCAGCGTTCGGATAAACCGGCGAGATTTGCGGCAGGCGCTCCGCTGCAACCCACAATCGCTTTGTCAAATCACCGGTGGTCAACACCGCTGCACGTCGATCGTTCTTCAGCTCAGCGAAGAATTCCTGCCAGTTCAAGCCTTCCGCTTCGGTGAGAAACCCCATCTCGACGAGCGCATCATGAAGCTCATCTGCATTTCGCGGCTCGGGCCAAACCTCCTCACGCACGCGATCGATCGCAGACTGATCGAGCTTGCCCATGTCGCTGGCGGTTTCCGGATCGAGCCAGCGCCGCTGAAATACCGCGCGCGTGCGGCGTTCTTCGAGCGGCGCATCGTCGAGATAGGCGTACGGACGTGCGTTGAGTATCTCCTGAGACAACGGCGATGCTTCGATCACGTCGCGCGCGAAAAGGTTCTTCTCGTTGCGCTCGATCGAGGTCAGCAAACGCTCGAGGCCATCGACGTCCATCGCTTCTTCGAGGCAGTCTTTCACTGTCTGGTCCACAAGCGGATGTGACGGGATCTCTCGCTCGCCGCCCGTCAGGTTTTCGGCACACGCAAGCTGGTCCGGGAAGATCGCCGTCAGCAGATCCTCTGCGTCCATGCGCTGCAACTGCGGCGGGATCTTTCTGCCACCGCGTCGCCGCAGCACAGCGAGCGAACGCGTGACGTTCCAGCGCCAGCGAATGTTCCACATCGGAGCATCGAGCAACGCCTGGCAAAGAAGCTGGCGCACAGTCTTCGAGTTGAGGTAGTGGAAAACGTCGTCGAGCGGAAAACTATGTGTTGGTCCAAGTGAAAGAACAATTGCATCTTCAGTCGCCGCAGCCTGTAGTTCGAAATTGAACTTCCGGCAAAACCGCTTCCGGAGCGCGAGTCCCCAGGCGCGATTCAAACGACTGCCGAACGGCGAGTGCAGCACCAGCTGCATGCTGCCACTGTCGTCAAAGAACCTTTCCAGCACGAGATTGTCCTGCGAAGGCATCACGCCAAGCACGATCTTCGCCCCCGCGAGATATTCGACAATCTGCTCGGCCGCGTAACGCGAGACGCCAACTTCCTGAATCAACCACTCAACCGCAGGCTCAAGATCGATCTTTTTATCCGCGTCATCCGTGGTTACAACCCGCTCAGCCACCTCTTCCCTGAGACGAGACACCGACACCGACAACTCATGCGTTCGCGCGGGCGCCTCACCCAGCCAGAACGGAATCGACGGCGGCTGCCCGTGGGCATCCTCAACACGCACCTTGCCCTGCTCTACCCGAAGCACACGCCATGAAGTGTTTCCGAGTTGGAAAATGTCGCCTTGCAAACTCTCGATCGCAAAGTCTTCATTCACGGACCCGATAACCAGTTCGCTGGGCTCGAGCACGACCGCATAGTCAGCCGTATCAGGAATCGCACCACCGGAAGTAATGGCTGCCAGCCTGGCTCCCCTCCGCCCACGCAAACGCTGGTTGACCGCGTCATGATGCAGGTAAGTGGATCGCCGGCCTCGCTTCGTCGAGAAACCTTCGGCGAGCATGCGGACGATTGAGTGAAACTGCTCGCGTTCAAGATTCCGGTAGGGATAAGCACTGCGAACCATCGCGAAGAGATCATCTTCGGCCCACTCTTCAGCAGCGACTGCCGCGACAATTTGCTGCGCGAGAATGTCTAGAGGCTTCTCGGGGATCTCGAGTTGATCCAGCTCTCCGCGCCGCACAGCATCCACAATCGCCGCACACTCAACCAGCTCATCACGCGAGAGCGGGAAGATGCGACCTTTCGGAAATCCAGCGACAGTGTGATTTGAACGACCAACACGCTGCAGGAAGCTCGCAATGGAACGAGTTGAACCAAGCTGGCAGACGAGATTTACATCGCCGATGTCGATGCCAAGCTCGAGCGAAGCCGTCGCAACCAGTGCACTCAGCTCGCCCGACTTCAATCTTTGCTCGGCAATCAGCCGTTGTTCACGTGCAAGACTCCCGTGGTGCGCAGCGATGTTCTCATCGCCGAGGCGCTCGCCCAGATGTCTCGCCACGCGTTCAGCCAGCCGTCGCGTGTTCACAAACACCAGCGTCGTATGGTGCTGGCGGATCAATTGTGCCAACCGGTCGTAAACTTCTTCCCAAACTTCACCCGACATCACAGCCTGCAGAGGCGACTCCGGCAACTCGATCGCTATGTCGAGTTTTCGTGCGTGGCCGCTGTCGATGATCGTGCAGCCTGGACTGTTGCCGGTGTCGAGATTTCGCGCCCCGACGAGAAAGCGCGCGACTTCCTCGATCGGACGTTGTGTGGCTGACAGTCCGATTCGAATCAAAGAAGAGCTGCCGTTTGTGTTCGCATGCTGGCGCACGAGCGCTTCGAGGCGTTCGATGGAAAGGGCGAGGTGCGAACCACGCTTGTCACCCACGACAGCGTGAATCTCGTCGACGATCAGCGTCCGCGCGGTTTCCAACATGCGCCGGCCACCTTCGCTCGTGAGCAAAATGTAGAGCGACTCAGGCGTCGTGACCACGATATGCGGCGGACGCTTCGTCATCGCCGTACGCTCAGACTGGGGCGTATCGCCGGTGCGGACGAGAGTGCGAATGTTGACCTCAGGCAGTCCGAGTGCTTTCAGCTCCGCCTGAATCCCTTCGAGCGGCACCTGAAGATTGCGCTGAACATCGTTGCTGAGTGCTTTTAGCGGTGAGACGTAGATGACGTGAGTCGAATCGTCGAGTTTTCCCTCGACCCCAAGCCGTACGAGATCGTCGATGGCTGACATGAATGCAGCGAGAGTTTTGCCTGATCCGGTGGGCGCAGCGATCAAGGTGTGTCGCTGCTTCTTGATTTCAGGCCATGCGCGTAGCTGAGGGCTGGTCGCCGCGGGAAAACTCCGCGCAAACCAGCGCGCCACTGCTGGATGAAAGATGTCGAGACTCATAAGGGACGTGCATTATAACGCGTCCCACAAAAGGCACAAAGCACAATCCGTGAAATCCGCGCTCACTCGAACTGCTTCTTGAACTCCTCGAACTGCTGCTTCAAGCTTTCGACCTCGGCGGCTAGTTCGTCGACTTTCTGCTCCAGACTCGAACGCCGCGGAGCGGCGGCAACCGGCATTGCAGCAGAAGCCACTTCGATGTCGATTTCTCCCGAAAGTAAGTGCGCAAACCGGCCTTCCTTCTGTCCCGGCTGACGCGGCAAACGCGCGACGAGCGGCTCCGGATCTCTCGCGATGAGCGCATTCAACGTCTGCTCGACCTCTTCCAGACTCGCAAACTCGTGCAGACGCGAGGCATTCCCTCGCAACTCGCCAAGCGTTTGAGCGCCACGCAACAAGAGCACACACATCAACGCCACTTCAGCGTGATTCAGGTGCATCACTTCAGGCATCACGTGCTTGTACTTCGGCACACGGCTCGTGCTGCCGTAGAAAACGTACGCGAGGTTTTTCTCGCGCAGGCTCTCCAGGGCATCCGCCACTTGTGCCTCCGAATAGCTCGTGACCGGATAGCGGTTGTTCTTTTGATTGCACGCGAGTGTTAGCGCGTTGAGTGTCAGCGGGTAGTACTCAGGCGTAGTCACCTGCTTCTCAATCAGCGAACCCAACACTCGCGCTTCGATGTCGGTCAGGATGGTCGTCACTGATCTTCGTCGCCGGCGCTCGATTGTAGACCTTGCGCGCGCGGTTCAGGCCTGCCCACGCCCAGGTTGTCGAAGTTCAAAGCCGCATTGAACAACAGGAAAAACTCGCCCTGCGTCTGATGACGCCACATCGGGTTGGTCGCAAACATCACCACGTGACCACGACCGACAGGCACGTCGACTACAGCCGGACGATTCGCAAGCTCGCTGCCGCCCGCCAGCATGCCGCTGATCAGCAAATTCTTCTCCTCAGAAGCGAAACGCAGCACGACGCGCGGCCGCAACTGCGGCGGCACGAAGAACGGGCTCTCGCGCTGGTCCTGATCGGTGTTGGCGCGATTAGACGGATCGGGCGGACGCGGCTGAGGCATCGCCTGGATCACGTCAGGATCGCTAACGCCACCACGACCGGAAGCACGTGATTCAGCACCACCGGCTCCCTGGCCACCACCACCGCCGCCGCCGAACCCACCACCGCCTCCGGCAGCGATCTGGAACAACGGCGCCTGGTTGAAGTAGATCGGCAGACCCGCATCGTAACCATAAGCAATCGGACTCTTCCGATCGGAGAACGTTCCGTTGTAGATCGAGCCACGCGCTCGGAGCCTGTCTGACTGCTGAATCGAAACTCCGCTCGTGATGCCGTAGTCGATCGGGATCTGCGAGATGTTGCCGATCGTGATGAACAGTCCACCCTGTTCGATGAACTTCTGAAGATTCCCAACGCCCACGATCGTCATTCCGCCGCGCATGTCGTCCGTTTGATCGGGTGACGTGCCGAAATTAGGCGTGAGTGCCGACTGCTTCCACGGAATCGGGTCGCCACGCATCGGCATGCCATTCACGATGGTCTGTGCGGAGCCACCGACCGGCGGGAAGATCAACACGTCAAACTTGTCGCGCAGATTCGGCGTGTTGCGAATCACGTGATCGGAGATGTACGTGTAAGGAATTTGCAGACGGTCAAACTCGATGCGGAACCAGCCTTCGTTCTGCGTGTTGGTCCATGTGTGGACGATCGCGATGCGAGGAACTGCAAGCTCGTGAGTTTTAACCTCAGGAAGCTTCTCGACGCCGATCGCCTTCAGACCGAGATCAGTCACGGCCGTTTCCAGTCGCGTCCTCAGATCCGACGGGTTGCCGTCTTTCTTCAAGATAAACGAGCCAGTGTTGAACTGCTGGTCGCCGATTTTGAACGAGTCTTCAGCGGCGCTCATCTTCACGTCTTTCAACCTGAAGCGTAGCGTTGCGAGCGTGTTGTCAGTGTTGTGATTGATGATGTAAGCGACTGAATTCGCCGGACCGGTAAGTTGGCCCACGACCTTCACGTCCTTCGTGATCAACTCGGCGGGCGCTTCGAGCACCGCTCTGTCGAGGACGCGAATCGTTTTGACGTTTCGCATCGGACCCATCGTCCAGCCGGTGTCGTCGTAAGGATTAGGATCGTTGACGTTGTAATACTGCGTATCGAGCAGCATGTCGGCCATGCGTGAATACGGCTGGTCCATCCTGACGATGTAAGAACCCGCCGCGTATTTCTGCTCCTTCACGCTGAACTCTTTGGTTGCGCGATGCACCTCGATGCCCTGCATCCGCATGAGATTCACCATGTCGGCAGCCTCAACTGGTCGCGGCGTGTCGCCGGGGATGATGTAAGCTGCGGGACCTTCGTTGGTCGCCTTCGCGATCGAGCGTTTGCTCTTGAGATAGAAGTTGTTCAGAAAACGCTCTTTCTCTTTCGCGACAAAGTTCATTGCAAACAGGATCGCCGACTGCTGCATGTTGACGTTGTTGCGCATGGACCAGTTGACGCGCGGGAACGGCGGATTCGGCCGGTACCACACGCGCGAGGTCTGGTTCGAGCCGAGCGTGCGTTCGCGTGTGTCGGCGCCACCGTTGCCGAACGTTTCGTAGAAACGGCCGATGGAGTTGTGACCCGTTGCGATGTAGAGCATGTAGTTTGGCGCCCAACCGTCGTAAAAACCGTGTGTCCAAACACCGGGAACGCCGCGCTTCGTCATCTCCTCTACTTCGTGATACGCCAGAACCTGAAACTCATCGAGCGCGAGCGGATCGAGCCACGCGTTGTATGGTCCAGTGCCCGTCATCGTGTAAAGGTAAGGCACTGACTCATGAAGATCGTGAAGCACCGTCGGGTGATACTCGAGAAACGTCTTCATCTGATTGCGCGTCAGAGCGAGCGCGAGTCCCAGGCTGTCGCGGTTGTTGTCGTGCGCCACATACTTGCCCCAGTAAAGCAGCGGCGGCGCCGGTTTGCCCGGATTTGCTTTGCGATAGTTGTACAGGTCAACCATGCGATCGCGACCGTCGACTTCGAGTGTCGGCGTGATCATCACGATCATGTTCTTGCGGATGTCTTCGATGAACGGCGAATCCTCGACAGCGAGCCGGTAAGCCATCTCCATCAACATCTCAGGCGAACCCGTTTCGGGAGAATGTATCGCTCCGGAAGCCCAGTAAAACGGCTTGCCCTCCGCGACGAGCGCATGTGCTTCAGCCTCGGTGATCTTTCGCGGATCGGCAAGTTTTGCGGTTATCTCTTTGTAACGATCGAGCTTTGCGAGATTGGCTTCATCACTCACAACGATCAGGATCTGCTCGCGTCCCTCTTCGCTCTTTTCCGGCGCGGTAAAGATACGAACGCGCGGCGATGCGGCCGCAAGCGCGCGGTAGTAGCGATACTGGTCCTTCGTGTAGGTCAGCTTGTTTGGGGTGCCGATGACGTAACCCAGAATCTTATCCGGCGAAGGCACTTTGTCTGACAGCGGCAGGTGATCGACCAGTTCGGTCATGAAGAACTTTTCGGTCGTAAACTCGGCGATCTTTGCACCGTATGCCATGTCGAGCGCTGACTTTGGCGTGGTGTACTTCGGATTTACTGCCGTCGATCGTGGAGCGCTCGTGGTTGCGCCGGCGCCGGGTGTGTCGGTCGACGTGTTATTACGCTCACCCGTCTGCGCCAGCACCAGCGGCGTTTGGATCGCCAGTGACACCAGTAGAACCAGACACGAAAACACTCTTCGGAGTTCTGGGGACATTTTGTTCTCCTTCAGTTAGGCAGGCTCGATCTGTGATGATCCGTCTTTGTGATAATCCGTCAAATCTGTGGTTACAGATCTTTTGCACACCGGAATCCCGAAATCATCCACCGCTCGTTGGTATGAAAGAAGTTTCGGTACGTGGATCTGATGTGCAACTGCGGCGTGGCATACGAGCCGCCACGCAAAACCTTCTGGTTGACGAACCACTTGTCGTTGTATTCGTCAAACTCTGATTTGAATCCCGGATAGGGCACGTAGTCGGAAGTGGTCCACTCCCAAACGTCGCCGATCAACTGCTGGCATCCGTAACCGTTCGCGCCTTCGGGAAAGGCGCCGATGGGCGCGACAGACCAGTAACCATTCTCGAAAAGATTGGTGTTGCCGCTGTTGGGGTCAGCGTCGCCCCAGGGAAATGCCGTTCTGACTTTGCGAGCGGCATCATAACACGCCGCCTTCTCCCATTCCGCTTCCGTCGGCAATCGTTTGCCCGCCCACTTCGCGAACGCGGCAGCTTCAAAGAAACTGACGTGCGAAACGGGCTCGTCTTTTTTGCTCGCTGCCGCATGGAGACCGGAGAAGTCGCGAATCATCCACTCGCCGTCGTGAAGTTCCCAGTAAAGCGGCGCGCGCCAGTGCTCCTCGTTCACAGCCGCCCAGCCTTCGGAAAACCACCAGCGGAAGTTTTCGTAACCGCCGTCGTGAATGAACTCGAGGAAATCACCGTTGCTTACGAGGGCTTTGTCGATTGCGAAGTCCTGAAGATAAACCTGGTGCGCCGGCTTTTCATTGTCGAAAGCGAAGTCGTTGCCGTCGTAGCCGAGTTGGAACAGTCCGCCCTCGATCTCGGCCATGCCTTCAACTTTGCTCGTCGATTTCGGTGAAGGGTTTGTTGGCGCGTTGAACTGATCGCAAAGCAGGTGCTTGATGTCGTAAACGAGCAACTCCTGGTGCTGCATTTCGTGTTCTAACCCGAGCCTTACCAGTGCCAGCACTAACGGATCCGGCGCTTGCAGAATCGAGAGCATATGCTCGTCGATGTGGTTCCGGTAAGCGACGGTTTCTTTGACGGTTGGTCGTGATTTCGTTCCGCGTTTGGGGCGTTCGATTCGTTCGCCGAAGCCTTCGTAGTAAGAGTTGAAGTAGAAGAGGTAATCTTCGGAGTAGACGCGGTAACCGGGCTTGTGCGCGCGCAGCACGGTTTCGAAGAACCACGAGGTGTGGCCGATGTGCCAGCGCGGCGGGCTCATGAAGTCCGCGGTTTGGATTACGTAGTCTTCGATCTCGAGGGGCGCGACGATTTGCATCGTACGCGCACGGACCTGCGTGTAGAGATCCGCAATGGAAACGGTGTTCTGCCCTGAAAGCTCGCGAATTGTTGAAGCCATGATCTGTATTTGACGGCAATAATACTCGTTGCCGCATCAGCAATCCAAGTCATGCTTCACAGGAATAACATGATTATGAGGATTGACATGACTTTTCGTGCAAAGCCATGTATTCCTTCGCGCGAAACTTCTTCGCCATGCTTTGCGAGGTCATGTAGCGGAGAGTTCCGAAGATTGGGCGGTCGAACCAGGGGCGGTCGTGTTTGCCGAAACACCAGAGAATGCCTGCGTAGGAATTCGGATCACGCCCGTCGAGCGCGTACTTGTTGTTCAAATGGACCAGCAACTCGAACGCGATCTCGTAGCTGCGCGTCCACTCGATCACTCGCTTGCCCCACAACATGCGAACGTAGTTGTGCAAGTGACCTGTGCAGACCAACTCGAGTTGCGCTGCGTTCCAGAGCTCGTCGTAAGTCTCACCTGCTTCTATGGTTTCTTCGTCAAACAATTGCGGGCGCGGATCGTCCGCGTGATCGCGCATCGTTTGCTGCGCCCAGTCCGGAACGGATCGTAACGAATCGTAATGCGGATTGTGTCGGGTGAAATTGAACGACAGCTCACGCCGCACAATCGCCTGCTCCAGAAATGCGTCCTTCGCTGGTTTCGGCGCGTTCGCACGTTCGACCGCATCGACAATCTCCTGGATCGACAAAAACCCGAAGTGCAGGTACGGGCTGAGACGCGACACGCCGTCAAACGATGGTTCGTTATGTGTTTTATCGTAGTAGGGGAGAATGCCCCGGACGAAGTGCGTTAATCGCTTGCGTCCTGCTTTTGTGCCGCCGTGATAGAGCTTCGACGGCTTCACAGTGCGATCGATGTCACACTGGGCCACGAGCTCGGGGATGTCGTCAGTGGTGACGGTCGTTTCCGGACAGTCGATCTCGAGCGAAGGCTCTTGAACATCGACGCGCGGCGTCTTAATCACGCGCGGCAAATCGGGCAACAGGCGATGGATCTTCGGCCGGATCGTGTACGCCGCGTACTCTTCCTTCGGCAACGCTGACAGCGGAACCATCCCATTCGCATCGACCGCATAAACCGGCAAGTTCAGCTTTGCAATCCGAGCATTGTGCTGGGGGACGATGAAACACGGATACTCGTCAGTCACGAGTAAACGTGCTTCACGCGCGAGCCGCGCAACGGTGTGCTTCGGATCGCGTTTGTTCCGTTGCAGGTAAAACAGATAACGGATTCCACGCTCTGCAAACTCGGCCTGCTTCTCAGCCACGCCTTCGAGTATGAACGTGTGAAAGCGATCGCAGGCCCACGGGTAGTAAAACTTCAGCCCTTCATAGACCACGAGCGGCAGTCGCCTTTCGTTTGCCATTTCGATCGCAAAGTTGAGCGCGTAGTTGTGGCTCGCGCGCTTGAACATCTGCATCCAGTAAAGGACGTAGCGCCCTTTGGTGTTTTCGTGGGCGTCGTTGAGTTGCGTGACGCGATTGGAAAGATTCATTTGGCGCGCCCGGTAACTACGATTGAGCGGGGGCCAGAAGGAAGAATTCGACCGATCATCTGCGCTTGCGGATAGTTTTGCTTCAAAACAGCAAGAAGCGCCTCGCTTTGATTTTCTGAAACCGCGATCAACATGCCGCCTGCTGTCTGGGGATCAAACAACAACTTCACAAGGTTCTGATCTACAGAGCTTTCAATCTCGATATCACCGCCGACGTATTCTCGATTCGTCTTGTCGCCACTCGTAAGCATCCCTTGACCTGCGAGTTCGACTGCGCCGTTCAGGAGCGGAACGGCCCCGGCATCGATCTCAATCCTGACTTTGCTCGCGCACGCCATTTCCCACGCATGGCCCAGCAACGCGAATCCCGTTACGTCCGTCGCGCCTTTAACACCAAACTCACGCATCGCTTCTGCCGCATACTTGCCCGGCGTCAGCATAGTTTCAACTGACCC
>DASTQB010000183.1:0-11853 GCA_035761985.1 Pyrinomonadaceae bacterium
GAGAATAAATGCAAACACAGCTCGTTTCACCTTCCTATTAGAATTGCGACGCTGTAAATCTTGCCGGAGCGGGAATGCCGGAAGAGTCGGGTTTCTGTGACAGCGAATTGTAGCGCGTCATGAGTGAAAGAAGAAGGCACGACGGCTACTAATGGACTTTGATAGGATCAACTAAAATCGACAAAGCTGCAACTGTAGAACATAGATGATGGAAGAAGTGGACGAAAAAACTTCCGGGGCCGAGTTTGTTGCCGGCACTCTTCAGGCATTCGCCGAATGTGCAGAAGCTGTGGCTGCGACAACGAAGAAGTTAGAAAAAGCAGCGCTGCTCGGAAGTTATCTCGAGACGCTTTCAGAACCTGACCTGACCCGGGCCGCTAGATATTTTGCGGGCCACCAGTTTGCAATGGCAGATGCTCGAACCACGAACGTCGGCGGGAGCATCATCAGTGCTGCGTTGAGCGACGCTACTGGTTTCGGTCCTGAAGATCTATATCCGCGTTGGGTTCGGCTTGGAGATCCCGGCGAGGTCGCAGCGGAGATAATCAAAGAGGCACGACGTTCATTTCAACCTACGATCACGCTTGCTGAAACTGAGTCGCTTATTACGCGTTTAAGTGAGACTCGCGGGATCAAAAACAAAACGGCGCTGCTGGCAGCGGTGTTGCATAGGGCGTCACCGTTGGAGGCTAAGTACCTGGTGAAGTTGCTCGCGGGCGATCTGCGAATTGGCTTGAGAGAGGGTTTAGTTGAGGACGCCATCGCCCGTGTGTTTCGGCAGCAGTTGGCAGATGTGTCGTATGCGAATATGCTGTTGGGAGATATTGGTGAGACGGCGACGCGTGCGCGAGCTGGTGACCTGCGTAATGTCAGCATGCGGCTGTTTCATCCTATTAAGTTCATGCTTGCGACGCCTGCGGCTGATTTGACGGACGTGGCCCGGACCATGCCGGAGGAGTTTTTAGTCGAAGATAAGTTTGATGGTATTCGTGCTCAGGCGCATGTGCAGTCGGGAAGAGTAGCGATCTACTCCAGGACCATGGATGAGATCACGCACCGGTTTCCGGAGCTGATCGATCCGCTCCGGGCTGTCGCAACTGACGTGATCATTGACGGGGAGATTATCCCGGTAAACGACGAAAGCATTTTGCCGTTCAGTGAACTGCAAAAAAGGCTTGGGCGAAAGAATGTAGGAACGCAGTTGCTGATGGCGGTGCCCGTGGCGCTGGTGGCTTATGACCTGCTTTATGCCGGCGGGGAGGTGCTGATCGACCAACCATTAAGCGAACGTAGACATCTACTGGGCCAGTTGGTGTCTGATCAGGGCCCGTTAAGGATGTCTGAGGGCAAGCTGCTGGCGGATGCGGCGATGCTTGACGACGAGTTTGACCGTGCTCGGGGACGCGGGAACGAGGGGCTGATGATCAAGAGCCCGAGTTCGTCGTACAAGCCTGGGCGCCGGGGCCGGGAGTGGCTGAAGTTAAAGCGTGCGATTGCGACGCTGGATGTTGCGGTAACGGCGGTGGAAGTGGGGCATGGGAAACGGCGGAACCTGCTTTCGGATTACACCTTTGCGGTGCGCCGCTCCGCGGAGGAAGAGGAGCTCCTGAATATCGGTAAGGCGTACTCCGGGTTGACGGACCGGGAGTTAACAGAACTGACTGAATGGTTTAAAAATCATACAATTCAGGAGTTTGGGCACGGTCGGGTTCGAATTGTGGAGCCGGCGATAGTAATCGAGGTGACGTTTGACAGGGTTCAGCCATCCAAGCGTCACAAGAGCGGCTATGCGCTGCGTTTCCCGAGAATACTTCGATTAAGACCTGACAAAACAACGGCCGACATCGATACACTCGAGACTGTGCGACGGTTGGTGCAGAGCTCGGAACGGGCCGAAGAAAGGAGAAAAGGCTGACGCAAAAGGCGGTTGGCTGAATCCCATTAGGCTTTGGCAATATAAATTAGGTAAAGTTCCTATTGCCACAGAGGCCAGATGGGGGTACGATGCAGCGCGTCACCGCCTCCCAGCAAGCTTTTCAACGTGATCGGTGAGCCCGGACACACAAAACCACCTGCCGCTAGGATACGCCCCGGCGTAAGAAATAGTGGTTTGTTTTGGGTGCGCGCTTCTCAGTACACGGATAGAAGGGCCATCAGCGCTTCGAATAACAGGTAATCTGACGAATCAGTTGTGACACCTCCAACAGTTTCAGGGTTGGAATAATCAACCGAAGTATATTCATCCGAAGTACTCGTGGCCGGTGGCGGTGGCGGTGGCACAAAGCCCGGCGTATCCTGTTGTCCGGCGGGTGTGTTGAGCGCTACTGCCATGACAAGTATCACGGCGTAAAGGAAGTTTTTAACTAATTTCATTGATCTTCTCCTTAAGAATGTTGTAGTCAAAGCCTGTGAGGCCGGAGTGCAACCAAGCAGAGAACTGGTTGTTTCGTGATGATATCCGTCAATTGGATGGCTTGCAAGGTTCCTTGCTGATCTAAAAAAGTGGAGACCTAGTATGGAGTTGCATACGTCCGTATTTGAAAACCTCAGCGATTCCGCCACGGCCGAGAATGTTCTCCCTTTGTGCGAATTTGCTCGGGCCTTAGAGGAGGCTGGTGAGTTCGAGCACGCGGCTGAAACTCTGAGACCTTTTTGGCGGGGCCTCCTTAATCGCCCCGACACAGCGGCATTCGACGAAAACGCGAAGGCGGAGCTACTCCTCAGAAGTGGCACATTGACGGGTTGGCTCGGAAGCGCAAAACAGGTTTGTGGCGCCCAGGAACTCGCGAAAGATTTGATTTGTGAAAGCGCGCAGATCTTTCAAAATTTGGGAACATCCGAAAAAGTGGCTGAAGCCAATGTCGACTTAGCGATCTGTTATTGGCGCGAAGGAGCATTGGATGAAGCAAGAGTT
This sequence comes from Pyrinomonadaceae bacterium, assembly GCA_035761985.1. GTDB lineage: Bacteria > Acidobacteriota > Blastocatellia > Pyrinomonadales > Pyrinomonadaceae > PSRF01. Next base: position 2,915 of record DASTQB010000183.1, read on the forward strand.
ACGCTAAAGCTCGTTTTAGAGCACTTGGGCGAATCTCGAAGTGAACAGCGGCTCCGGGCCCTTTTGAATAGCGCAATCGTCGAGAGAGCAGCCACTAGAGATCACGATGCCTTAACAATCTATAAAGAAGCGGCGCCGCTGTTTGATTCAAGTTCTAACAATGCTCTTAAGGGTAAGTTTCACAACTCACATGCGACTTTGCTCACGAATTTGGGCACCTCTGAAAACCGCGAAGAGTACATCGATCAGGCGTTAGTTGAATTTGCCGCTGCGAGTTTCCACTTTGAGCAAGCGGGCCACAAGCGTTTTCAGGCACGAGTTGAAAACAACGTCGGATATCTTTTTGCCACAATCGGCAAATTCGAAGAGGCTCAAGAGCATTTAGTACGTGCGCGAGCTCTGCACCTGAGTGTTGGCGATCGCGGAGGCGCCGCGGATGCTGAAGATACCCGTGCGCAAGCATTCATTCTTGAAGGTAAGTATGAATACGCCGAAAGGGCTGCACGATCTGCGGTTCGTTCGTTGAGGCAAGGTGAAGAACACGCCCTTTTGGCCGAGGCGCTTACGACGCATGGCAAAGCCCTGGCCCGTTTGAATCAGGCTCCTGTTGCTAAAGCTGCCTTGGACCAGGCCGTCGAGATTGCTCAAACCGCTGGCAACCCAGACCGTGGCGGAATTGCTGCCGTCACTGCGATCGAAGAATTGAGTACTTACCTCTCGCCCGAAGTGCTCCAAGACTACTATCGCACCGCTGAGCGATTGCTTGCGAATTCGCAGAACCTCAGCCTCAAAAACCGTTTGGGCGAATGTGCCCGCCGCGTGCTTTCAATCTCACTCGATCACTCCGCTGCTCAATCAGCAGGTGATCCAATGCCGCCGGGCTTTTCTCTCGATGCTGAAGTGCTTCGTTACGAAGGCAGCCTTATTCGTCGCGCACTCGAAGAGTCGGGCGGCAGCGTCACTCGAGCAGCGCGTATGCTCGGTGTAACTCACCAGGGCCTTGCCTTCATTCTCAACGGCAGGCACAGTGATCTGCTGGCGATCCGAACACCTGTAAAGAAACGACGCCGAAGCATCATTCGTCACCATTAGTGCCTGCTACGAACAATCGGCTAACATCTCTGGCGCTGCTTTCACCAAAGCAGCGCCAACATTTTTCTGGTCATCTTTAAAATCGGTGCACCAACTTATGAAACCAATCATAGCCCCCGTACTAATCACAGTGCTGTTCTCTCCGGTCCTGGCCCAGACTGCGAAGCGAAAAGCTCCCGTTAAGCGCAAACCTGCTGTTGCCACGCCCCAACCTAAGCAAGTCGCGCAACCAATACCTCAAACGACGCGCAATCCATCGGCGCCCGCTTCGCTCGTAATCGTCAACGGTCAAACGATCACCACTGCGGATCTTGAACCTGCATTGCGTCAGGAACTCGAAACTCTCGAAGACAAAATCGCCGAAGCCCGTCGTAACGTACTCGACGCACAGATCAACACCGTACTCCTCGAAGTAGAAGCGAAAAAGCGCGGCATCGATAAGCAGCGTTTGTATGAACTCGAGGTTAGCCGTCGCGTGCGCGCCCCGACCTCCGCTGAAATCCAAAAGCTTATCGACGACAATCGTCAGGAATTCGCCGGTTCCGATCCTGCTACCGCGAACCAACTGGCCGCCACTTACCTGCGCGAAGAAGCCGAGGACAAGCTCGCGGACGAACTCGTGCAACGCTTGCGCAAAACACATCCGGTTGCGATCGTCACCGACATCAATTCCCCAACGCTTAACCCCGACACCGTCGTCGCCACAATCGCAGGTCAACCTTTAAGAGCAAGCTCGCTGCTCGAACGACTCAAGCCCATCATCTACGACATGCGGCTCCAGGCCTACGAATTAACCAAAGCGAAACTGGACCAACTGGTAAACGACATGTTGCTGCTGGAGGAAGCTCGCCGTCGTCAAATTGGACCAGAACAGATTATCAGAGCAGAGATCAGCGACAAGGTTCGCCCTCCGACCGAAGAAGAAGTCGCGAAGTTTTACAACGACAACAAGGCACGCATTTCAGGCGACCTGAATAGCGTTCGAAACCAGGTCGCGAGTTACCTGCAGGAGCAGCATCGCCAAACGCTGGAGCGAGAACTCTCAGAACGCCTCCGTAAGAATGCTCAAATCCGCTGGCTTATGACTGAGCCAACTCCATTAGTTCAGAACATCAGCGTCGACAACGATCCATCGCGAGGTGCGGTGAACGCCCCTGTAACGATCGTCGAGTTCACTGACTTTCAGTGTCCCGCCTGTGCAGCAATGCATCCGGTGCTGGAAGAAGTCATCAAGTCTTACGGGAACAAGGTGCGCTTCGTCGTCCGCGATTTCCCCCTGGCCCAGCACGAATGGGCACAGAAAGCAGCCGAAGCGGCGAATGCCGCCAATGCGCAGGGAAAATTCTTCGAGTACATAGCCATACTTTTCAAGAACCAGAAAGCTCTCGACGTTCCGTCATTAAAGAAGTACGCAAGCGAACTGGGCCTGGACCGCGCGCGCTTCGATGCCGCACTGGACCGTGGCATACATGCCGCAGAGGTCCAAAAAGACGTCGAAGACGGACGGATGTATGGCGTCTCCAGCACACCCGCAATCTTTATAAACGGAGTCCGCTTAAGAATCGTGAGTCCAGATGCCTTGAAAGAGGCAACCGATCGCGCCGCCGCGGGCAGGGCCAACTCTTCCCGGTGACACATGGGCCACGTGTGAACCTTACGTAATAATTCCGTTGCTTAGCCGACAAAGACTCAAACTAAATAGATCATCGAAGCCGGCAGGGAGTTTGAGATGGTCGTTTCGCTAAAACCAGAGCGACTGAAGCGCTACAAAGACGTCGCTATGCTCCTGATCAAGTACGGGCGGTCCGACCTGATCAGCGCAGCGGGCCTTGAAGGCAGTGTTCTGCCCGATGAAATCGCCGCGGAACATGAGACTGCCCCGGCAGAAGAACTGGCGAAAGATCTCGAAAACCTTGGTCCAACTTTTATCAAGCTGGGCCAGTTGCTATCCACGCGCGCCGATCTGTTGCCCGGTCCTTACCTCGAGGCATTAACCCGACTCCAGGATCAGATCGAGCCTTTTCCGTACGAGGAAGTCGAACGCATCGTCTCGGGAGAACTCGGCGTCAGAATCTCGAAAGCATTCGCCGACTTCGATCCCAAACCTCTCGCAGCAGCATCGTTGTCGCAGGTACACCGCGCGTCGATGCGAGACGGCCGCGCCGTTGTCGTAAAGGTACAGCGGCCTGACATTCGCGACCTGATCGTCGGCGACCTCGAGTCGCTGGGCGAGATCGCACATTTCCTGGACCAGCACACCGAACTCGGCCGGCGTTATGAGTTCGACAACATGCTCGTCAACTTGCGCAAGAGCCTGCTGCGCGAGCTCGACTTCACGATCGAAGCAAACAACCTGCACACCATCGCACAAAACCTCGCGGAGTTTGAAGACATCGTCATCCCCGAACCGATCGACGACTTCACCACCACGCGCGTTTTAACGATGGAGTACATCTCCGGAAAGAAGATCACCGCCCTTAATCCATTGCGGGTTCTCGAGATCGATGGCGCCACACTGGCCTATGAGTTATTCAGCGCCTATCTAAAACAGTTTCTCGTGGACGGATTGTTTCACGCGGATCCACATCCCGGGAATGTCTTCATCACCGATGACGATCGTATTGCTTTACTCGATCTCGGCATGGTCGGACGCGTCACGCGCACGTTTCAGGACAACTTCCTCCGTCTGCTGCTCGCCATCAGTGAGGGCAGAGGTGAGATGGCTGCTGAAGCGGCGATTCGGATGGGAGAACCGAAGGAAGGCTTCGATCGAGAGTCTTTCAAACGTCGCATCACAGACCTGGTGGCCGATAATTCCGATGCTGTTCTCAGTCGCCTAAACGCGGGCAAGGTGACTCTCGACATCACGAGAATCTCGGCCGATTGCTGGTTCCGCTTGCCTCCCGAATTTACGATGATTGCGAAGGCCCTGCTGAACCTGGACCGCGTTGTTTACACGCTCGATCCAAACTTCGATCCCAACACAATCATCCGCGAGCGTGCGAACGAGATACTTCAGCAAAACATCCTCAAGAGTGTTGCTCCAAACAATCTGCTGTCCGGCGTTGTTGATCTGAAAGAGTTCGCCGAAAAGTTCCCCACACGTGTCAACCGCATCCTCGACGCCGTCGGAAACAACGAGCTCCGTTTCAAGGTTGATGCAATCGACGAAAAAGTTGTTCTTGAAGGTTTGCAGAAGGTCGCCAACCGGATCACGCTCGGACTCGTAGTAGCTGCTTTAATCGTAGGCGCGGCGATGTTGATGCGTGTGGAGACGTCGTTCCGGATCTTCGGCTATCCGGGTCTGGCGATGATCTTATTTCTACTGGCGGCGGCGGCGGGGATGGTTCTCGCCTTCAGTATTCTTTTCTACGACGAGAAGCGCCGTAAGAAACACTAACCTTCATCTGAGATCGACGAGAGTAGTTTTTTCAAAGCAGCCTTTTCGCTCCCACTTAAATCAGTAAACGACATCCCGAATCCAACTCCAGGCTGGTAAGTTGCAACCTGCCCGCGCAGCGCCAACCACTCACCCGAAGGAAGCTGGATTTGTACATTTACCGGCTCTTTCAGCTCCACATGCCCGTACGTGTTCACAAAGCAGCCGCCGAGGCTGACGTCGTCAACACGAGCTTCATGCGTACGCGACATGCTCTCCCATTTCGCCTCCAGGAGAATTCGTTTTCGCACGTTGCTTCTGCGCTCGCCCGACATCGTCGCCCTTTCGCTCGGAAGTGGATGCTCGAATGACTCCAAGCATTCTAAACGAACGCTTCAAGCGTGACCATCAGCACTATTCGCGTGGAAACAGACTGGCACTCGTGCCGGACGGTTGAGAACGTGCGTACTTCGCAAAGAGGCGGTATCCAAGCAGAAACAGGATGATGAATCCGAAGGTTAACGGCAAACGCGTGTCTGACTTTACCAGCATCCAGAAATGGATCACGCCCGCAATCGCCGCAACGTAAACAAGCCGGTGCAGCTTGGCCCAACGCTTTCCTCCGAGCCGCTTGATCATCTTGTTTGTTGACGTTATCGCGAGTGGAACCATCAGCACAAATGCGATCATACCGACAAGAATAAACGGACGCTGAGCAACGTCCTGGCCCACACTGATCAAATTGAACAGCCGGTCAAACCAAACATACGTGAGGAGATGCAGCGCGCCATAGAAAAACGCGAACAGTCCGAGCATGCGTCGATACTTAACCAGCGAGTTGATCCCGAAGATTTTTCTCAGCGGTGTGATAGCCACCGTCACACTGAGGAAAATCAGCGTCAGCATTCCCGTTGTTCTGGTTGCAAACTCGAGCGGATTTGGACCAACACGTTTATGGTAAACATCCCATAAAAGCAGAACGAGCGGGACGAGCGCGTTGATGAAGATGACGAGTTTCGGGTAAGTCATAACTAAAAGTTCTTCACCAGATCCATTCCCTGATACAGATGGGCCACCTGCTCGCCGTAGCCGTTGAACAAGAGCGTATCCCGACGGCCATACTCACCGATGCGACGTTCCGTCGCCTGACTCCAACGCGGATGCGGAACGTTCGGGTTCACGTTCGAATAAAAGCCGTATTCGTGCGGCGCCTGAAGGTTCCAGGTCGACGGTGGTTCATCCGCGACAAGCGTTATCTTCACGACTGACTTGATGCTCTTAAACCCGTACTTCCACGGCACGACCAGCCTAATAGGCGCACCGTCCTGCGGAGGCAGCGTTTCACCATACAGTCCGGTCGCAAGGATGGTCAGCGGATGCATTGCTTCATCCAGACGAAGCCCTTCGACGTAAGGCCAGTCAAGCACTCCCGTCCGCTGGTTTGGCATCCGCTCCGGATCAAACAGCGTTTGAAAGGCCACATAACGAGCTGACGATGCCGGTTCAACTTTCTCAAGGAGCTTGTGCAGCGGAAAACCAATCCACGGAATCACCATCGACCAGCCTTCGACGCAACGCAACCTGTAGACGCGTTCCTCGAGAGGAAACTTCAGCAACTCATCAAGATCAAAAACTCTCGGTTTATTTACTAAACCTTCAACCGACACCGCCCACGGTCGCGTAACGAAGCCCTTAGCAGCATAAGCCACGCCGCTCTTCGAAACGTCGAACTCGTAGAAGTTGTTGTAATTTGTAATCGCCTCCAGCGGCGTCAACTGATCGGTTACGGCATAACCTTGTTTCACCGCTTCTTCGTTTGCAGCTTTAGCCGCGGTGAGCTTATCGCCTTCGACGCGTTCAGCCGGCGGTGGATTCAAGCGCCGGTAGAGCAATGTGCTGGCAGTGGCAGTGCCAGCCAAAACTGCGCCACGCATAAACAACCTGCGGTTCAGGTAAACCTGTTTGTCTGTAATCTTTTCTGACTTTTCCGCCATTTTAAAACCTGCGTTTTAGGATACATCTGTTAGTCGTTAGGTTCGCCAAATACTTACGTTAGCCGAAACCCTTCTGGATTCAATGGCGGGCAACAATCAAAACTCTTGAGTAAGTAGCGCCAATGAGAATAGTATCCACACGTTGTTGCTGTGTGTCGCCCAGTTAAAGGACGATTGAGTGGAACAACCATCGACGCCACCTTCCGAACAATCCAAACACGAACCCGCTGATAACATTGGATTTCGAAGCCGAATTCTTCGGTGGGGAATTGTTTTGTTCGTAGCGGGCGCGATCCTGCTGATTCCCGTACCTTCAGGCATAACTCCAGAATCGTGGCGCTTACTCGCGATCTTTGCCGCAACGATCACCGGTTCCATCGTTCGACCGATTCCAGGAGCCGCGATTGTTTTACTGGGTGTCACCGCACTGCCGGTTTTCCGAGTACTCACGATCAGCGAGGCGCTTGCAGGTTACGCGGATCGGTTCGTTTGGCTCGTCCTCGCAGCGTTTTTCATCTCCCGCGGAATGATTAAAACCGGCCTCGGACGCCGCATCGCGTTTCTCTTTATCAAAGCCATCGGCCGGCATTCTCTCGGACTCAGCTATGCGCTTGCTTCGACGGAAATGGTGCTCGCCACCGTCATCCCATCCACCGGCGCGCGGTCAGGCGGAATCATCTTCCCCATCGCGAAGAGTTTGGCGGAAGCGTACGAATCCCGACCTGGACCAACCGCGCGTCGACTCGGCGCTTTCCTGATGGCAAGTGTCTACCAATGCAACGTGATCGTGTGTGCGATGTTTCTGACTGGCCAGGCGTCGAACCCGATCATCGCGCGTTTTGTAAAGCAAGTAACCAACATCGACATCACATACGCTCGCTGGGCGATCGCCGCAATCGTCCCCGCGCTCGTAAGTCTTCTGCTTGTGCCATGGCTGCTGTTTCGAGTGTTCCCGCCTGAAATAAAGCACACGCCTGCCGCGCGCGAGCTGGCAACACAGGAACTGACCGCGATGGGCCGGATGAAATGGTCCGAATGGTTGATGCTAATCGTGTTTGCACTCGTGGCGATTCTGTGGATGACAATCAATCTTCATGGTATCGACTACGCAGCCGTTGCTCTCATTGGAATCAGCGTGCTTCTTGTTACCGGTGTTCTGGATTGGGAAGACTTGATCAGCGAGAAGTCAGCATGGTCCGTCTTCATCTGGTATGGCGGCTTGATTCGTATGGCTGAAGCGCTGGGCCAAACTGAAATACCAAAGAGATTTGCCGAAAGCTCTGCAAGTTTGACCACTGGCTGGAAGTGGTGGCTGGCACTTGCCTCACTGCTTTTGATCTATTTCTATGCACACTATGTGTTTGCAAGCATCACTGCTCACGTGACCGCGATGTTTGTACCGTTTCTGATCGTCATACTCGCCGCGGGAACTCCAACCTACCTGGCCGTTCTTTCGCTCGCATACTTTTCAAACCTCGGCGCATCACTGACTCATTACGGCACAACACCCGCGCCGATATATTTCGGCGCCGGCTATACAACACAACGCACGTGGTGGTGGCTCGGACTAATCACATCTGTGATCACGATCACTGTCTGGACTTTGGTTGGTTTCACGTGGTGGAAAATTCTTCGACTGTGGTAACAAACGATGGCTGGATACTCTTCAACACCCTTAGCAAAGAAACTCGGTATCAAGGAAGGCTCTCGCATTGGCCTCGTCAATGCACCTAAGAACTTTGCATCCGAATTGGGCGAACTACCCGAAGGCGCAACGTTCGTGAAGCGCATGACGAATTCACTAGACATAATTCTCTTCTTTGTTTTGAAAGAGCGAGAGCTTGCGCGAAACTTCTCCAGGCTTGCGCAAAACCTCGTTGCGAATGGAATGATTTGGATCGCATGGCCTAAGAAGAGTTCTGGCGTTGCAACCGATCTCTCATTCGATAGTGTGCAACGAATCGGTTTGGATGCAGGCCTTGTCGACGTCAAGATTTGCGCAGTGGATGAAACGTGGTCTGGACTGAAATTCGTGTACCGCCTCAAAGACCGCCCAAAGCAAAAATAAACTCACACAGGTTTTCCACAGATGCTGAGGAAATCTTTGTGGAAATCCTAAGGAAGAGTTTTACAAAGCTGTTACAACCGCACACTTAGAACACTTTGCACACGTGAGCGGCGCACGCAAAAAGCTTTGTAAATGAACGTGTTAACCGACTAACACTGCTTCAGATCCACTCGCCTCAACATGAGTTGGACCACTCGTTTTTGGATCGTCTACTAATTGTAGGACCAAACAAAACAAGTACGAAGTTGTTGCGCCAAACATACGGCGAACGCTATTTTGAGTTTTATCGGCGCTCGATTTTTCTAGAGAATTTCGCAGGTCGCATGACGACGTTCGGCACACTTACGACACAAAATCAAACCTCATGATCTGAATGAAGCGATCACGTATCCTCTCATGTAAGAGT
>DASTQB010000184.1:0-6238 GCA_035761985.1 Pyrinomonadaceae bacterium
GCAGATCCAAGATCGGCGTTAATCCACGTAAATCTGCGGCCCACTCCAAGGTTTTGACACGCACTGATCGGAGTGCTACTTTGACCAAACTATTTAGACCAGCATTTCTTATCGCGTGAGTAGTTTGACTTGAACCCAGAGCAAATAATTCCACAGCTCATCATTTACATGGTCGTGCTGCTGCTCGCGATCTCGGCACACGAAGCGGCGCACGCCTGGATGTCTTACAAATTCGGCGACGACACCGCACGGCTACTCGGAAGAATCACGCTCAACCCCGTTGCGCACACGGATCCGATCGGTACGCTGCTCATCCCGATCGCCATGTTTATCTTTAGCGCGATCGGCAGCCCCGCAGCGTCCATTCCCCTCATCGGCTGGGGAAAACCGACGCCAGTAAACCCGCTTCGCTGGCGGAACAAAGACCTCGCGAACGTGATGGTTTCAATCGCAGGAATCCTGGCCAACATCCTTATAGCCACCATCGCGTTTATCATTTTGAAAGTCCTGCTGGTGACGGGTGCTACAGAGAACCTTCAGCGATCGACAGTCGAACCGGTTGGTCTGTTTCTCAGCTACCTGCTGATCATGAACATCTCACTCGCAGTGTTCAACCTGTTGCCGTTTCCTCCGCTCGACGGCAGCAAGATCCTCGACACGTTTTTGCCCGCGAGTATGCGGCCGGTGCTGGAGATGCTGGAGCAGTATGGCTACATCATCCTGATGCTTCTGATTTACCTTGGCGTCTTCAACGCCATCATCACCCCGGTGTTGAGGGTCGTCGAATTTTTACTCTATCTATAAATGACTAAGCGAATTTTTAGCGGCGCGCAGCCAACCGGAAACGTTCACCTCGGCAACTACCTCGGCGCGCTTCGCAACTGGGTTGCGCTGCAACACGAATACGAAAGTTTCTTTTGTATCGTGAACCTGCACGCGATCACGATCGCCCAGGATCCCGCTTCGCTTTTGGAGAAGACCCGCGACCTCGCGCGAATCTATCTCGCAGTTGGAATCGATCCGCAGGTCTCGACAGTGTTCATTCAATCAGACGTTTCAGAACACGCCGAACTCACGTGGGTGTTGAACTGCGTCGCGCGCATGTCTGAACTCGAGCGGATGACGCAGTACAAAGACAAGGCACGCAAGCAACAGGAAAACATCTCGATCGGGCTTTTTGATTATCCCGTCTTGATGGCGGCCGACATCCTGCTCTATCACACGGACCTCGTTCCGGTCGGAGACGATCAGCGACAACACCTCGAACTCACTCGCGACATCGCCATTCGTTTCAATCGCGATTACGGCGAAACGTTCAAAGTGCCTGACGCTTACATCCCGAAAGTCGGCGCGCGGATCATGTCGCTATCGGATCCGTCGAAGAAGATGTCGAAGTCGGATGACGATCCGAACGGGTGTGTTTTGTTGATGGACGACGCGGACACAGTTCAGAAGAAGTTCAAACGTGCGGTTACGGACTCGGGAACTGAGATTCGTTTCGACGCGTCGCGCCCGGCAATCAACAACCTGCTCGAGATTTATCACCTGATCACCGGAAAGACGGCGCAGGAAGTCGAAGATCATTTTGCAGGCAAGGGATACGCGCAGTTGAAAGGCGCGCTTGCGGAAGCGACTGTCGAGTTTCTTCGTCCTATTCAGCAGCGCGTAAAAGAGATCAGCGACGAACAGCTCGATGAGATACTCGACCGCGGCCGGGAAAAGGCACAGCGGATCGCAAGACCCACCCTCGCCGAAGTGTTTCGACGAACCGGAATCGGCGGAGCGTTGAAACGATGAGCCAACGATGAGTGAAGAGACGCCAGAAGGTGTTGAAGAGCGTGCGGCGCAGTTGAACGTCGCCGGTGCGGTTCCACAGATCGTTCCTGACGACGTCACCGACGATCTGAAGATCCTGCTCGGTGAGTTTGAAGGTCCGCTCGATCTGCTGCTGCATCTCATCCGGCAGGAGCACGTCAGCATCTACGACATTCCGGTCGCTCGCATCACGGACGAGTACCTGCGCTACCTTCGCGTCATGCAGGAGATGGACATCGCCGTGGCGGGCGATTTTCTCGTCATGGCGGCGACGCTCATCGAGTTGAAGACGAAGATGCTCCTGCCACGCGATCCGCTCGCGCCGCCGGAGGAAGAAGAAGACCCGCGTTCAGATCTCGTCAATCAACTCCTCGAGTATCAGAAATACAAAGCCGCGGCGCAGATGCTCTGGTCGAGAGCGACGGTGGAGCAGGCTGTTTTCAAACGCGCCGAGCTTGAAACTGACAAGAACAATCCCGAAGTTGCAGTGGGATTGTTTGATCTTCTGAAAGTTTTTCAGGACATCCTGGCGCGTCACAAGGAAGAGGCGCTGCTCGAGATCGAACGTGAAGAGATCTCGATGGCAGAGATGCTGGAGCGACTGCGAAACATGGTGATGTCGTCAGGTGAGCTCAACCTGCGTGTGTTCTTCGAGCGCGCGAGGTCGCGTCGCGAGTTGGTGCTGGCGTTCCTGTCGGTGCTCGAACTGGTCAGGACCACGGAAGTCAAACTTTTTCAGCGCGAAACGTTCGGCGATATCGTCGCGCGTGTGGCAGGCGGAACAGATGGCAACTAACGAACAAACTCTGAACGACGAAACAGCGCAAGCGGTAGACGAAGCTGCCCTGAACGAAGAAGCCAGCCGCGAGTTGGCGGCGATGGTTGCCGAGGCGGAGCAGTCGTCAACGGAAGCAGCAGATGACGACGACGGTGCCGAGTTGTACGTGCCTCAAAGCGATTCGGAACGTGCGGGAGTGATCGAGGCCCTGATCTTCGTTTCGGACGAACCACTGAGTGCGAAGGCGATTGCCGAAGTTTTGAAGGAAGACAAGGAAGTCATCAAGACTGCGATTACCGCACTCGCTGAAGAATTCAACGCGCGAAACGGCGGTTTGCAGTTACGCGAAGTTGCCGGCGGTTGGCAGTTTGCGACTCGGCCCGAGTATCACGAGCACGTGCGTGCGTTTCTGAAGACGCGGCCGAGCGCAAAACTCAGCATCGCATCGCTCGAGACGCTCGCCGTCATCGCTTACCGTCAGCCGGTGACAGTTCCCGAGATCCTGGAAATACGTGGCGTGCAGTCGCCATCGGCAATCAAAACGCTGCTGGATAAAAAATTGATCGTCGCCAAAGGAAGAAAAGACACGATCGGGCGTCCGATGATGTACGGAACGTCGAAAGAGTTTTTGCTACAGTTTGGCTTGAAGGACCTTTCCGAACTGCCCAGCGTCGAAGATTTTCACGACCTGAGTGGCGGATCTTAAACAGTGGAGCAGCGCCTGCAAAAACTGATCGCCGCCGCCGGCGTTGCCTCACGCAGGCACGCGGAAGAGCTGATCGCGGCAGGCAAAGTCACTGTCAACGGTGAAGTCATCAAGGAACTCGGAAGCAAGGCCGATCCCGACAAAGACCACATCAAGGTCAACGGCAAGCTCATCAATCCTCAGCTCAAGTCGCGCGAAAAAGTTTACATCCTCCTCAACAAGCCCAAAGGTTATCTTACGAGTGTTTCGGATCCGGAAGGCCGGCCTCTCGTGTTGGATCTTCTGCCGCCGGCTGCGAAAGTTCATCCGGTCGGACGTCTGGACTTCAACACCGAAGGACTTCTGCTTCTGACGAACGATGGCGAGTTCACAAACTTCATCACTGCCGCTCGCAACCGCGTCGAGAAAGTTTATGAAGTGAAAGTGAAGGGTGTGCCGACTGAAAGCGGTATCGAACGACTGCGACGTGGAGTTGTTCTCGAAGACGGCACTCGCACCGCGCCCGCAAAGATCACGAAGCTCAACGAGACGCAGACGAACGCGTGGTACGAAGTTCTGCTTCACCAGGGACGGAACCAGCAGGTTCGTCGCATGTTCGAGATGATCGGGCATTCAGTGTTGAAGCTGAAACGCGTGCGGATCGGTTCTCTACATGACGAGAATCTCAAACCCGGCCAGTGGCGCTTCCTCTCTCCCGCGGAAGTCCGGCGCCTCATGAAAAGCAAGCCAGCCGCGGATAAACGCCGATAACGCGGATGGCGCTTTGCGCCTTTGCCTCAAACTTGCTAAAAAACAAGGACTATGCAATTCGAGTTAACTGAAGAGCAACAACAGGTCAAGATGAGCGTGCGTGAGTTCGCGGAATCAGAGATCGCGCCTCACGTCATGGAGTGGGACGAGTCGCAACACTTTCCCATCGAGCTAAAACCAAAACTCGCCGAACTCGGTTTGATGGGTGTGATCTTTCCCGAGGAGTATGGCGGCGCGGGCATGGGTTACGTCGAGTACGCCACCATCATCGAGGAACTGTCGCGCGTTGACGGATCCGTCGGCATCTCCGTGGCGGCGCACAATTCACTTTGCTCCAACCACATCTACCGTTACGGCACCGAAGCGCAACGACATAAGTATCTTGTGCCCCTCGCGAGTGGCGAACACCTCGGCGCGTGGGGACTGACAGAGCCGAGCGCCGGATCCGATGCTTCGGGAACGAAGTCGACGGCGGTGCGCGCAGACGGCGGCTGGATGATCAACGGCTCGAAAAACTTCATCACGCATGCCATTCACGCCGACACGTGCGTGGCGATGGCAGTGACTGATCGAGCGAAGCGAAGCAAGGGAATCTCGGCGTTTATTTTCGAGAAGGGGATGAAGGGTTTTTCACCTTCCAAGAAAGAGAACAAGCTGGGATTGCGTGCTTCGGAAACCGCGAGTGTCGTTTTTGAAGACTGCCTCGTTCCCAACGAGCAGTTGCTCGGCGAAGAGGGACAGGGGTTCGTAAACGCGATGGAGATACTCGACGGCGGTCGTATCTCGATTGCGGCGTTGGCTGTAGGAATCGCGCAGGGCGCGTATGAGTCGGCAGTGAGGTATTCGCAGGAGCGACAACAGTTCGGTAAACCGATATCTGAGTTTCAGGCGATCCAGTTCAAGCTCGCGGACATGGCGACGCAGATCGACGCGGCGCGACTGCTGATGTATCGCGCGGCGTGGATGAAAGACGCAGGAAAGAAGACGACGAGAGAGTCGTCGATGGCGAAGCTGTTTGCGTCTGAGATCAGCGTCAAGGTTTGTGAAGAAGCCATTCAGGTGCACGGTGGATACGGCTACACGAAAGACTATCCACCTGAGAAATACTGGCGCGACTCGAAGCTCTGCACGATCGGCGAGGGCACGTCGGAAATACAGCGGATCATCATCGCGCGTGAGATTTTAAAGCAGGTCTAAGCCGCGGATAAACGCGAATTAACGCAGATGGGGTCGGGTAACAATAGTCTGAGTGAGCGGGTGAGTCGTGGCGAGGCGGCTGCTGTCGCGCGAGCTATCTCGAAGATCGAGGATGGATCAGTGGGCGCGGCGGCCTTGATGAAGGAGATCTACCAGCTCTCGCGCGGGGCTTTGGTGATTGGAATCACGGGAGCGCCAGGTGCGGGGAAGTCATCGCTCGTCGACAAGCTCGCGATGCTTTATCGAAAGCGTGGTGAACGCGTCGGGATAGTTGCTGTCGATCCCTCGAGCCCGTTCTCCGGAGGCGCAATACTCGGCGATCGAATACGCATGCAAACGCTCGGACTGGACGAGGGCGTCTTTATCCGTTCGATGGCCACACGAGGAAATCTCGGAGGGCTCGCGCGAGCGACTGTCGATGCTGTTGCGATCCTCGATGCGGCGGGTTACGCAAAGATCATCGTCGAGACTGTCGGCGTTGGCCAGGATGAGGTCGAGATCGTCAAGGCGGCTGACGTTTCGGTCGTGGTTCTGGTGCCGGGAATGGGCGACGACATCCAGGCAATCAAAGCCGGAATCATGGAGATCGGCGACGTTTTCGTTATCAACAAGGCCGACAAAGAAGGTGTTTACGCGACTGAAAAGGAGCTCGAAGCCCTGTTGTCGCTCGCTTCGCGTGGCGATGGCTGGGAGCCGCCGATAGTTAAAACTATTGCGACGGACAATCACGGCCTCACCGAGCTGGCACAGGCCATTGATGCGTATGCCGAGTCGCAGCTGGGCGCCCGGGTGAGCAGCGAGCGGCGCCGGGCGATCGCGCGGTGGCGCATCGTCGAATTGTTGCGGGAAAGCCTGCTGGCGCGGGTTTTGGCTTCCGATTCGTCGGTTGCTATGCTTAACCGGCTGGCTGACGAAGTTGCAAGCAGGCGGCGAGACCCTTATTCTGCGGTTGAAGAAATCATTAGTAGGGGTGGCCCTCCGTGGCCACCCCA
>DASTQB010000185.1:0-13922 GCA_035761985.1 Pyrinomonadaceae bacterium
CACGATCACAAACTCACCATCGATCACCGGCGCCTCAGTCACACCATCGATCTGCGTACTCCATCTTAGTTTCCTCTTCGTCTGTTCCATCCTCACTAAATGAAAGATCTGCCCCGTCACTTCGTACATCAGAAACAGATCTCCCTGGTGTTCGAGATAGTAGACATTTTCAATACGCGCTCTTGCTCCAACCCGCAGATTGAACACGCGCCGCATGCCCTTCGGCGAAGTAAACTCACCCATGCCATCGTGACGCACCGCGTACTGCCCTGCCGAAGTCGAGAACAGAAAGAACGAACGTGCATTCGGCTCGCCTACACGATCAGCAAGAACAAACGGTTCCGGCGGCCCCCACATCAGGAAGATCAGGCACACTACGACCACGCTCTTCATAATCTTTCTCCTTTTGGCGGGGCGGTGAGTTGGAGCCAGTTTACTACAACTCTGCCCGCGCGCGTGGCATAATCTGCCGCAAGGAATCCTGACCTGACCTGAAGTTTTATGAAAAAAGTGTTCCCCATCCTGCTTGTGCTCCTCTGCTGCGTCGGCACAAGCGCACAGGAATCGGTTGACGAAGCCCACGTCAACTCCATGGCCGAACTCCGCGACAAACGAAGCGCCCTGCTCGTCGTCTTCAAATCGCGCGTGCTCGACGTGAACGATCGCGACAGCGCGATCATCCAGGACGTTCTGAAAGCCGATCCATATCCCAAAGGCCGTTATCGTTGGGTCTATGCTCAACTGGCTCAAAAGCTCAACAAATACATCCGCAAATATAAAAGCCTGACTGCGGCGACAGACTTGTCTGACGCTGACTACGTCATCTTTTTCAACGTCGTCGAATTTCGTCGCATACTGAACACGCCTTATCCATTTGGTGAATTGTTTGTAATCGTCAAAGGCTCTCCGGAAACGCTCACACCGCCGCGCGTCGTCTGGAAAGCCAAGAAAATGCTGTTTGCGGAAGACGCGATCGGCGCTTTTATCAGAGACCTCAAAGCCCTACGCGGCGAAGGCTAGTCAGAGCCAACTTGCGAGACATACAAACGGAACTCCCATCGCGGCTCGACGTGTAATCGGGTCGTGCAACTTTTCGGTTGTCGGATTCACTAACCTGGATGATTTGATACTTTTTACCCGGAGCCCTCCAATGCCCAGCAGGATCCTCGTCGCCGCAATTCTTCTTTGCAGTCTTGCTTCGTTCGCTTTCGCACAGCAAAACGCCGGCTCACTCAAAGGCACAGTTACCGATCCGCTCGGCAGTCTTGTGGTCGGCGCAAAAGTCACGGTTCGCAGCACTCGCGGCGTTGTCACCAGTGCCACTTCAAACTCTTCCGGAGTCTACGAGTTCAGGCGATTGGAGCCGGGCGTTTATGAATTGCAGGTGGTGGCGCCGGGATTCAGTGTCTTTGAAAACAAGAGTGTCGAGATTCGCGCACGTGAACTGAAGACATTCGATACGCAACTCGAAATCGCATTTGAGGACCAGCAGGTCACTATCGACGATCGCAACATCAGCACTGACTCTGACAACAACGCCAACGCCGTCGTGCTGCGCGGCCGCGACCTCGAAGCGCTTCCGAACGATCCACAGGCACTGCTCGCAACGCTGCAGGGCATGGCCGGCCCAACGGATCCTGAAGGCGGAGGCGCGCAGGTGAAAGTCGACGGCTTCTCAAACGGGCAGCTTCCGCCGAAGGAAGCGATCCGTGAAGTTCGTATCAACAACAATCCGTTCTCGGCTGAGAATGAGTTTCCCGGCTGGGGCGGCATAGAGATCTTCACGCAGCCTGGCGCAGACCAGTGGCACGGCGCTTTCAGTTTCGACTTCAACGACGAAAGCCTGAACTCACGAAATCCGTTCACAACGTTTCGCGCTCCGTACCAGCAACGCGCTTATCACATCAATCTCAGTGGTCCGATCGTAGCGAAGCGCGCGTCGTTTTCATTTTTCTTTGGACGTTACGCGAGCGATGCTAATTCGATCGTGAATGCAACCACGCTCGATCCGATCACATTGGAGCCGGTGGTCATCAATCAATCGTTTGTGACTCCCGACATCAACAACTACGGCAACGCTCGTTTCGATCTCAAGATCAACAAGATGCACACACTCGTGGGCCGGTTTAGTTACAGCCAGTCGACGCAGGACTTGCAGGGCATCGGCGGTTTCAATTTGCCTTCGCGCGCGTACGAGGGGCGGCGCACAAACTTCATTGCGCAGTTCACCGAGACGGCGGTCATCAACGAAAAGACAATCAACGAAACTCGCGTGCAGATCATTCGCAACCGGTTCCGGCAGAACAGTGTTCTCGATGCGTTTGCCCTCAACGTGCTCGACTCGTTCAACGGCGGCGGCTCGCAGGTTGGGGCGTCGTCAGTTGCGCAGGATCGAGTGGAGATTCAGAACTTTACTTCATGGTCCAGGGGCAATCACTTCGTGAAAGTCGGCGCGCGGCTGAGGTATGTGAAGAACAACAACATATCGCCGGGGAATTTTGGCGGTACTTACACGTTCGCCGGTGGTCCTGGTCCGAGGCTCGATGCGAACGGTCAAGTCGTACTGGGTCCGGATGGTGAGCCTGAGATCATCGAGCTGAGCAGTCTCGAACGCTATCGCCGCACGCTCGCTTTTGGACGCGCGGGAATGAGTCCAACAGCGATTCGCCTGCTCGGCGGTGGAGCGACGCAGTTTTCGATTGCCGGTGGTAATCCGGAAGCACAGGTGAAACAGGCCGACGTTTCGTTTTACTTTCAGGACGAGTGGAAAGTGACGCCCAACTTCACTCTCTCGCCGGGGCTGCGTTACGAAAACCAGAACAACATCGACAGCAACTTCAACTTTGCGCCTCGAATCGCATTCGCATGGTCGCCGGTGTTTGGAAAGAAGAAACCCGCGGACCCGCCGAAACCTGCAACTGCCGCTGCTCCCGCAAATCCTGTAAATCCTTCGAATCCTGCAAATCCTGTCCCGAAGACTGTCTTTCGCGGCGGCGCCGGAATTTTCTATAACCGCCTCTCGGAAGAGATCACGCTTCAGGCCACGCGGTTCAACGGCATCAACCAGCAGCAGTTTCTCGTCACCGATCCGGCGGTCCTTAATCTGTTCCCGCTCGTGCCCGGCGTTGACCTGCTCGACGAGTTTGAACAACCACAATCGCGCCGCGTGATCTCAGACGATCTCGCCACGTCGCGTTCCCTGCGCTTCATGTTTACTGTCGAACGTTTGCTTCCAGCAGGCGTCAAACTCTCGTTGACTTACATGCACGCACGGATGGGCCGCGCCCTCCGCACCGTCAACATCAACGCGCCGCTCGGCGGAACGTTCATTCCCGGCGTGCCCACGAGCGGCGTGCGCCCGCTCGGCGCGGAAGCTGGTAACGTGCTCGAATACCAGGCCAACGGTCGTTCAGTGTCAAATACGTTCAGCGTAAACATCAACGGCAATGTGAAGAAGGTCCAGTTCTGGGGCGGCTACAATCTGAACAAGAACCGTAACACTGACGCCGGCACCAGCGGCTCTCCATTCGACGCGTATGACTTCAGCCAGGAGTTTGCGCGCAGCTCGTTCAGTGCGTTGAACTTTTTCTACGCCGGTGGAAGCTACACGGCGCCGCTCGGAATCAACTTCAACGTGTTTTCGCTCGGCATGACGGGTAATCCCTTCAACATCACCACCGGACGCGACACGAACGGCGACACGTTCTTCAGCGAGCGGCCGGCGTTTGCAACTGATCTGAGTGAGCCGGGTGTTGTCGTTACGCCGCTCGGCGCGTTTGATCCGACTCCTTCGCCGGGACAGACGATCATTCCGAGAAACTTCGGGCGTGGTCCAGGTTTTCTTTCTGTGAACCTGAATGTCGGAAAGTCGATCAAGTTTGGAAAAGCAATCGAACCGAAGACGCCGCCGCCCGCGGGCACGCCACGCACCACTGACGCTTCCGCGCCCGCCACTGGTAACCCGCCGCCCAAGCCGCCGGTCCAACGACCTTACACACTCAACTTCTCCTTGAACGCGACGAACCTCTTCAACAGGACCAACAAAGGAACGCCGGTCGGAAACATGGCCTCGCCGTTCTTCTTGCAGTCTCCGTCCGGTTCAAATAACTTTGTCTTCGGTCCGGGCGGTGGCTCGGGCGGTAATCGCACCATAAGTGTTAGAGTGAGACTTAGTTTTTGATCGTTCAGAAAATCCGCGTTCATCTGTGACCAATAAATGCTGACGCACATCGTGATCTGGAAGTATCGAGCAGACGTTGAGCAGTTTGCTCGAGAAGAACATGTAAACCTTCTCCGGAACTTGAAGAACATTATTCCCGAGGTTCAGAGCCTCTCTGTCGGCTTTGACATGTTGCACCTGCCGCGGTCGTACGACACCGGACTCGTCGCAGTCTTCGCGGATCGCGCCGCACTCGACGCTTACACCATTCACCCCGAACACGTTAAAGTCGCGGAATTCGGCAGAAGCATCAGCGAGCATGTTGCCTCGGTCGATTTCATCGAGTGATGCGCTCAAAGAAGCGAATTTTCCTGGTTATCTTAGTCGTCGTACTGCTCTCTCAAATTCCGTTTGCCTGCCGTCGTTACAAACTCCGCCGCCTGAAGGCCGCGATCGGTCAGCTCAATTCGCAACGCGCGAATCCCGAAGGCTTTGTCGATTACAAAGGCGTGGTCCACGTGCACTCTTTTCTCGGTGGACACAGCGCCGGGACGTTCTCGGAGATCATCTCCGCGGCGCAGGCGAACCAGTTGAATTTCGTAATCATGACGGAGCACACGGAGAAGGATTTCGACACTGCGGCGATGACGTTGAAAGACGTGCATGGTGGCGTGCTGTTCATCAACGGAAATGAAGTGAGTGCTGAAAACGGAGATCGGACCCTCGCGCTTCCCGGCGAGGTTTCGCTCGTCGCGTATCCGGAAGAGTTCAAGAACTGGGACACGCCGGGGCTCGACGGAGTTGAGGTCTACAACGTGTTTACAAACGCGAGACAGGTGAATCCGGTGCTTGCGTTCTTCGATGTGCTGTGGTCTCAGCGGAGTTATCCGGAGCTGATCTTTGCGCACTACTTGCAGCGTCCTGATGAAGCACTGCGAAGATGGGACCAGGCTTTAGAGAAGACGAGATTAACCGCGGTCGGCGGCAACGATGCTCACTCGAACATTGGCTTGAGTTTGAAAGACAGCTCCGGGAACACGCTGCTCGGAATACAGCTCGATCCTTATGAGACCAGTTTCCGGCTGGTGCGTCTGCACGTTCTGCTCGAGCAGGGAAAAACTCTGGACTCGGCGAGTTTGATCGAGGCCGTGCGGGCAGGTCACTGCTTTATCGGGTTCGACTTCCTCGGCGACTCTACGGGGTTCACTTTCGAGGCCGAGAGCGGAGGTGAACGAAAGATCCAGGGCGACGAGATCTCGTTAGCGAATGACACCAAGCTACGTGTGCGGACGCCGGTCGAACGCCGGATCATGGTATTCAGGAACGGCTCGGTTCTTCTGGACGAGTATGGGACCAGCAGCAAAGAGCTTGCGGTCACGGAACGCGGGGTTTACAGGGTGGAGGTCTATCTGCCGCAGCTCGGAAACCTCGTGGCCAACAAGCCGTGGATCATCTCAAATCCGATTTACATCCGTTAAATCCGTGGTTAAAGAGGCCACAGATTACACGGATCAAAGCACGGATTTTAAAACGGTTTCGCCCCACCGGGTGCCCTGCTAGCTCCCCCGTGGGGCGACGAACCTTAGCCGGAAAGCTCCAGCTACTTGTCTTCGGAAGCGGTGCGTACGATCACCGGAGTACTGTTGGAGATCTAGTGTTTGATCCCTCTCTCCTCTGTGCCCCCAGTGTTAGGGGCTAAGGAGTACAGCCTTCCACACACTGTTTTTTCAAGTCCGATCAGTCTAGGCCCACCCCGCTAAACTGTCAAGATTCAGCTTGACCGAACGTGAACAATACAAGCTTCAAATTGCTAGAATGCCGTTCCAGATTATGGAACTGAAAATACCAACTCCACGAAACTTCAACTTTCGCCGCACCGTCATCAGCCATGGATGGTACAACCTGCTGCCCTTCTCCCTCGACACCGAAAAATGGGAGCTGGTGCGCGTCATCGACGCCGGACCGAAGCCCCCGGTGACGATCTTCCTGACCGGACAAAAAGGCCACGTTCGCGTCGAGACCTCCCGTCCGCTTAACAAGTCGGAAACGGCCATCGTCCTGCGCGACGCGCGGCACATTCTCCGGCTCGACGATGATCTTCAGAGCTTCTATGTCTCCATTGCCGGCGACCCGGAGTTTGACTGGATTGGCAAGCAGGGCGCCGGGCGGCTGCTGCGTTCGCCGACGGTCTATGAAGACCTCGTGAAGATGATCTGCACCACAAACTGTTCCTGGGCACTAACCGTGAAGATGGTCACGGGACTGGTTCAGAACCTCGGGCGTGAGACAAACGACGGGCGGCGATCGTTTCCCACGCCCGAAGCCATGGCCGCAATGCCCGCTGACTTCTACGTGAAAGACGTCCGCGCGGGCTACCGCGCGCCTTATCTTAAAGAGCTGGCGGAGCGTGTCGCGTCAGGTGAGCTGGATGTGGAGCAGTGGGCGAAAAGCGACCTGCCCACGGCGCAACTGGTGAAGCAGATAAAGGGCGTGAAAGGTGCCGGGACTTACGCCGCGGAGAACCTGCTGAAGCTGCTGGGACGTTACGATGGACTGGCGCTGGACTCGTGGACGCGGATGAGGTTTTTCGAGATCAGGAACAACGGACGTAAGGCGAGCGATAAGAAGATCGCGCGATATTATTCGCGCTTCAACGAGTGGCGCGGCCTCGCGCTCTGGTGCGACGTGACGCGGGATTGGTTATAGGTCCTATAGGACGTATACGACCTATAGGACCTATAGGACCTATATTCTGTCGCTTCGCGCTACTTGGTGAAAATCATCGTCGAGTCTTGCGCGCCCCGCGGGCTCTCGCTGTGCCGCACGACCGTCAACACTTTCCCATCTGCTGAAAGCGAGAGCTTATCGTTCGTCGTCGTAACGATCTCACCCTCCGGACCCTGGAACGTCATCTTCGACATCAGCTCCAGCGTCTTGCCGTCGCTGGACAGCGTCGCCTTGCGAACAAACTTTCCACGTCCCGTCTCGCCCGACGTTTCAGTGCCGTCGAGGCTGAAAGTACGCGGCCCACCCATTCCCCGACCGGGACCGGCACCCTGACCCGGACCACCTTGACCCTGACCGCCAGGACCGGCGCTGATGCCGCTGCCCTGGGACGGAACACCCGTGAACTTCTCTTCAATCGAGATTTCCTTCTCAGTCTGCGTAATAATCCAGGAAGCACTTTCCACAGCCTGCATTCTCTGGGAGAGACCCTGGCTCTTGCTCTTGTCAAGCGTCCAGGTTCCCGCGAAGTTTGGTGGCGGCGCAGCAGCATGCGCAGCCATAGCAAACACTAGTGCGCTCGTAAGGCCAAAAGCATAAAGCAACTTTCTCATTGGATCTCCTTCGCTTTGTGTGTGATTTAACCGAGTGGCGCAGAGTCTACCAAAACAGTCACGAGGAAAATGTAAGGTAATGTAAAGATTTGTATAGAGAAGGTAAAGAGGGAACCTTTCTGAACTGGCCTGCGTACGATGCCACGTGTTTGAGCGACGACTTGATTTGGCGGGTCTCCATGAAAATGAACACTCCAGTTAGTAATGTGGCGGCCCGTCAAACAAGTCGAAAAATTTTTGTCATAACACACCTGTGAGTGGTGTTCACCAGCAGGAGAGCAATTTTGAAACCCTGGCTTGCGACGTGAGGGACCAAGAGGGCCATCAGAAGTGAGCTGAATAAAGCAAGGAGAAGCTGTGATGAAGTCAATTGTAAATAAAGTGTTGGCAGTTTTGATGGTCGGTGCACTGACGAGCGTCGTTGCATTTGCCAAAACGCAGAAGCAGAGAGTGACTTTCGAGAGCGATATCAAAGTCAATGGCACTCTCGTGAAAAAGGGAACCTACGACCTCAAATTCGATGACCAGACCGGTCAACTCGCAATTATCAAGAACGGCAAAGTCGTTGCTGAAGCGAATACGAAGCTGGAGCAGCGCGCGAAGAAAGCAACCGATTTCCAGGTAAGATCGACTGTCAACGGCAACGAGACGCAACTTATCGGCGTGACGTTCGGTGGCTCTGACAAAGACGTGATGATTGCCAACAACGGAGCGTCAACTTCAGGCAGCAACTAAGTCCCAGGGTCCTCACGTAATCCAACAAGCAAGAAGCACACTGAGACACGAATCAGACAACTGATTTGTGTCTTGGTGTCTTTGTGCTTAAGATTCCTGCATGAGATACAGGAGATTTGGACGCACTGGCTGGGAAGTCAGCGAGATAGGTTATGGCATGTGGGGAATGGCCGGGTGGTCCAACTCCGACGACGATGAGTCACTTGCCTCACTTCAGGCAGCAGTCGATCAAGGCTGCAACTTCTTCGACACGGCTTACGCCTATGGCCAGGGACGCAGCGAGCACCTGTTGGGCCAGACTGTCAGATCGAATCCCGGCAAGCGACTCTACACCGCGACAAAAATCCCACCGAAAGATCTAAAGTGGCCCGCAGTTGCGGGATCGACGCTGATGCAGTCGTACCCGCCGGACCACGTTGAAGAGTATGTTCATCGCAGTTTGGAGAATGCAGGGCTGCAACAGTTTGACCTGATGCAGTTTCACACCTGGAATGACGAGTGGATGCGCGACGATCGTTGGTTCTATCGCATTGACGACATGCGCAGTCAGAAACTGATCAATGCGATCGGGATCAGTATCAATCGTTGGGAACCGTGGAACGGAGTGCAGGCTGTGCGCAGTGGGCAGGTCGATGCGGTGCAGGTGATCTACAACATCTTCGATCAGAATCCGGAGGATGAACTGTTTCCGGCGTGTCGCGAGATGGACGTGGCGGTGATCGCGCGTGTGCCGTTTGACGAGGGCACGCTGACGGGAACGTTGACGAAAGACAGCACGTGGCCTGAAGGCGACTGGCGCAACACTTACTTTGTACCTGAGAACCTGATTCCGAGTGTTGAAAGAGCGGATGCGGTGAAGAAGGTGTTGGAGGAGTGGAACAGGGAACATTCGGAGCACATCACGATGCCCGAGCTGGCGCTGCGGTTTATCCTCGGCAATCCGGACGTGAGCACAATCATTCCGGGAATGCGAAAGCTCAGCCACGTTGAAGCGAATATCGCTGCGAGCGATCTTGGACCATTGCCGCCAGAGTTGCAGGAAAAAATGCGGGCATTTCGCTGGGAGCGAAAGCCCGCGCCGTGGTCCCAGTAAAAGCGATTTGAGCCGCGGATAAACGCGGATTTTCGCGAATCAGCGTTTATCCGCGTTCATCCGCGGCGAAAATAGGTCCTATTCCGAGGCGCCCGTCTTCATCCCGAAGATCTTCACCAGAAACGCCCATCGATCCGCCGCTTCCTCGATGATCTTCGACGTCGGTTTCCCCGCACCGTGCCCTGCCTTCGTTTCGATCCGGATCAGTATCGGCGCATCGCCAGCCTGCGCCGCCTGCATCGCCGCCGCAAACTTGAAGCTATGCCCAGGCCACACACGATCATCATGATCCGCTGTCGTGATCATCGTCGGCGGATACGACGTTCCCGGTTTGATGTTGTGCAGCGGTGAATACGCATACAGCGCCTTGAACTCTTCCGGGTTCTCAGACGATCCATAATCCGAGACCCACGCCCAGCCGATAGTGAACTTCTGAAACCGCAGCATGTCCATCACGCCCACTGCCGGCAACGCAGCGCCAAACAGATCCGGTCTCTGCGTCATAACCGCACCGACGAGCAACCCGCCATTGCTGCCGCCGCCGATCGCAAGCTTCGGAGTCGACGTGTACTTGTTATCGATCAACCACTCAGCCGCAGCGATGAAGTCGTCAAAAACATTTTGCTTCTTGAGCTTCATGCCGCCCTGGTGCCACTCTTCACCATACTCACCACCGCCGCGCAGATTGGCTTGCGCGTAAACGCCGCCCATCTCCATCCAAACAAGGTTCGACACTGAAAACCCCGGCGTCATCGAGATGTTGAAACCGCCATAGGCGTAGAGATAAGTCGGGTTGTTACCGTCGAGCTTGAGGCCCTTCTTGTGCGTAATGAACATCGGCACCTTCGTGCCGTCTTTGCTCTTGTAGAAGACCTGCTTCGTTTCGTAATCGGCAGGATTGAAGTCGACTTTCGGTTGACGAAAGATCGTGCTCTTTCCGGTGACCATGTCGTAGCGATAGATCGTCGTCGGCATGGTGAAACCGGTGAACGCGTAGAACGTTTCTTTGTCAGTCGCTTTGCCCGCGAAACCTGCAGCGGTGCCGATTCCCGGAAACGCGACTTCGTTAACGAGCTTGCCCGTCGTGTCGTAAATCTTCACTTGCGTGTACGCGTCTTTAAGATAGTTCACGATGAACTTGTTATTGACGTAGCTCACGCTTTGAAGAGTTTCTTTCGCTTCCGGAACTACGACCTTCCAGTTGCTGCGCGCCGGGTTCTTTGTATCGATCTCAATGATCTTTCCGCGCGGCGATTGGAGATCGGTTTGGAACCAGAACCGCGATCCTTCATTGCCGACGAAGTAGTAAGCTGCGTCGAATTCGTCGAGCAGTTTCACGACTGCCGCGTCTTTGTTTTTGAGATCTTTGAAGTAGACGCGACTCTTGACGTCGGTGCCCTGGTAGACCGTGATGATCAGGTAGTTGCCGTCGTCAGTGACGCTGCCGCTGAACAACCAGTCTTTCTGATCGGGACGCTCGTAAACGAGCATGTCTTCCGACTGTGGCGTGCCGAGTTTGTGATAGAAAACTTTCTGAAAATAGTTTACGGCTTTGAGCGTGTCGCCCTTTGGTTCATCGTAACGGCTGTAGAAGAAACCCTTGCCGTCGGGCGTCCATGACACGTCTGAAAACTTCACCCACTTCAGGTGATCGGAGAGATCTTTGCCGGTCTCGACGTCGCGAACTTTCCATTCCTGCCAGTCGGAACCAGACGCTGACAAACTGTAAGCGAGAAGTTTTCCGTCAGGACTGACTTCCGATCCGGAGAGTGCGACTGTGCCATCGGTTGAGAGCGTGTTTGGATCGAGAACCATCTTCGGCGGTGCATCGAGAGACGTGACTGTGTAGAGCACAGCCTGGTTCTGCAAGCCGCTGTTGCGCGTGTAGAAGTAGCGATTACCTTCCCTCGACGGGATGCCGTACTTCTCGTAGTTCCACAGCTTCGTGATTCGATCCTTCAGGGTTGCGCGCGCCGGGATCGAGTCGAGGAAGCCAAAGCTCAACTTGTTCTGCGCCTCGACCCATTTGCGAGTTTCCTCGGAGTCGAGATCTTCGAGCCAACGATACGGGTCAGCGACTTTGACGCCGTGATAATCGTCGACCTGATCGGCCTTGCGGGCCGGGGGGTAACTATTCGGTTTTATCATTTGCAGCGTGACACCTATGACTAACAGAGACACGATAAGAGCAAAGCGAGTGGGTGGGTAAAAAGGCATAACAAAGCTCCCTTCGTTTTTCGGAACTGGAAAGTATATCGCATATAGGTCCTATAGGTGCTATAGGACTTATATTGCCCTTGCTGCTTGAAGCGTGTATTGTGCGGACGCTATTCGCGGATTCTGAAAAGGAGTTCCTTCCCCTATGTATTTAGAACGTTCAGGATCGTTCATGGCCGCTGTCGTGGTTGCTGTCGCCCTCGTCGTCTCAACCGTGATCGGTGGCTGGTTCTTCGTCAAAGGCAAACGAGGAGATCAAACAATCACTGTGACCGGATCTGCTCGGAAACGAATCACCTCAGATCTCGTCGTCTGGAAATCGGCAGTTTCGTACCAGGCCCCCGTGCTCTCAGACGCGTATCGCTCGCTTTCCGAAGCAGTGCCGAAAGTCAAAGCTTACCTGGTCAGCAAAGGCATCCCTGAAAATCAGATCACCGTGTCGGCAATCTCATCCCAAACTCTCCATGGTAAAAACAGCGATGGAGTTGACACTTCGGAGATCACCGGTTACTCGCTGCGACAGGAACTCGCGGTGCGTTCAACCGATGTCCAGAAGATCGCACAGATTGCGCGCGAGGCAACGGAGCTGATCAACCAGGGGATACTGATCGAGTCGATGGCTCCCGAATACCTCTACACAAAACTCGGCGATCTCAAGATCGAGATGCTCGCCGAGGCTGCTAAAGATGCGAAGGTGAGAGCGGAGCAGATCGCACAGAGCACGGGCAGTTCGATCGGCAGCGTACGGACAGCACGCATGGGTGTGTTGCAGATTACCGCTGCCGACTCGAATGAAGTGTCTGATTACGGAATGAATGACACTACGTCGCTCGAGAAAGATATCACTGCGGTAGTGAATATCGGATTCGCAGTTGATTAAGGAAATTTTTGTGGCCACGGATTTACGCGAATGAACACAGATTTACTCTTCTCTGTGTTCATTCGCGTAAATCCGTGGCTCAAAAAATGATTGACAACCCCCCGCAGCATGGGTGAATCTAAGCCAACGCTTGCCGCCCCCCGACAAGTGGCTTAAGTTCAATCGAACACTCCGGAAAACACACTATGAAATTGAATTCCCGTCGCGCTCTTTTTCTCGTTGCTCTTCTATTTTCCGCCATCGAGATGAGGGCGCAAGAGAGTGGTACCAGGCCACGGGTGGTTACAGCCAGCCCGGTCCAGGAGCAGCAGGTTCCCACGGCGCAAACAGCCGCGCCACACGCCAAGCCGGCTGAGCTTGCACCGAGTTTGCCGGGTTTCGAAGCAGACCCGCAGAAGAAATCGCCGATCACATTTCTCACGCCGTCGGTGATCCAGGCTCGTATCTCGGAAGCGCAACGCATGCTCAAGACGCGGCCCATGCCGACAGCCATGGCCGTGCCGTCGACGGGGATGTCTACGCCCTCGATTCAGATTGTCACCGTTGCAGCGTTGGACCGCGAGACCGGGCGCACACATTTCATCACGCTTTCAAAAGAGACTTTCTTAAAGAAGGGCGCGGAGCTCAATACGATCACTTCAGAGGGAACAAACGTTAACCTCAAGGTAATTCGCGCCAACGGCGTCAATACGGCCTTAACGATCTTTACGGCTGACGGCAAAGCACTGGCGCCGCTCACGATCCAGTATCCGATCGAGCGTGGCGGACGTTTCCTGGAGATGGCCTATTACACCTCGGCCCATCCTGCGTTGCTCTCGCCGGATCTGGTCCGTTCGGGCCAGGCATACGTCCGCAACATGCTCGACCTCGCCGCGAAACGGCTGCGTGAAAAGGGCGTGATGGTATCGCCGGAGATCATCGATGTTGCCGAACGGCTTTGTATCGTCGAGCACGTGGATCACCAGCGCTTCCGCATGGAGAACCGTGCGGCGCTTTATGACGAGATCTATTCCCTGTTTGCTTTGAACGAGCTCGATACGTATCGCTACTCGGTCAGCAGTGCGGGAGCGGGCGGAATGATTCAAATGATTCCGTGGGCTTACAACCTGCAGAAGACGCGCCATCCGGGCGTTGGCCTGATTCCCGATTTCGTGACGGGCATGCGCAATCACGGCAACGCGCTTCAGGCGATGCTGCTCTACATGCACGATCTGTGGAAAGAATTGACCGCGAACGAGGAAGTGATGTACGCGCTGAACTCGAAGATCGCGACACCGAGTGAACTGCTTGCGGCAGGTTACAACTCAAACTCCGCGAAGCTCCCGGGCTATCTCAAACGCGGCGGCGACGGCTGGCGCACCCTGATCCCACGCGAGACGCAGATGTACCTGCAGATCTACAAATCCTTCGAGGGGTTGGTCCAACTTCCAACTCGCACCGCATCGCGACAGACAGCCACAAACTAAAACATTGTAGGGGTGGCCCTCCGTGGCCACCCCA
>DASTQB010000186.1:0-3286 GCA_035761985.1 Pyrinomonadaceae bacterium
CTGTACCCCGCGAAAGTTGAGCATCGACGCAAGACTCTCAAACCCGAGACGCCCCAGGTACGTCAGAAAGAACACAAGCGCCACGAGCGGCAACCAGCTCGTGCGACGATTTGGAATCACATCGTCGATCAAAAACCTGACGATGAGCGGATCGACGAGTACGAGCGTGCTCGCGAGCACGATGCACAGATAGCTCGCAAAATGCAGGCGCAGAAAGGGTTTGACTTGCCCACCGAGCCATCGAAACTCGCCTGCCTGGCTTACTTGCATGTTGGACCACCTAAACTGACATGATTGACATGTAAATCCTCGTAATCGTGTAAATCCTGTCTATGTGTCGAGATCCACACACAGCGTGCTATAGCCAATCACCCTGCCCACAATCTCTGCCTCTCTCAGGTAAGTAAATCCGCGCACGCTCGCCGTGCACGAATGATATGGAATGATTAGCAACTGGTTTCCCTGCAACTCACACCAGCCGCACGCGTATGCATCTCGCAATTCGATAAAGAAGATGGGGCGCTCAAACTCGTTCCGCCACGCAGGCGTCGTGAGTTTGTTCTGAGACGTATCGATCTTCAGCAGCGCGCCCGGACGAATCATCGGATACATCGTGAAGTCTGTGAGCCCGAGATATCCGTAGGTGATGTTTGGCTCGGATCCGTCAGGACCGACCATCTTCAACTCTGATAACAGGCTTGTATAAAGCGGCTTCAGCCCACTGCCTGATACAGATTCAGCACGACCATTTCCTTCGCTCTTGTCCGATAGCAATTGCGTGAGGTTTGGATCGGCAACCGGCCGGTAATTTTCTTTGTCGTCAACATCAACGTTGTAAAGACGCAGCAGCTCCAGCAGGTTCGTTTGATAGATCACGCTGAGGCTCGACAACTTGCAGATGCTCGGTTCGGAAAGCCCGTTCTCCAGTTGGGCCAACCAGCCGTTCGAAATGCAAAACCTCTTGTCGCCCTTCGCCTCGGCGATCCTGCGACTTGCCTGTTCGACCTCTCGAACAGTGATGTTCCGCTCGTTGCGGAGCGTTTTGAGCTTTTGACCAGCAGGCACGGCAAGCCTCGCAACAATCCGGGAGGTAACTTCTCCTGGGCCAATTTGTTTGGATAGTGAGTAGTGGAAGCGCGAAGCCTAATAGAGTTTGTGGCCACTGGCTAGCACAAAACTTCTTTGTCCGAGATAAGGGAAGGCTACGTTGTCTGCGTGCGGAACTTTTTGACTGTATTTCTCGCGATTTGCGCGGAAAAACAGCAATTTTCTGCTCGCTATTGCGAATGTCTGGCAGTGCACTTTTGTCCTTCGCACTTGAGGAACCGCAAGTGCGATCTCACAAGCGCTTGAAGCGGCGCAACTTGCATCACAAACCATTGTTCTACATCACGGATAATTACGAAGGATACAACACGCCAACGACCTGACCGATGATCGTTACTTCATCCGCATTAAATTCCTCGCGAAGATTTCCGGAAGCAGGATGTGGTATGAGCACGACTTTTCCACCCGCACTCATCTCGACGTAAACACACGTGTAACCATTCGGCGTCAACACGTAGAACAGTTCGCGCTGGTAGAAACTTGCATTGCCGACCGGATGCACCTGGTTCAGCAAGCGGTTCACAAGCACCCGGCTACCAGGCGGGACGAGGGGCGATGCGTTAGTGTCTTCTTCACCAACCACAACGTACGCCAGATCCGGTGAATAGAACGGACCGAGATACTCAACGTCAATGTCGGCCCAACGCTTGACCGCACCTTTTAGAAACTGCGTCGAATCGAGATCTGCATCGTCCCAGAGAAGCGGCAGCTTGATCGTGCGATGACGCGTCACCGCGTCGATCGGCACTTCGTACGTACGCGCGCGAGTCATCTCGAGTTGTTCGGCAAACCTGCGCTCGGGCTGTAGACCAATCGCAGCGTCCATGTCGTCTCGCGAGAGATTCAAGATCATGCGAAGACTGTCGAGTTTAGCGGTGCCCGGCTGGCGAATACTTCCGCTGATGATGTTACCGAGTGTCGATTTGCCGATACGCATATCCGGATTATTGTTGAGCGCTGCGAGTCGTTCACTCTCAACAACGATGTCTTTGTAGTTCAGATCTAGAAGCTTCATCGCGGTAAGTATCAGGTTGCCGAGCGGCGCTTCGGTTTGCCTTTGCGGCCGGCCGCGCTTGCCTTGCCCCGGTTGATGTCTTCTTTCGCGAGGCCGGTTCAAGTTTCCAAGTCGCGCTGCGCGAGCTTTCAATGCTTCGTTCAACATCAAACGCAATTGCGCCTGATCGATCGGCTTCGTCACATAGCCATACGCCTGCTTTACTCCAGCCTCGAATGCATCTTCCGGAGTGACGTAACCTGTGATCATGATGATCACGAGCTCCGGCGATCTCTTTTTCAATTTCTCCAACACCGAAATGCTCGACCCGTCAGGAAGTTTCACATCAAGCAACACGGCGCCTGGTTCTTCGCGATCGATCATCGCAAGCATCTCGGAAATGCTTCCGGCTCCGATCGTGCGATAGCCCCACGAACGAACGGCTTCTGCGAGAGTCGAACGGATCGTCACGTCGTCATCGACGATGAGCACTGTTTCTTTCGAGTTGACACTTTCGTTTGAGTTCGCTTTGCGAGCCGGGCGCGCGCCAAAGGACATGCGACATAGACTCCTATCTCCAACGTTTAGCCGGGAGGTAATCGACGTCGTCAATAAAGTGGTTTCGTCGTTAGCGCGAAACCATCACTGGGCCTGTAACACAAGAAAAGATTTGCCTCATTTCGGGTTCTCGGCGAGGTTGGGTTGAGACCGTAAGGGCAAGGCGAGTACGAACTTCGAGCCGCGGCCGACTTTTGACGTAAAGGAAATGCGACCGTGACATGCGGCCGCGGTCCGTCGCACAGCCGCAAGACCAAGCCCGGTTCCCTGGGTCTTGGTTGTGAACAGAGGTTCGAATATGCGGTCGCGAATTTCCGGCGGAATTCCGCGGCCAGTGTCGGTTACTTCGATTAGAGCTTCGCCATTCGCGTCCTGGCGTCCTGGACCACGACGCAGGCAAACGGTCACGCGACCGCTGCCTTCGATGGCTTCGATCCCATTCAGCACGAGATTCAGCACAGCGTCTTCGATACGCGCCGGATCGAGAAACATCACCAGAGGTTCTGTTGTGTCGTCGATGAATTGCACTACAACCTGGCGTGACTTGTTTTGATGATTCGCGAGGGAGACGACGCCGTTGATCAACTCGCTGAGTGAACATTCCTGCGTTTTAAATACGCGCGGCTG
>DASTQB010000187.1:0-6755 GCA_035761985.1 Pyrinomonadaceae bacterium
CTAAGTAACCTCTCGCGACACCTGCGCCACCAACGTAAAGTTCACCTGGCACGCCGTGGGGCAACAGTTCCATGTGCTGGTCCAACACGTACCCGCGCAGGTCGCTGATCGGACGCCCGATCAGGCTGCCGGCATTTGCTGCGAGATCCGCCGCGCGCACACGTCTCTCGGTGACGTGTACCGTCGTCTCAGTGATGCCGTACATGTTCACAAGCTGCGGCTGCTCGTCGCCGTGGTCTCGAAACCACTGGCCCAGGCTTTCGAAGTCCAAAGCCTCACCGCCGAAGATCACCAAACGTAACGCAAGCGACTGCTGCACCTCGCGCGGCGACTTCTCATCGATCTGGCACAGTTGACGAAAAGCGGAAGGCGTTTGATTGAGCACTGTTACACGTTCACGAACGAGCATTTCGTAAAACGCATCGGGCGCGCGACTGGCCATGTAAGGAACGACGACCAGTCGCCCGCCGTACAACAGCGCCCCCCACATTTCCCAAACCGAAAAATCAAACGCGTATGAGTGAAAGAGCGTCCACACATCGCGGTCGTTGAAAGCGAAGGAGTTTTCTGTGGCAGTGAACAGCCGGCAGACGTTGCGGTGCGTCACCATCACGCCTTTGGGTTTGCCGGTGGAGCCTGACGTGTAAATGATGTAGGCCAGGTTGTCCGGTGAGACGTTTGCTGTTAACGGCTCCTTAATGGTGTCTTCCCGTGGCTCGTCCAGGCAAACAACAGGCGCACTGTGCGGCGGCAAAACAGACGCGAGCGATCGTTGTGTCAACAGCACAGGTGCAGCCGTGTCTTCCAAAATGAAACTGACGCGGTCGGACGGATAGGCTGGATCGATGGGAACGTATGCGCCACCGGCCTTCAACACTGCGAGCAATCCGATCACCATTTCGATTGAACGCTCGATAAAGATGCTGACCAAAACGTCCGGACCGACGCCGAGCGTTCGCAGATGATGTGCGAGTTGATTCGCGCGCTGGTCCAACTCACGATAAGTGATTAGCTGGTTCTCGAAGTTGAGAGCGACGGCATCCGGTGTGCGCTCGGCTTGCGCTGCGACAAGCTCGTGAAGGCATTGCTCGACTGCGTAAGTCCGATCGTCGTTCAAAGCAAGCAGTCGCCGTCGTTCGTGCGGTCGTAATATTTCCAGGCGGACGACGGACTGCGTGGGATCGTGGACAATCGACTCGAGTAGCGTTTGGTAGTGGGCCAGCAAACGCTCGATCGTCTTTTGGTCAAACAGCTCGGTGCTGTATTCGAGAAAGCCCGTCAGCTCGTTTTCAGTGTTAACGAATTCGAGTGAAAAATCGTATTTCGAGGTCTGGCTGGTTGCGGGTAACTGTCGCACGTCGAGCTGGTGCAGGTTAAGCGCTGGTGCTAACCCGGTGTGCACAGCAAAGACAACCTGGAACAGTGGATTGCGGTTGAGCTGTCGTTCCGGTTGCAACTCTTCGACGAGCTTGTCAAACGGCAGATCCTGATGCTCGTAAGCACCAAGCGCGACCTCGCGCACACGTTGGAGCAACTCGCGAAACGTTAGCGTTCCCGAAACCTTCGTTCGAAGCACCAGGATGTTGAGGAAGAACCCGATCAGGTTCTCGGTCTGGCCGTGATGACGGTTCGCGATCGCGCTGCCGACTACGATGTCGTCCTGTTGCGTATACCTGTACAGCAACACCTTGAATGCAGCCAGCAGCGTCATGAACAACGTTGCGCCTTCACTATCGCTCAGACGTTTGACCGCATCGCTCAGCGTTCGTGGGAGTGTGAAATTGATCCTGGCCCCGTCGAGAGTCGCGTGTGCGGAGCGCGGCCGATCGCCTGGAAACTGTAGCGGCGGCGCATCGGCGAGTTGCTGTTTCCAATACTCGAGCTGTGAGCCGAGCTGCGCGCCTTGCATCCATTCGCGTTGCCACTGTGTGTAGTCAGTGTACTGAATGGACAGCTCAGCCAACGGCGAGACTTTGCCCTCCGCAAACGCCTGATATAGCCCGGCAGTTTCTCCGATCAGGATACCCATGGACCAGCCATCGGCGACTATGTGATGCAGCGTAAGAATGGCCCAGTGATGTTCGACGTCGAGCCGCACGAGTGTCGCTCGCAGTAGCAGGTCGCTGCTTACATCGAATGGACGGCGTGCTTCTGTTTCGAGTAGACGGCGTGCACAAGCCTCACGCGAGCTAAGCGGCAGGTTGCTGAGGTCTGCGACTTTTAGAGTGAGATTGCGTGACGCGGTGCAAATTTGCACCGGTTGCCGGTCGACGACGTTGAAGACGGTTCGCAGCGCATCGTGACGGCGGATAATTTCGTTAAGGCTTTGCTCCAGTGCGGCTACGTTGAGTGGTCCTTTCAACTCAACGGCTTCCGGAACGTTATACAACGGCGTGGTTGGATCGAGCTGGCTGAGAAACCATAGCCGCTGCTGGCTGAAGGAGAGCGGTGTGGGTCCGGCCTGCGGGCGCCGCGGGATCTCGTGGCTGCCGTTGGTTTGAGCTGCTTCTTTCTGCAGCTCTTTCAGCAACAGCGCTCGTTGAGCAGGCGAGAGCCGCTTGAGCAGCTCAGCGCGATTGACCGATTTGGACATGGATCGTTCTAAACAATAGGACCTATAGGTCCTATAGGACTTATAGGACCTATATGTGCTCCTGGCTTTCGAGCATTTCTACGAGGGCGAAGAGCTTCTCATCGCTCGCTTTCGCGAGGATGGACTCTTCAATCAGCTCCGCGAGGCCCGCAATCGTCGGGTATTTGAGAAAGTCGCGCAGGCTTAACTCGACTGCAAAGTTCTTGCGAATGCGCGTGACGAGCTGAGTCGCAGTCAGCGAATGTCCACCGGAATCGAAGAAGTTGTCGTGAACTCCAACGCGATCACTCCCGAGTATTTCCCTCCAGAGTTCTGCCAGTTCACTTTCAGTCGACGTGCGCGGCGCCACGAATTCAACCGCCGGCCGCGCGTGTTGTGGACCAGGCAACGGCAGCGATTTCCGATCGATCTTTCCATTCGGCGTCAGCGGCAAAGCGTCAAGAACCATGAACACCGAGGGTATGAAGTGTGCCGGCAGGCTGCGTCTGAGATAGTTCTGAATCTCAGCCACCGAGAACTGCACTTCCTCTGCAGGCCGTGATGCACGACGATGGTCCAACCGTCGCGCCGGCCGCTCCGAGAACGCATAAAGCATCGCGACATACACGTCATGCCCGTTGCCGTTCTCATTCACAACCATCGTGTCATCTACGGTGAACTGAAATCCGTGTGCCTCCAGCAGCGCCGTGATGCGTTTGAGTACCGCTCGACTATGCACCTCGATCGCGATCTGTTTAATCCGCGGCCAATCCTCTTCCTCAATGCCCGCCAGAACCTCAAACTCACTTCCCTCAACGTCGATCTTCAACAGATCGATCCGCTCGACTTCATGCTCTCGAATGACTTCGGAAAGCGTCTTGACCGGGCAGCTGTACGTCTCTCCCTCGAGGTATTCGTTCAGCAGTTCGTCGAGTTGTGACGCGGGAAGCACATCCTGCGGGTTCTCACGCGCCGCGTTATGGATCCAGTCAGTGACAATCACCTTCGTGTCTTCTTTATCGCCGGCACTGTTCGCCGTGCGACCCGACAGTCCAGCGGCTTCCGGATAGAAAGTAAAATTGGCGATCGTCGAAGTGCTCGACAGACCATAGTTGAAGAGTTGTGCGTCAACGTTGTGGCGTGTGACGTTTGTTCGCAACAACTCGAAGTTTGGCGGCAGCGGCTCGAAAGAATAGATCTGCGCAGACGGGCACTTTCGTCGCGCAAAGAGCGTGAAGAGCCCGATGTTTGCTCCCACATCGAAGACGACAGCACCATCGTCCAGCGCAATCCCGTGCTTCAGATAAACCTCGTCTTCAAACACTTCCTTACAGATGATGCTCGTTTGAAAACTCCCGTGATGTGCGACGATCATTCCGTTCGGCAGCATAAAGCCGGGCTGGTTCACGTCTAAAGGTTCACCCGCCTGCGATACCTGCGGAACGATGTAAGCAACGAGACTACTGTCGCCAGGCGTGAGCTCTTTGATCGCAACGACTGCTTCGCGGACGGATTCGTGCTGCCTGAGCACCGTCTCTATTTCGCCGAGCTCAATGCGATGACCACGAAGTTTGACCTGCTGATCTACTCGTCCTAAAAACTCGAGGGTGCGGTCAGGTCGATAGCGCACGAGATCGCCGGTCCTGTACATGCGCGCGCCTCCTTGCGCGCTAAACGGATCGGGCACGAAACGGTCGGCCGTTAAATCAGCCTGCTTCCAGTAACCTCTGCTGACGCCGGCACCGCCGATGTAGAGTTCGCCCGTCACTCCGAAAGGCACCGGCATCAACTGCTTGTCGAGCACGTAGACGGTCTGATTTGCCATCGGCTTGCCGATCGGCATCGTCTGCGGCCCGCACTCACCGGTATAAGTGGTGGACCAGATCGTCGTCTCCGTTGGACCATACATGTTGTGGACCTGCGCGCCGGTGCATGTTTGCAGTTCGTCGACGAGCTCGCTTGGCACTGCTTCCCCGCCCAGCAACAGGTGCTTCAGGCTGGTCAACGATCCACGCGTGGACGAATCGAGCAAGAGAAGCCGCGCGAGCGACGGCGTGCATTGCATGTGCGTCACGCTGTGTTTCGCGAGTTGAGCGGCGATCGAGTAATCGCCTTCTTCCAGTTTGAACTGGCTGCGTTGTCTGAGCTCGTCCAGATAGATCAGATTGAAGACGACAGAGTTGACGTCGACTCCGAAGTCGATCAGACATGCAATCTCGTCGACGCCGGCGAGCTTGAGACGGTCGACCATCTCCATGCACGTGTCCGGCGTGCCGAATAGACCACTCGTTTGATAGTAGCGTTCGAAAGCATGTGCCAGCAGTGCTTCGAGATCGTCACTCGTCAATTCGTCTGCAACTTCATGGCCCAGGCTGCGGAGAAAGTTCTTTGCCAGGCCGATCGAGCTGGAAAGATACCGGCAGAGAGGTCCCTGCACTTTCTCCGCGACGTATGCGAGATCGGGTCCGACGAAAGTGTGCAGCATCAACGTCACAAACGGCTTCTCGGCACTTCCCTTTCGGGGCCGCCACGAGCGGCGGTAGATCTCGATCTTCTCGGCAAGTTCTTCGATGCTCTGGCCCAGCAGGTGTGTGAGCAAACTCGCGCCGGCTTCACCTGCCGCGCGGAACGTGTCAGCGTGTCCAGCGCTCGTGATCCAGAATGGGAGTTCCGGTTGAACCGGTCGTGGATGGATTTTGATCTCGACGTCGTTGCCCGCGCCGCCTTTGAAGCTCACCGCCTCGCCGCGCCAGAGGCTTCGCACTATTTCCAGTTGCTCCAACATCAGTTGCTTGCGAGCGGGATAGTTTTCCGGAGCAAACACAAAGTCGTCGCTATGCCAACCTGATGCGAACGAAACAGCAACGCGGCCCTGCGAGACGTTATCTACAAACGCCCACTCTTCCGCCACCCGGATTGGATGATGCAGCGGCAGCACTACACTGCCCGCGCGCAGTTGAACTCGCTCTGTGATCGTCGCCAGCGCGGCGCTCGTCAACGCAGGGTTGGAATAGATGCCACCGAATTCGTGGAAGTGGCGCTCGGGCGTCCAAACTGCCGTGAAGTCATGCTCGTCGGCAAACTTCGCGCCTTCGATCAGCAGACGATAACGATCTTCCGCGGTTCCACTCTCTTCACTCGCAAAGTAGAACAGGCTGAAATCGATGCTCCGTCGTGCTGAACTTGTCTTCGACTTCTCGATCGTTGCTGACGTGGTTTCCGATTCTGACTGTATTACGACCTTGAAACCGCGCGTCAGCGTCCACAACAACTCGAGCGCGGAGATGTCGAACGAGATGCTCGTCACCGCCAGCCACGTTCCAATCTCCTGCGATCCGAAGCTCCGATCGATGCCGGCGCAGAAGTTGACTACGTTTCGATGTGTGATCATCACACCTTTGGGCCGTCCGGTGGAGCCCGACGTGTAGATGACGTAAGCCAAATTCTGCGCCGTGCTCTCGCTCGACGGATTTTCTTCAAGCTCTGCGGCGAAATCCGCCCGGCGATCGAGACAAACTCGCTGCACCTCATCAGTCAATTCCACCGCCAGATCGCTTTGCGTCAACAGCACGCGCGCTTCTGAGTCGGCAAGCATGTAGGCCAGGCGATCCTTCGGATACTGCGGGTCGAGCGGCAGGTAAGCACCGCCGGCTTTGAGTATGCCGAGCAGGCCGACAACCATGTCCAGCGAACGCTCGACACAGATGCCGACGCAGACTTCTGGTCCAACACCGAGCTTTTTCAGGTAGCGGGCCAACTGATTCGCCCTGCGGTTGAGTTTGCTGTACGTGTACTGGCGATCTCGAAAGACGAGGGCTGTTTCGTTTGGCGTGCGTTTGACCTGCGCTTCGAACAGTTCGTGCAAACAAGCATCTTCCTGATAATCGATGCGCGTATCATTCAAATCCTTTAACAACAACTGTTCGTCGTGCGGCGTCAGCAGTTGCAGGTCAACGACTCGTTTTTGCGGATCCTCGACTATATCCGCGACGAGGACCTTGAAATGTTCCGCGAAGCGCGCGATCGCGTCCGCCTCGAAGAGATCGGTGTTGTACTGCACAACACCGGCGAGCGTGTCTCCAACTTCCGCCATCATTAACGTGAGATCAAACTGCGCGACCGGTTGATCCAGCGGCATTGGTTCAAGCACAAGACCACCGATTTCCATGCGCCTGCCGCTTTC
>DASTQB010000188.1:0-9710 GCA_035761985.1 Pyrinomonadaceae bacterium
TGTAGGCGAGCGTTCCCATCGCCACGCCAAGTTGCGTCTTCGCTGTTTGCGCAGCAGACTCAGTTTCCGTCAGTTTTACCAGACCAAAATCGAGGACCTTCGCATAACCATCGGGACGGACCATCACATTGTCAGGCTTGACGTCGCGATGAATGATCCCCGATTGATGAGCGGCGCCTAACGCTTCCGCAACCTGCGCAACGATCGCTAACAGCTCTTTCAAGTTCAGCTTATCGCGCAGCAACGACAGCGTTTTGCCCTCGACCAGTTCCATGGCAATGAAGTGGAGCCCTTTAGCTTCGCCGACTTCATAGATCGTGACCAGGTTCGGATGGTTCAACGACGAAAGCGCCCGCGCTTCACGTCGAAAACGGCTCAACCGATCGCCGTCTACCACAAACTGCCACGGAAGAACTTTCAGCGCCACCATTCGATCGAGCTTGAGATCGCGCCCGAGGTAAACTTCTCCCATCCCGCCTGTGCCTAAAAGTTTTTCGACACGGTAGGTTCCGATCTCCTGGCCCACCAGGGACGTCATGATGGTTGTGACTTTGGAATCGTCCGCAAGCGCGTGGGCAGCTACATTCATGGCCGAGCGTTCCATGAAGTTTGCGGCCTTCGACTGGACCTTCAACAGGCTGAGAACTTCATCACGCAACACCGGATTGTCTTGCGCGGCCCGCGTAACGAACGCTTCCCTTTCATCGGGTGAGAGTTCGAGTGCCTGCTCGAGCAGTGCGTCAACTTGTTTCCACAGCTCGCGATCCATTGATTAATTATTGCTGAGTTCGCGATAGAGCCAGGCTTTGGCTTTGTTCCACTCGCGTATGACAGTGATGGAAGACATCTGCATGACTTCCGCCGTTTCGTCGACACTCAACCCGCCAAAGAAACGTAACTCGACGATTCGACTCTTGCGTTCGTCAAGCGTGGCAAGACTTTTCAGCGCATCGTCGAGTGCAAGGAGATCGGGGTCGCGTTCACTCGAGACAGTCATTGCCTCGTCGAGCGACATCTGAACGGCCTCCTTGTCTCTGTCGACACGCGGGCGGCGTCGTGCAAAGTCAACGAGTATACGGCGCATGATCTGTGCGGCAACGCCGAAGAAATGTGCACGATTCTGCCAGCGGACGGCTTGCCAGTCGATCAGGCGAATGTATGCTTCGTTGATGAGTGCCGAGGTTTGCAGCAGGTGGTCCGGCCGCTCGCGGCTCATGTACCGTTTGGCGAGACGATATAGTTCAGCATGGACGAGGGGCGCGAGTTTCTCGAGGGCTTCATCCTCGCCGTCGCTCCATGCTTCAAGAAGTTGGGTAAGGTTGTGAACCTCACGGTTTTCCATCGGGGTGAGGAATTTATCATACAAGTCAGGAAGGAACGAGTTTCTTAACCACAGATTACACAGATGTAAAGAAACGATCTGTGTAATCTGTGGCGTTGTTTGTCTTACGGCAGCATGACGACGCCGTCGAACCAGACGTGCGCGTCGACAGTCTGTCCATTACACGGAGTGAGATTGTTCGCGAAGTG
Organism: Pyrinomonadaceae bacterium; assembly: GCA_035761985.1. Taxonomy (GTDB): domain Bacteria; phylum Acidobacteriota; class Blastocatellia; order Pyrinomonadales; family Pyrinomonadaceae; genus PSRF01. Next base: position 1,531 of record DASTQB010000188.1, read on the forward strand.
GAACCGCGCGTGGCCCGTCGCGCCCGCGCGTCCGCCCGTGCCACCGGTAACCCGGCCCATGACCGCGTGCGAGTTGGATGCAACGCAATTCGCCGGATTGATTACCTGAACAAATGAGTCCGCTTCGATGAACACCTGATCACCACTCTGCACGTATGTGTCGGTTGCTTTGAGATCAAAGATCTCGTTGGTGCTGGTATTAGTGCAAGCTGAAGCTGTGACGTTGAAAACACCACCTTCAGTATCAATACCTGAACCCGCGAATGTTAATTCGATGTTTTCCGGAAACGCGCCGCAACGCGCGACGTTCGGTCCAGCGTTTGTCAGACCAAAGCTCTCAGTGCCTCTCCAGTCTGCGTTAGTGCGCCCGTTCAGCATTGCTGCGTTTGAAGTTCCACCGCTCAAGTAGCCGGCGATTGAGACGAGTCCTACGAGTGCGATCAGCATGAATTTGAATTTGGTTATTCGCATTGTTTTCTACTCCTTAGTTGTCGAGTGGGTGATGAGTGCCTGGGGTTGGGTGAGGCAAGGCTCACTGGGCCAACTGGAGCACTCCTTCAAACGAAACACGCGCCGGCACTGCAAGGCCGTTGCATGATGGTTCGTTTGAGGCAAGATGAAAGCGTCCGTTACCAGTCGCGCCGGCGTAAACGCCCGTGCCGCCTGCTACGCGGAAAGGGACTGCTTGCGTGTTTGTTGAAACGCAGGTCGCGGGGTTGAGTACCGGGGTAAACGAGTCAGTTTCGATAAAAACTGCGTCGCCGCTTTGATAAGTGTCGGTCGACTTCAGATCGAAGATCCGGCCTGTGGTGGTGTTGGTGCAGGTTGAAGCCGCACTGGTGAAGATCCCGCCACCTGTGTCGATGCCGGAGCCGGTAAACTGAATTTCGATGTTTTCCGGGAATGCGCCGCAGCGGGCGACATTGGGACCAGCGCTGACGGGAGTCAGCATTGACGCGCCTTTCCAATGCGGGTTAACGCGATTGTCGGCGGCGGCGAACACTGATCCGAACAGGACCAGCAATACGAGTGTGAGTTTTGTAAGTCTCATTTTTGCATCTCCTACGTGGTATTTGGCAGTACACACACATAAGGCGGAAGATGCGCTGAAAAACTATCACTGGTCCTGAAATTTATTTTGCCGCAGATGAACACGAATAAACGCAGATCTGCGTTCATCCGCGTTCATCTGCGGCTAAAGTTAGCAGCCGATGTCAGACTTGATAGCATTCGCTGCGTCGATTAGCGGTTGGCCCTGGGCGGGTGTAAGCGTGCCGTTTCCGATGAACGCTTTCACCTGATTGATGAAGCTGCTCAACTGGTTGCAGGCCGCGGCTGTCATCCCGGCCTCGTGCTTGGCAGTCGCTTCGCGGATCTTGTCGAGCAACCCGGCACCCTGCTCCTGCGAGAGTGCGCCTTCTGCGATTAACGCTTCCACACGCTCGGTGAGAGTTGGCGGCGGCGTCGGGGGCGCGGTCAGTGTCGCGATCGCAACGCCCTGCGGGAAGTTTCCAACCGGCACGATCGCAGCCACGCCGTGGTTGAAAGTGCTAACCACTTTGAGCGTGTTGTCGAATAGGTCTGTGATATAGACGAAGGCTCCATCCGGGGTGACGGCTATTCCGTTTGGCGATCCAATCGGCATGCGGGCGAATTCAGTGTGGGTGGCCGTGTCAATTACCGAATACGAACTGCTCCCGCCGCCACCACCACAACAAACACCTCCACCATTATTCGCGACGTACGCTAAAGCTCCGTCAGGAGTGAAGACTACTCCCGGCGCAAACGTTCCGGGCAATGGCACGATGGTCACCAGGGTGTTGGTTGCGGTATCGATCACCGCGATTTTGGAACCCGTACCGACGGTCAAACAGGTCACATAAACGAATGCTCCATCCGGCGAAACGGCTGCTGTTACCGTGACATCTGCCGGAAGGGGAATGTTAGTAACTACGCTGTTGGTGGCTGTGTTAATAACGGTAACGCCGTTGACGACAGAGCTATGCGTCACATAGCCGAGATCTGCGGTGGGTGAGAGAGCTAAGTCAACCGGAAAAGTTACAGATATAGAATTAACTACAGTGTTGGTCGCCGTATCTATGACGGAGATGTTCGAGCCCGAAGTCGTCACGTAGGCGAAGGCCCCACTGTGATGCATAGCTATCGCCTTCGGAAACGATTGCACCGGTATGGTCGCGACCACCGTGTTGCTGAGTGCGCTAATCACCGAGACGCTGTTGCCCAGTTGATTTGTCACGTAGGCGAACCGTCCATTCGGAGTGACGGCTACTCCCGCTGGACTCGCTCCAACCGGTACCGTGGCGATAACCGAATTGGTAGCTGTATCTATCACCGAGACGGTGTCGTCGTTGTTGTTCGTCACATACGCTCTGGTTTGCGCGAGCGCGGCGGAGGCTCCGAAACCTGCTAACAACAATGCGAACAGTAGTACTTGAAGAGTGGATCCCAGAACCTGCTTTGACAGTGTGGGAGTAAATTTCGTCATCGTTAGTTCTCCTTGATGGTGTGGTGATTTATGGTGGTGCCGAGACATCCAGAACGCGGTCGGCCTGGGACGGGTCAGCTCGAACTTCAGTCGACGGTGGATCGGGTGGAAGTGGAGAGAAGCTACAGGCGCAGAAGCACGCGAGATAAGACCTCTCTGTGGTGGAAAACTGGGCTTAATACTGCCCGTCGAAAGAGCGGGCGCAATTTTATGGCTGATGGATTCGAGAAACAAGCGTTTTGTGGTGACGGGTATTCGGAACTTACGCCGCAATGCGCGCGAATCAAAAGTTCGGAGCGTGGGCTGTGGTACTGTTGGCCCTGGTTACGGTGATCACGAGAATGAATAGTGCTGCTGGACAGAACACACTAATTTCGAGAGTCGATCATCTCGTCTACGCCACGCCTGACCTGAGTCGCGGTGTTGATGAGATCGAGAAACTCATAGGCGTGCGGGCCACTGCTGGAGGGCAGCATCCGCGTTGGGGAACCAGGAACGCGCTGATCGCGATTGGTCCAACAACGTACCTGGAGATACTGGGTCCGGATCCGGAACAGCCTGCGCCCAAAGAGCCTCGACCGTTTGGGATCGACGGACTCAAGGAATCACGGCTCGTTGCATGGTTCGTCGTTACGAGTGAGCTCGAGCGAGTGAGACGTGACGCCGTTGGTAAAGGCGTGCCGCTTGGCGAGGTCATGTCGGGGAGCCGGCGACGAACGGATGGCGTTGAACTGTCGTGGAAGTTCACAGACCCTTCTGCACCAGTTGCGGATGGTATCGTCCCGTTGTTCATTGACTGGGGAAACTCCCCTCACCCTGCTCACAGCGCGGCCAGGGGCGCCACCCTGGTCAGCCTCCGCGCCGAGCACCCCGACGTCGAATCGGTGCGCGAGATGTTGCGTCACCTGGGAGTCGATCTACCTGTCGAACGTGGCCCACGTCCATCGTTAATCGCGACCATCGACAGCCCTCGCGGGCGCGTGGAACTGCGGTGATGAATAAACAACCTGTCTCTTAATTCAGGTCTAAACTGTTCAGGGTCACGATCGGCAAACGAACACAATCTCCGTCGATTGTTATTTCTTTCGTGCAGCCGGCCGGAATCCAATTGGCTTTCTCTCGACTGCCAGTGGATTCATTAGCTGCCGAACAGCGCTGAAGACCGCCTTGAATTTTGCATCATACTTTGCTTCCAGCTCATCCAACCGTTCCGCCAGTTTTTCGTTAGAGGAAAACATCCGGCGCAACCTGACGAACGTCCGCATAATTTGAATGTTTACCTGAACCGCGAGCTTCGACTTCAACACGCTGGAGAGCATTAGAATTCCATGCTCGGTAAACGCGTATGGTTGGTACTTGATATTCGTTCCACGGACTTTGTTCAAGGTCACAATTTGTGACCTTGAACGTTTGAAGCGCTCGCACTCCTCAGTTTCGGCCTTGGTAAGCTGAAACATAAAATCGTCCGGAAATCTGTCAAGATTTCGCTTGACGGCCTGATTAAGCACCTTGGTAGCGACACCATAAAGCCTCGCTAAGTCCTGATCGAGAATTACTTTCTGTCCACGAATGAGCAGTATTGTGTCTTCAATGGATTCGTCTGGTAAGGCAATCGAGGTATTTGGCATGTGAGGTCCTTTCAAAACGTTGATTTGTCTCGTTTCTGACGTGCAACAAAGCTAGTTGAATGTGTCAACGCGGTTGCCGGTGGACAGATCCGAAATAGTTACCCGGTGATCTGTTTGCAATCTCTAACTGGCTTTGCCATTAATTCTCGAATCGCGTCGAACACGACTTTGAATTGTTTATCGTACTTGCTTTCGAGTTCATCCAACTGGCGAGCGAGTTCTGCGTTGGACCCGAACAACTCTCGAAGCTTTATAAAGGCGCGAATCATTTCGATGCTGACTGCTACGGCGCGCTCCGTACTTAGCACACTCGAAAGCATCGCGACACCCGGCTCAGTGAAAACGTGGGGCAGATAGCGTCTGCCACCGCGTCCCTTGTTTGAGGTTCCAATTTGGCACCTCAAAGCTTCAGCTTCATCCTCGGTAAGCTGAAACATGAAATCCGGCGGAAATCGCTGTAAGTTTCTTTTGACGGCGCGGTTGAGAGTTTTGGTCTCTACTCCGTACAGGAATGCCAGGTCGTGATCGAGCATCACCTCTTCACCGCGAATGACGTAAATGGCGTTTTCGATTTTTTCGATGGACATGAGGTCTGTCTTAGTCATTATGAGGTCCTTTCGTGAGAACTGCCGCATCTAGGTTTATGGGCCGATGGTGGGTCGGCCCGGCTAATTGAATAAAACTACGTGTTGTTCGCAAACAACTCGTTTTCGGCTACAGCGATCTGAGCGTCGACCACATCGTAAACGTTCAACTCACCGCAGCGAGTGAAAGCAAGATGTTTCAGGGTGTTCGCGAGTACTTTCGGATGTGATGAATTTTCAAGTCTCGCCATGAGCACGAGCAAAGCGGCTGATTTAGTTTCCGGCTCGTCACCCGCGCGACAGATAATGTCCGTCAACGCTTCGATCTTTTCGTCGTTTGAGTCGTTGCTGTTCGTTTCCGGCGTTTCCTCGAAATCAAACGTATCGCCAATCGGTTCCCCTGCATCGGCGCGGCGGACGAGTCGCGCCAGCCACGGATCGTTTACCTCGAGAGCGTAACGAAGAATCGCACGGCTCTTCGGATCGATCGAGGGATCGTTCAAGTTTGCCTGTGCTCTTCGTTTGAGCGCATTGATGATTGTGTTGGTTCTTGATGTTCGGTTTGCGTGAGGTTCGCGCACGTTTGCGCTACCATGATTAGCCATGGGCTTCATCCTTTCGTTAGAAGGTTGAGGTCTTAGGGTCGGCTTTGTGTGCTAGCACAAGTCGGCCCGCTTCATTTTTGAGGGGTGCCGCGCACTATAGCACAGTTTTCGAAGGCCCGGGTTTATCTTTTCTGCTTGCATCCAACGGATTCGATCGTCATTGCTACGCACTCGTCCGAGGCATAGAATGCGGGCGACATACACATTTGTTCCTTTGCCCAACTCAAAGAGGAGAGCTATGAAACGCGGTAAGGACAACGATCTAGACGAACACGATGCGGAACTGTTGCTTCGAGCTGTAACACGAGGCACGGCTGATCATCTAAAGTGCGACTACGATCGTTATATGCTCGCGCTGTACCTCGGATATCTCGTCGATCAACCAAAGCGCCAACGCAAGGCGCTGAAAGATCGGCTCGTGACACAATTGCGTTTGGCCTCTGAATCCAAGGCCGAGAATAACGACGAGTTTATTCGCGAAGCCGCGATCGAAGCTCAAGGATTCTTGGATACCATTGAGATGTTGCGGGCAAGAGTTGGACCAGACGAATCAGAACTGGGACGCAAACTCCACGGAGGTGACTTAGGTGATGCCGACTCGAGAGCCGAATACCAAGAGCTATCAGCACCGGAAGAGGCTTTTTACGAAGTTTTGCTCAAAATTGACCAGATGCCTGTAGAACAACGGAAAAACCTCATGCACTCCGATGCCTTTAAGCTACTGAAAGACGCCATTGAACAAGCTTATGAAAGCAGAAGGGCGGCAAATGATTGGCCAGACATAATCGCAGATCAGTCATAACGTAACTATTGCTCATCAGCATGACCCTGCATGATCCTAATTCCATCGTACTTGGAAAGACTATCTCAATTACAGAATACTTCGACCGCAGGATCGTGTAGTCCGGCGCTCCCACAAGTAGCCACCTTTGCACGTGCTCATCCGTTGTCCGCTTCTGTAAACCACTAGCAATCCTGAGTCAAATCTATGCTCTAAATGCACCGGTGCTCATTGCTGCCGTACTGGGCCTAACCTGTCGTGCTACAATTTCCGCATGTCAAAAACCGTTACCACATTAGACCAGCACTCATCCGTTCCGCTTCCGCCTGAAGCGCTTGATGCGCTTGGCATTGAGGCAGGTGCGGAACTGGAGGTCGAGATTGTGGGGCGTGCTTTGGTGGTTCGCACGGTCCAGGAAGCCCGGCGGTCGGCCGAATTCATGAGCGCGTTCGAGTCAATCCTCGCCAAACGCCGAAGTGCTTACGATGAGTTGGCGAAGGGGCCTGGCGAATAACACCGGCAGATGATATTCCCCGACAAGCTTGATGTGCTGGCAATCCACGCAAGGTTGATCGCCGAGACAGGTGGGACACAAGGTCTCAGAGATGAGCCCTACTCGAATCAGCTCTCACCGCTGCCGGGAATCGCCACCACTATGAAACCGCCGATGTTGTGAGTTGTGCGGCAACATACGCTTTTCACTTGACCCAATCCCATGCCTTCCTCGACGGAAATAAACGTGTCGGGGCTGCGATCACTGAAGCTTTTCTCGAAACAAACGGCTTCGAACTGACAATGGCCGACGAGGAAATCGTCAGATTGTTTCTTGCGATCGCGGCCAACACGTTTACCCGCAACCAAGTTGAAGAAGTGCTGAGAACTAGAGTTAGGCCAAAGAATTAAGTTGATCGATCGAACCAAATGAGTGCGTAAGAATCGATCAGAAGTCTCATTCCATATATTCCCTGAAGTCATCGAGAGGCTCATCGAAATCAGGAGCCATATACTTTACTGTTCCCTTAAGAGTTCCTGCTCGGCGCACCGGCGCCTTTGAAGAAAACTCTTCATCATTTTCGAGACGCTCGAAAAGACGACGGCGGTCATCCGGAGTCAATAACTTCACTTCCTCAATTATTCTGTTCAGTCTGGAAGTTGACATGCCGTCCCTCGAATAGGTTAGTGCTCAGCTCGACTATTGTACTAACTGCGCTGGCCTTGAAGGTCGAGAGAAAAGGCAGTTCGGTAGGAGCCTGGGCGCTCCAATCATCTAGCATGCGACCTCACGCCGGAACAAGGCCCAGCTTCAATCCTAGCTTCTCTTTGAATTCATTCGGTATGTCAGCCCAGTATTCGATGAGCAAGTCCACCAATTGTCGGCCGTTGATCAATCCAATTCGAGGAAACCCGACTTCCAGGGCTATGTCACTGGCAGCATTGTGAAAATCTGCGGTGGTAATGAAGGCTCCTTGTCCGCCTGACGGAATGGATTGACGTAAGGCTTTTACGGTATTGGCACTAATCTTTGAGCCGAGTTGATAGCGCTTTACTTGCACGAAAATCTTTATTTTCGCCAGGTTAGCGACGTTCAATTCACCTGTGGCATCGACTCCGCCATCGCCAGTCTTTCCAGTATGCTCGGTTCCTTCAAATCCAAGTGCTGCTAACAAATGGGTAATGAGTATCTCAAACTCAGTGGGAGTGAGTTCGAGCAGATGATCTAGCGCGGCCTTATAGGAATCGAAAACATCCTGGCGAGGGCGACCAACCAGATCATTTCTCCCGATAACTTCAAAGAAATGGTCAGTGTGAGAAATGTTGTAAACCGTCAATGACGAGCGAATGGTGTTTTGGAACGGGACCGAGAAATCGGAACGGCGAACCGTTTTGACGTTCCATGAGATTCGACGACGATGTGGATAAGGACAACCGTCCTTCCCCTCGAAATAGAAGTAGCTGGGGTCTGGGTCGACAATACCGTAATTGAGGAACTCTGTATCGGTAGGAGGAGTAATCACAAAATCCCCTCCTTTAATATCCAGTAAGAAGCGAGCAATCTGCCCTACCTGTACTCCTATT
>DASTQB010000189.1:0-29594 GCA_035761985.1 Pyrinomonadaceae bacterium
GATGAGATGGCCGAGAGCATTGAAACTCGCACCCTGCGTTTAGCTGAACTCGACCGGTTGAAATCGGAATTCGTCGGAGGCGTTTCGCATGAACTGCGAACGCCGCTTACAACAATCAAGACCCTCACTCGTGTTCTGCTGCGCGGCGGCGAAAACCATGAGGAACGTCGCGAATACCTCGAAACGATTGCAGCAGAGTGTGACCGCCAGATTGATCTGGTCTTAAATCTTCTCGATCTCTCCCGCATCGAGGCCGGTGTTTTCACCGTCTGTCGCACGAAAGTAAACGTTGCCGAAATTGTTGGAAATTGCGCGGTGATCGAACATCACGCGGCCAGCGTACGTTCCCAACATCTCGTCGTGGATTTGCCTGCGGGAGAGCTATTCGCGCTGGCAGACGGAAATGCACTTCGCCGTGTTCTCTGCGGCCTGGTGGAGAATTCAATCAAGTACACCCCTGATGGAGGCTCTATCAGGCTCTCCGCAGAGGCGCACGGCGATGAGATCGTAATCAGGATCAGCGATTCCGGGTGTGGAATCGAAGCTTCAGATGTTCCGCACGTCTTCGAAAAATTTTACCGGGGACGGCCTTCGACTTCCGCAAAACACGTCGCTAACATCGATTCCACGGACGTGCCCGGCATCGGCTTAGGCTTGTATCTTGCGCGCACCATCATCGAGGAGTTTAACGGCCGCATGTACATAGAAGCGAGTAGCGAGCATGGAACGACCGTAGCCGTTCACTTGCCGATGTTTCCTCAAACTGTACAGACCAGCGGAGAACAACTTGTCGAAGCGTCTACTCATTGTTGATGACGACCCAAATCTACTCCGCGCGGTAGCTGCCTGCTTGCGTGGCGAGGGTTATGAAGTTGACACGGCGCGCAGTGGCGACGAGGCTCTTGTTCATGTTGCCCAACGGCTACCAGACCTGATCGTCAGTGACATTCGCATGCCGCGGATGGATGGCTATGCGCTTGCACGTCAGTTGCGCAGTAATCCACGCACAGATCTGATTCCTGTCATCTTTCTCACGGCCAAGGATGAGAGTGCTGACCGCATCGCCGGCATTCGCTCGGGTGTAGACGCATATCTCACAAAACCTTTCGAACCCGACGAACTGATTGCTGTTATTGGAAACATACTGAGCCGAGTAGAACGCACCCACGCTGAAATTGCCCGTTTAATCGGTTCGAATGCCCGCCAAAACATCGCTTTTAGTGACGAGCAATTGACGGAGGCAGAGGAACGAATTGCTGCCGCGGTTGCTTCAGGCTTGAGCAATAAGGAGATTGCTTCGGAACTCGGGCTAAGTGTCCGCACGGTGGAAAATCACATCAGTCATATTCTCGCTAAAAAGAATTTCGAAAACCGTGTCGAGATCGCCCGGTATGTGCTGGCCCAGCAGCGCTGAAACTCTCGAAACCTTGATGCTTAATGAGTGTTAGTACCCATTCATGAGTGTAACCTCAGATGCGGCTGGTGTTTTGTGGGTCTAAACTGCGCACTGGGTTTGCAGAAGATACTTTCGGGCAAATCGCATCACGTGCGGCGGGTGAAGTGAAGCAACACTCGCCGCCCTCCATTTCAACAACTCCACGGTGAATTGAGTGTCAGTACTCAAGTTGCCCGTCGTACGTCATGTCGGAAACTTTATAGCGCGCCTCGAGTTTGATTTCTTTACTCAGCTCACAATAGAACTTCAGTTGCCCACTTCCCGCATCAAGGAATGGCTGATTGTTCAGCATACGCGGGAAGATGAACTTCGCTCCCAGCCCGTCACTAATCGGCGCTTTGAAGTCGACCAGTGGCACTCGTTGGCCGTCACGTCTCTCAAGATAAGTTGAGTTCCTCAACGATTCGAGAGTCGCTTTACTAAACGCCTGCAAAGCCTGGCCACCCATCGATCTATCTTTCGCTTCAGCCACGACAGCGATAACGATGAAGTCTGAGGTCCTCGCATCTGCAAATGACTGCAGTTGTTCCTTGCGTTGCACGTCCATGTCTGGTGAATCGAGCATTAACTTACGCACCACAGCCTGTCGAATCGGTTTAGCTGAAAGCAGTCGGATGTAGTATTTGATGTAAGAAGTAATTGCTCCCGGCGAGTCTTTGCTTGCGTCTCGAGGAACCATGCTGCGCGACGAGCCGGTATTAGTGATCGCAGCCGCTCCGCCGTCAGCTTCTTTCGTTTCCAGTTGTGTTTGCCCCCATGCCGAGTCATTCAGGACCCTGGTGGTCTCTTTCATGTTCCATTCGAGCCACGGCTTACCAGTCTGCGCAACCAACGCTGAGACTACTAAGCACATGACGAAAAGCGTTGCTGCTGTTTTTTTCATATCACCCCCGATAAAAACAGGAGAAGAGCGCCGGAACGCGCCCTTCTCCCTTTGGACATCGACCCGAGATCATCAAGATTAGAAGTTGAAGCGAAGGACGAACTGAATCAGCCTGCCGCCGGGATCCGTTGTGGTGGACGTATCCTGGTAAGCAACTGTTGTTTGTCCAAAAGTCGGCGAGGCGTACGTACCTGCCAGGCTAACCGTATCCGCTGCGAAGCTTCCAACCTTGAAGTTCTGGTTGTTGATTACATTCAACGCCTCCACCCGGAATTCGAGATTCTTGTCTTCCGAGAAGGTCACTTTCTTCACCAGGCTCGCATCGATTCTCGTGAATCGTGGTCCATAGACCACAAGGTTCGTAATACCGCATTCTCCATTGAACCTTGCCTGGCAATTGCCAAAGCCCGCCGGCGCGATGAAAGGCTTAGTCAGATCCGGCGGCGTACCCGAGTAGCCCGTCGGAGAAGTGGGGCTGATGCTAAACGCCCTGATCGTGTTGAGAATCACATCGTCAGGCAGCCACGTAACCGTGGTTGCGTTCTTACGAATCTCAATCATCTTCTGCAAATCGCCACGGTCCATATTTACCAACTGTACGTTGCCGAAGTTGATCGGCGAGCCGCTTTGAAGACGGAAGGTGCCGTTGATTCCCCAGCCTCCCAGGAGCCAGTTCGTCTTCATGCCGATGCCACTGCCCCATCTTTGTCCCCTGCCGAAGGGCAATTCGTAAATGAAGTCGCCCTTGAAGGCATGGCGGATGTCGAAAGGCGACAGCCCGTAGTTCAGTCGCGGATTGCGAATGCTCGTGAAGTTCGATTGCGCGATCGAACTGCTGGCGAACGCGTCACTCATCGCGTGTGCGAATGTGTAGTTTGCCTGCAGCAGCAGGCCCGCTGACATTCTGCGACGCAGTTCAACCTGGAGCGCGTCGTACGTTGATGAAGCGCTGTTATCGATGATGAACGCGCCCGCAGGAAGGTCTGGATTGATAACGAAGAAGTTGCGCGGCAGTCCGGCTGCGAGAGCATTCGCACGCAATCCCGCATTGCCGGAAAGAACGCCGGCAGCTCCCGTTACATTCGCAGAAACTGGAACGAGGTTGTTAGTTATGTTAGTCGCTCTCCAATTCGCACCGGCATAGGCGGCGGCGCTATTAACGTTTGTGCTTCGATTCAGATAGGCCAGGAAGATCGGTAGAGGCGAAGTGCCGGAACCTGGTCCAAAATACGCGAAGCTGCCGGATCGAGAGGCAATACCGCTGGCGTTGTTGGCAAGGAGATTTGCCTGCGCGAGCCTGAACTCAGCCGCGAAGCCGTTCTCAATCGTATTCACCTCGTTGATAGACCACAAACGGGTGAGTTTCTTCGCCCGGTTCCCGACGTACCGTACTTCAAACACGGTGTCTCTCATGATTTCCCGCTGGATTCCGAAGGTCCACGACTGGACGTAACCAACCCGCAGATCCGGGCTGAAGGCGACGGCCTGATCGTTCACTCCGGGCGTGAACGGGAACGTCGGCTCAGTGATGGTGGGCGTCGGAATTGCGCCCGGCGTTCTAAACAGGCTTCCAATGGGCAACGTACCATTTGCCGTGCTCGATGCCACGCTGAATGAGAGACCGGGATTAGTGCCCAGGCCTGTCGAACCGACGTTTGTGCCGTCCTGGTTATAAGCGATGGAGTAGCCGGCGCGGATTACGCTCTGGCCACTGTCGCCGAAGATGCGATGCAGGAAACCGTTCTTGAAGTCGGGACTGTAGGCGATACCGAAGTTTGGAGCGAAGTTGTTCTTGTCTGTGTTATACGCCTTCGACCCGGGCTCCAGTCGTCGCATCTGCGTGCGTGGTTCAGTGCAAGGGCCCGGATTGAAGAAGTTGAATGCACCGGAGCATCCGAAGACATTCTCAAAGCTCAATGGCACCGTGTACGCGTTGTTCTTGGCGTAGTAGGGACCTTGAAGCTCGTAACGTAATCCGAAGTTCAGAGTTACGTTGGGACGGATACGCCATTGATCCTGTGCAAAGACCGCCCATGCGTTCTGACCCGCCCTTTCGATCGAATTTCCGTTCAACGTGTAGTTGAGATCTTCATCGGCAACTGCGGTACCACTGACGGCTGTCATTCGGCCGACGAGTGTTGCATAGATACCTCTTGCGTTCGCTAGTTGAGTTGAATTCGCGCCCGGGAAATTCGTCGAGTTGAACAACGCGTTTACAGGATCGCCACCCTGGCTGGTTTGATCGATTCCAAATGTGATGCCTCTGACGAGGCCGCCAGGCGGAAACAGGCTGAACAAGTTTGTTCTGGTGTAGTTCCCCCCAAAGCTCCACGTGTGATTGCCCTTCACCCAATTCAGCGTATTGCTGAACGTTTGCACCGGACCGTTACGACGCTGCGGACTGTTCGCCGCAGTAGCGGTGGTAACACCGCCGGCGTTGATACCAAGATTGAAACCACCCTGGTTCGCAAACTGCGCCGGACTTGTTTCCGGGAAGAAAACTACTGTCCCACCCATCAAAGCAAAACGTGCCTCATTGCTGATCGAATTGCCGATTTTTGAGATCAGCGCAGTGGAGTTTGAAAATCGATTTGACGCCTGGCTGCCGAAATTCGGAAATCCCGGAAAGCGCGGATCGGAGCCATTCAGGAAATCGACTACCGACGTGAACTGTTGATAGTTCCAGACGTTGGATAGCTGGTGATTCTTCGTGACGTTCCATGTCAGATTCACTGTCGGAAACCGGCGCGTCTGTCCGCCGGTGTTGATGAAACTGAAGCGCATCAGGTTTGGATCGCTGGTGGCCGCGACTCCTCCTGCCGAGGTTGATGCTTGAATTTCATTCAGCAGAGCACCAATCGTGGGATCTATGGTTGAAGGGCATGGTTGGAGTCCTGCGGTGTCTGAGTCGCAGTCCGTTGCCGCGGCGAGGTTGAAAAGATTTCTGACAACAGGTGTGGATGATCCCGTAGGGATATACGTGAAGTTACCGTTGAGGACAGGCGTAGCAAATATCGTCCGCTGTCTTGCCGTCGATTCGGGGAGCCGGTACTCCTCGTAGTTAACAAAGAAGAACGCTCTGTCTCTACTCTTCAGTAGTCCCGGAATCAATATTGGACCACCAAACCTGACACCCGGTTGCGTGAGCAACACGCGAGCGCGTGGTGCTTTACGATCGACCGGATCCTCCGGCAGGTCTCGATTGTTGAACCAGTAGTTTGAGTTGAAGTAAGAGTTTCGGTGATAGATATACGCGCTGCCGTGAAACTCAGAGGTACCCTGGCGAGTCGCAAACTTGATCTGGACCGCACCCGCACCTGCGCTCTCAGCGCCCGGAGTTGCGGTGGAAAGCGTTACCTCCTGGATAGCGTCGGTCTTTGGCTGGATGTAAGTAAAAAACCCGTCACTGTTTTTCAAGAGAGGGTCCTGCACCTGAACACCATCCAACGTAATGTTGAGCGCGCCTTTTGGTAAGCCATTTACAGACGATTGTCGTGGACGTCCGACAGTCGCAGTTCCCGGCAGAAACAGAACGATGTCGAGAGCATTCCTTGAAGCGTATGGCAGATCTGTAATTTGTCGCCCGGTGACTGTGTTCGCTACGTTCGCGCTTTGCGTTTGCAGCAATTCACCGGAACCAACGATGGTGACTGTTTCAGTCGGCGCACCGATCTCGAGCTGCACGTTCACAGTAGACGCTTTGGCCACGTCGACCTTAACGTCAGTTACCACTATCTGCTTGAATCCGGCAGCCCTAATCGTCACCGTGTAATTACCTGTAGCAAGACTCGGAACATTGAAGGTGCCGTTATCAGTAGTGTTGATCGTGCTTTCTACCAGGGTGCCATTGTTCTTGATGACGACCTCCGCCCCAGGGACAACCGCTCCGGTTTGATCGGTTACGGCACCGGCGATTGAACCTGCGGTACTGGTCTGGGCAAAGGCCGGCACCACAAGTAGGGCTACGAATGCCATCAAAGCTGTAACCCTTGAAAAAAGCTTTGTCATCGTGTGTTCCTCCCTCAGAAAAGGTTGATGTTCCTCATCCGACACTTCTACGGCGCAGCAAAGATCCGAGAGTGCCGGTCGCGTGCGTAATGCATTCGACCCTCGCAGATTGCCAGGAGGGGGGAAGTGATCGACTTGCAGGATCGCTCCCTTAACTGCGCTGATTGTGAATTCGATAAACGTTCGATAGAACGCTCTAATTGCGTGTGCTCGAGAAGCAGCAATGTGCGTTCCTGATTCAACGCACGCAGGGTTGAGGATGATCCGCGTTTTTACTCACGGATAGGTGCTAACACTCAGTCGAGCAAGCTGATTGAGAGGACAAAGACAATCTCTGATAACCGAAGGAGAAGCTCGCATGAGTGGAAACGCCTACGAAAAAATCGGGTGATGAGAAGAGTGTGCAGAATACGTCATCTAAAAAATGCGTCTCTGATTATTTCTTTTTGGATCTTCGTCCACATTTTTGGATCACGGGTAAGCCTAAACAGCCTGCGTGATCGGTGGATAAGAATCTGTAGCGGGCGGAAGAGACTCCTCGATAGTTTCCTCTTTATGATTCTTACGTTCACTCAAGTAGAAAAGAATTGGTACTGTCATACGCGAGAGAAGGAGGGAGGCAACTTCGCCTGCCATTAATGAGATTGCCAGACCTTGAAAGATCGGATCAAACAGGATCACAGCCGACCCCGCAATTACCGCCGCCGCAGTCAACATCATTGGACGAAAGCGGACGGCGCCGGCATCAACCACAGCTTCAGCGAGCGGCATTCCCTGATCGAGTCGCAGCTTGATGAAATCAACGAGAATGATCGAATTCCTCACAACAATACCGGCGCCCGCTATAAAGCCAATCATCGAAGTGGCGGTAAAAAACGCGCCCATCATCGCATGAGCCGGAAGAATGCCAACGAGCGAGAACGGAATCGCGGCCATAATCGTGAAAGGAATGTTGAACGACTGAAACCAGCCGACCACGAGTATGTAGATGAGGATGAGCACTGCTGCGAACGCGAGCCCCAGGTCGCGAAAGACTTCGTAAGTGATGTGCCATTCGCCGTCCCATTTCATTGCTAATTTCTGAGTCGTAAATGGTTGGCTTGCCACGTAGCGATCGAGCTGATATCCCTCGGGCAATTTCAACTGATCGATCGCTTCATTGAGTTTAAAGATTACATAGACAGGACTCTCTTCCTCACCAGCGACATCAGCAGTCACATAAACGACGGGCATCAGGTTCTTGTGATAGATGCTCTGTTCACTCACTCCCTGCTCAACGCGTACCAGCTCGCCAAGTGGGACCAGATTGCCTCCTTGTCCCATGACTTTTATGCCTTTCAAGCTGTCCACACTTGATCGCTCGGCGAGTGGGAGCCGCAGCATGACGGGGACGTCTTCCTTCTCCTGCGGCTGATGAGCGAGACCAACGATGGCGCCGTTGACGGCGACGCGCAACGTGGCGGCGATCTGCTCGGCCGAAACGCCGTTTAGCGCCGCCTTCTCTTTGTCAACAATAAACTGGAACTTGGGCTGTTCGTCCTCTATGTACGAATCGACGTCTACAACACCCGGAGTGGAATCGAAAACGCCGCGTATCTGTCGCGCGACGTCGAGTTGTCGCTGGTAGTCGGGACCGTAGACTTCAGCGACCAGCGTTTGCAGGACGGGTGGTCCAGGAGGCACTTCGGCTACTTTCACGCGAGCCTGGTACTTCCCGGCGATCTCCTGAATGCGCGGCCTTATACGTTTGGCTATCTCATGGCTCTGCGCCTTTCGCTCACCTTTGGGAACAAGGTTGACTTGAATATCGGCGACATTTGGACCACTGCGCAGGAAGTAGTGGCGCACGAGACCATTGAAGTTATAAGGCGAGGCCGTACCCACATACATCTGATAATCCGTTACTTCAGGAACGGTGCGAACATATTCGGCCAGCTCGCGCGTCACCGCCGCCGTCTGCTCCAGTGTTGTTCCTTCAGGCATGTCTACAATCACCTGGAATTCACTCTTGTTGTCGAACGGAAGCATCTTCACCCTGACGAACTTCAACAACACGAAACCAAGCGAGCCAACCAGCAGCACGGCTACGAGTGAAAGAAATGCGAAACGCCACCTGGAGTCATTAATAAGGTTGCTCATCACAAGCCGGTATGCTCGCGTGGTCCACCCCTCTTTAATCTCCGAGTGGTGCTTTGCGTGCTTTCGCAGCAATCGCAAGCTCGCCCACGGCGTGACAATGAAAGCGACGAGTAACGAGAAAACCATTGCTGCCGACGCTCCGACTGGAATCGGACGCATGTACGGGCCCATCAATCCACTGACAAAAGCCATCGGCAGAATGGCGGCAATAACTGCAAATGTCGCCAGGATTGTTGGATTGCCCACTTCGGCAACTGCTTCAATGGCAATATCGATTCGTGGCCGGCCGTGATTCTCAGGCAGCGCGTAATGACGGGCCATGTTCTCGACCACGACGATCGCGTCGTCCACGAGAATGCCGATTGAAAAGATGAGGGCGAAGAGCGTGATCCGATTGAGCGTGTAACCGTAGAAATAAAACAAAGCAAGCGTGAGTGCGAGCGTTACCGGAATTGCAGTCGCAACGATGCCTGATTCCCTGATACCCAGCGCCAGCCAAATCAATGCTGACACGGAAAAGACCGCTATCATCATGTGCAACAGGAGCTCGTTTGACTTCTCGCTCGCTGTTTCGCCGTAGTTGCGTGTAACGGCAACGGTGACATCACCTGGAATCAGTAATCCTTTGAGTGAATCCACTTTCTCCAAAACGTGATCGGCGACAGTAATAGCGTTGGTCCCTTTTCGTTTGGAGACTGAAAGCGTGACTGCAGCCTGAGGTGTCGCCGTGGAACCAGCGTTTTCACTTCGAGCGCCCGTGCCGTAGAAGACATAATCGGCAGGCTCCTCTGGTCCATCGTCCACGTGGCTCACATCGCGGAGATAAACCGGACGATTACTCGAGACGCCAACCACTACATTGCCAACGTCTGCCGCTGACTGTAAGAAGCCTCCCGTCTCTACGAGGAACTCGCGATTGCCCGAAGCGAAACTGCCCGATTGCACCTGGCGGTTTGCCTGTTCGAGTGCAGAAACGATGCTGGCCGGCGCAACGTTGAAAGCCGCCATCCGTGACTCCTCCAGAGTCACTCGAATCTGACGGCGTTGACCGCCAATGATCTTTACCTCGGAAACGTCTGCGACCTCTTTGATCTGATCATGAATCTGCGCCGCAACACGGCGCAGCGTGAAATGATCGTACCGGTCGCTTGATAGCGTAAGCGCCAGAATCGGAACGTCATCGATCGAGCGAGGCTTTACCAAAGGATGACTTGCTCCCGGTGGAATCAAATCCAGATTGGCAAACATCTTCTGATTGAGACGAACGATGCTCGCTTCTTCATTCTCTCCCACAAAGAACCGCACGACCGCCATTGCGTGACCCGGAGAGGAAGTGGAGTAGACGTATTCAACACCCGGCACCTCCCAAAGCAGTTTCTCCATGGGCCTGGTTACGCGCTCTTCGACCTCCTTCGCTGAGGCGCCGGGCATTTGCACAAAAACATCGATCATCGGAACCACTATCTGCGGTTCCTCTTCACGCGGCAGCAGGAGTACCGCTCCGACGCCGAGCAGGATCGATGCGGAGATGATCAGCGGGGTAAGTTTGGAGTCGATGAAGGCTCGCGCGAACTGGCCGGCGAGTCCGAGTCTTTCTTTCATAACGTTAGTTGCCCGCGATTCGTTGCCCGTCTTTAGTTGCCTCCCGCACACGAATGCCGTCGCGTAGTGAAGACAACGCTTCACTGACGATCTCGTCGTCCTCATTCAAGCCGGAAAGCACTTCCACTCGGTCACCGACAGATCGCCCAATCTTAACGAGCCGGACACGCGCTGCACCCGATTGATCAACCACGTAGACAGCAACGAGCTGACCCTGTTTTGTGACGGCTGTCTGCGGAATGGCCAGGATATTTCGCTGACCGGTGATGAACCGCGCCTTACCATACAATCCGGATCGCAACTGCCCGCCATCGACGTTGAGCAATCCAATCTTCACGATATAGCTGCGCGTCGCAGGATCCGCTGCCGGGACGATCTCATCGACCGTGCCCGACATTTCTTTGTTATTCAGTGCGTCGAGTGTTATGTGAGCTTGATCCTGGAGCCGGATCTTTCCGAGCTGCGATTCTTCAACCGAGGCATGAAGCTGATAACGAGAGCTGCTCTCGATCGTAAGGAGTGGCATACCCGGCATCGCCATGTGACCAAGGTCTGCTTGCCTGGAAACAACAACGCCATCGATGGGAGCTGCAATACGGGAATAGCCGGCGTAGACTCGCGCATTCGCGACGTCAGCTTTCGCCTGATCGATTCGTGCTCTTATCTGCTTCTCTCGTGCGACCGAAGCTTGTAGTAGTCGATCTGCCCGCTCGCTTTCAGCTTTGGCAACCTCATACCTTGTGCGTACTTCGTCAAACTCCTGCGGGCTGACTGATCGGCGTTCGAAAAGCATTTCATAGCGTTTGAGAGTCGTTTTCGCGAGGGTCTCGTTTGCCTGTGCTCCTGCGCGTGCAGATTCCGCTGCGCGAATACCGCGCTCCACTTCTTCCAGCGAATCCTGAATCTCGCGCACGCCGGCTTGAGTCTTCTGCAGTTGAATACCTGCGTCGCGATTCTCGATCTCGATCAGAATTTGCCCGGCGCGCACCGTGTCGCCTTCGCGGACGTGCAGGGCCACGATGTTCCCCATCACTTTCGCAGCGACGACGCTGCTGCTCTTTGCGCGCACGGTACCGACGGCTTCGTAGTAATCGTCAACCGAAGACGGCTTCAGAGTCTCCGTCTTCACTCCTGCGAGTATTGGCGCGGCTTGTTGTGACTCCGGTTTGTGAGAACAGGAAATCACTACCAGGCTGGTGAAGATCAGTAAAGCAATGTGTCTCACAGGTAAACTCCTCTCATGAACCAAACACTGACGCATCTTTCAATTGCCCGGTAGCTAAAAGTACGCCGGCGTAACTGAGGTATTGCTCGTAACGAGCGGCAAGCACATCCGAACGCGCCCGCACCAGCGCGGTCTCCGCGCGAAGCAATTCAGTGATAGTGGTTATTCCAGCGTGATACCTGTCCTGCACAATGCGTAACGTTTCGCTCGCCTGGGCCGACACTTCTGCGACCGCTTCCAGGCGTTGACGCGCCGTGACGTATTGCTGGTAAGCGCGCACGATTTCGAAGCGAATTTTGTTGGCGAGTTGTTCCTGTTCCGCGCTGGCGATCGATTGCGCAGCTCTGGCTTGTGCTATTCGTGATTTCCGGCCGGCATCAAAAACGTTGAAGCTGACGCTTGCACCGGCAGCGTAATCACCACTGCCGCCAGTAAGGTGTTCGGTGCTAACGCCCGCGCTGATGAAGGCATCGACTCGAGGCAGCCATTCTCCGCGTGCTCCACTAAGCCGCTCCACCGTCTCACGCGACGACAGGACAGCCCTTTGATAATCCGGATGGTTCTCTAACGCTTCCGAAGAGAGCACTTCGACGGCATCGACTGCAAATCTCCGATCGATCATTTCGCCCGATGGTTGCTGTGGAGTCTCTACTGGCAGGCCAAGCGCTACATTCAATGCTGCCACGGCCGTTACCAGTTCGCCGCTCAACTGAATCTCTTCCTGGCGAAACTGTGATAACTGGACACGCGCGGCGAGCAGATCCGACTGCACCGCGATGCCAGTTTCAACCAGGTCCCGCGCGCGTTTTGCATCCGCTTCGGCCGTTCGCACTGCCTCTTCCGCGACCTTAAGCTTTGCCTGGACCAGCAATACGCCGTAATAAGTTTTAATCACGTCGAAGCGAATTCGCTGTTCTACGAGGTTGCTTTCATGATCAAGCTGTTGTCGCCGGATTTGAGCAGTTGCGATCCGCGTTTTTGTCTCACGCTGATCGAAAACAGGAAAGCGCAACGTCAACGACGAGCGGAAATTGTTGATTGCGTCCGGATGGTTTAGAGAATTGATTTGGAAGTTGGCTGGTCCAAACTGTCCTTGTTCAAGAAGGCTTCCGAATACAAAAACCGGATTATTACTTCTTGTAAAGCTGCCAGTGGCCATCAGCGCAGGGAGCCGGCGAGACTGCGCTTCAGATAATTCAGCATTCGCCAGTTCCCTGCCCGCACTTGAGGTGCGCATCAACGGATTTCTTCTGAGAGCTGTCTCGACGGCGTCTAATAACGTGAGACCCTCGCCCTGTGTTGCCCTAACCTGGCTGAACACGTTCACTGGTACAACGCATGTACCGAACAAAATTACGGTCAGAGCTCCCGCGACGGCGTGCCTCATTAGCCATTTTCCAGACATGCCGGTGAACCTTTCGCGTATCTAAGCCGCTGATTCCTGCCTCGGCGCACCAAGCTTTCTTAGCAGGGTCATCATGGGACACCAGTCCGTGAATGCTGATTGAATAAGGTTGAGTGCAACAAATCCGGTGAATAGAAACCAGTAAGGACTGTGGAAGTAACCCAACACAATGGTTGCCAGCACAAAGGTGCCGGCTATTAGTCTCAAATATCTCTCAACTGTCATGGTCATCACCTCCTCACGACAGTTGGGCAGTGCAATCAACATTCCCATATTTGATCTGCAAAATAGACGGGTGGGGCCGGCATTTCGGTGGTCCTATAGCGGTAAAAATCCGCAATTGTGCAATCAATTGCGGATTCTTACGCGTACCTCCTGGCCGCTCGCCGCGAGGGCATGGAGATCAAGGTTGGCCCGGTAATTGAATGATCGCAATCCTGATAATCATGTTAATCCTGGTCGGATGCAGAATGTCTTAAGCGGCTTGCTCTTTGAACAATGTGCCGAGTGCGCGTCGCGTCGCACGCTCACCTACCGCGATCATCCGGTCCACGGCGAGCGGGCTGGGAACGTAACCGCTGAAGGGTATTTCCGGGTGGATGTGAATGTCTGTATGTGACAGCGCAAAACGATAATGAGAAGGATAGGCGCGAGGTGTCCGCCGTGGCGAACAACCAACGGAGCGCATCAGTGAACTCCATTCCCAGACATCGGACGCGATAACGAAATCCGCACCAAGCTCCCGGCAGACGTGGGTTGGCAGCACACACGCAAAGCCACCATCTTTCAGCTTCACGCCGTCGCGAAGCACGGGCTGGCGTACCAAGCGCACAGCACAACTGGCGCTGATTGCTGACGGCAAAGCTCCACTCGAAATCGGGAGCGGCTGCCGGGATGAAACTATGGTAGCCACAGCGGCAAAGGGAGTTTCGAGCTGCTCGATAGTGGCAGGCAAATACTGGCGCGAGAATCTCTCCAGCGATCGTCCGTGCAGCAAGCGAGGCCAGAAGATCGATCGTGCCATGCCGGCGAGCTCGCGCCAGTGCATCCCGGCTGAGACCGCCGCACCAATGATGCTGCCAACGCTGGTACCAGTAACGACTGCCGGTTTTATACCCGTTTCCTGCAGCACTTTGATCACGCCGATGTGGGCCAGGCCGCGAACGGCGCCTCCGCTAAACGCAACGCCGATACGCTTTTCCTGGAGTGAGTCGAGAGTAACTGCCATGCGAAGGGATTATTACATTCGCGATAACAAAGGTGAAATCGACATGGCTGCCGTGGAGGAGCGGCTGGCCCTCATCGTAAATCTGGAGGCAACTCGCAGCTCAGAACAAGTAAGCCACAAAAGCGCCGGTCGAAACTGGTTTACACACACTCTCGATGCAACGTTTCGCTTTATAAGCCGGCATGCACGACCACTACACGTCCTGGGATTTACTCTCACTGCCACGATCCTTTTCATCTACGCACGCATTGTCGCCCTCACTGCACGGCTCAGTACTTCAGGTGAATTGATGTGGCCAAACGTGCCTGCTCCGAGTGTAGTTGCACTGTGGCATGGCGATGCGCCGTCACTGATCGTCGCCTTCGCGATGCGTCGAACCGCGGCGCCCGCCGCAATACTCGTCGCGAGCGATCCCCGCGGAGACTATCTCGCGTTGCTGTGTCGAATGCTGGGCTTTGAGGTCGTACGCACTGACGGTAAACACGGTGGCCGGAATGAACTGACCGAACTGGCTCAAAAACTGAAACAGGGCGCGTGCGTAATCATCACAGCGGATGGCGCTGGTCCAGCAAGGATTGCAAAGTGGGGCGCGGTAGCGCTCGCGTCAGCGACTGGCGTTCCGCTCGTGCCGCTTAAAGCCGATGCCACTCCGGCACTCCAACAAAGTCGTAAGTGGGACGCGGCGCGCAATCCGCTTCCCTTCAGTTCTGTAAGCGTTTGGATGGGAACTCCGCAAAGGTTCGATCCGTTTGTGGAACGGGAAGCCATCGAACACGCGAGGAGTTGGCTGGAGAAAACATTAATCTCCAGTGAGAGCGCTGGAAATCGACTTTCCTGTTAACAACCACGCTGAGGATTCTTCCTCAGTTTCCCGCGCAATTTACCGCAATACACGCTTCGCGAGAGTAAGCAATGCAGGCAAACCTACGTTTCCCTGTCCGGGCGCGCAGGCATGTGCGTTGCAGTCCTATGCCTGGAAAGGTGCTTTGCCAAGGCACTGCCGGCCTCTGGTCAGTGAAGTATCGTGGTGGCGTTACTGTGGTCCAGGATCTACGCGACGCATTACGTTGTGCAGTTGAGCAGTCAACTCTGACGATGGATCTTATCGAACACTCGCGTCGAACCAACGATCAAGACACGATTGGGCCATGGGAACTCGAGCTGCGTAATCCAGGGCGGCGCATGCAACTCATTCAGCAGGTATTGAACTATGAATCCGAATGAAAGGAGGCGTTATGGCTACACATCATACTCAAACAGTTCTCCGCTATGCCCGAAACAAAGTTGAGTTGCAGAAGCGGATTGACGAAAGCGGATGGGGATTCTTTCTCCTGATGATCGGCATACTCCTGGTGCTGCCCGACGAGCTTGTTCCTCGAGGTACCTGGCTTATAGGAACAGGAGTAATCATGCTTGCGCTTAACTGCGTTCGTTATCTGAACAAGATCGCAGTTAGCCGGTTCACGGTAGTCTTAGGATTACTCGCTGTTGTTGCGGGGCTGACAGGATTCTTTAAAGTGACACTGCCCTTGCTTCCCGGACTCCTGGCGCTAATCGGACTCAGCATCATTGTGAAATCGATGTTGCCCTGGGTGGGTAAGGGTGGTTCGGTCAATTAACGTAGAATTTGTCGGTCGTAAGTGCAACAGGCGGACCAATCATCAGTGGTCCTCGCTTTGCAACGCCTTGATTATTGCCTGAGCGATCCGATACAGGTCTGAGGTTTGAGGCACTGATCGCAGAAATAGTTTTACTCTTTCACTTTCTTCGTTCGTCAAAGAGTTGTCCTCGAGTAACAGATACACGTGCCGCCGCGTGTCTTCGCTCTTACCTGCCAACCGTGTAAGGAAGTCTTGCGGATCGTTTTTCAGGGCGTCGGAATAGGCTCCACCTAACTCTGTCGACATTGCCCCGTCTGTCCACGCAACGGCGGCAAACAAATCATCAAGGACTTCCTTATCTCCACCAAGCAAAAGGCTGTGGACCAGACTTGCAGCCCAGTCGCCGTAAAAGCCCTTATAAGGCGACTTCTTTGCGAGGGATGAAAGAACGACTTTTTTGTTGAGTGCATATTCATGCTTGAGCTTGCAGAAGGTGAAGGCGATCAGAACCCGGTGGTGATCGTCAGGAGCAGCGGCGTCATACAATCGCGTTAGCGCACGGATCAGGTTCGGACGATCGTACCTTTCAAGAACTTCCCATGCTTTTGCAGCAGCCGTTTCATCGCCCGACGCGAAAGCCTCCACCTGCTTCATCAGATCCTGATCGGACAGGCTCTGCTGAGCTTCGAGTGAGTGGCTTGAGACTCTGGATCGATTACAACCCAACTCAAACGATGCAACTACCAACAACACTCCAGCAACGGCCACGACCGCCGTACTCCTGAGAAGTTCTCTTTGCCGGGCAAACATCATCTTGCGCATTCAATCTTCGAGCACCAGTAACGCTGTTTGACCACCGCCGGAAGTAACGTTTAGCAGTGGCCCTGCCGACAGGCGGATCAACGCGCCCTCTACTTTGTTCTCAAAGAGAAACGGATTCAAATCCACATACATTTGATCCAGGAACACGCGATCTGAATATGCCGGTATGCTCGTTCTTAGGCCCTTCACTCTCTCCTGGACCACATAAGGTTTCTCGAGTGCGTCCTGGACCGCAGCTTTCCACTCCTCAGCATTCATCTCCCAACCCAGCTGCACACCTCGACCGCCGTAGTCGTCATTCGGCTTCAGCACAAACTCTTCTCTGTGTTTGGAAATCAATGACAAAAGGTCCCAATTCGCCTCGCGAAACGTAGTGATCGCCGGCCTGACCAGACGAGTCCAGGGTACGTGCCTGCGAATCAGTTCGAGTTCGCTTTCGGTAAACAGGTGGTGATAAGCCGGGTCGGTGAGAATGGCAAAGCTGGACTTCTTATGGACCAGTTTCGAACGAAACGAGTTGACCATGCAGACTTTGCCCTCTTTGTAAGCATGGACCAGCGGGTGCTCCTCATCGAAACGATCTAGAAACTCGTGAATGACGACGCGCTTGTAAAGGATGTCCACTCGGAATCCATCTGCTGAGAGCGAGTTGCCGTCGTACGTGAGATCGGTTGGATCGGTAATGACCGCATCGTGGCCACGGGCGATGAAATAGTCTTTCAGCACTCGAAATTCACTGCTCGTCGGAACGTCAGGCCAATCGACGATCGCGATGTTGGGCTTTTCGACTTCCCCGCCCCACTCGCGGTATACGGTCAGAAGCGATTTGAGAAGCGCGTCGTGTGGTTGCGGTAGCCAGTGACGGTGCCTCGCTAAAAAAGTTTGCATGGGCGACAAAGCAAAGAGCAGTTTTTCAAGCTGCATCTGGTCGCCCACGCCTGCGGGAGTTTCCGCGTTGTATTCCAGAAAGCAGAATCCCTCTTCGGTGATGTAGGAATCGAGGCGGCTGGTCACGCAGAGCCGCGCGTAGCCAGGGTCAATCCTCGCCATCTCTTCCTCGCGAGGCGTCATGCACAGCACTTCCATCAGCTTCTCATCCGCGAGTGCTGCGTTCGCAACTTTCTCAAAAGCGTGAGCTATCGTTTCAGCGGCGTATTTGATCTCATCGTATTGCCGTCGATGCAGAATATGAGGCCGAAGGAAAGAGCAGGTGGGACGATCACCATGGAGTAACCCGAGCTCCCGCTGGGTTTCTCGCAGCCGATCAAAAAGCTCCGGACCAAGACTTACATCGTCCAGCAGTAATTGATCGAATTGGTCTATTCTCGCGTCCATTGAAACTCTTTCGTAAGCAACTTCTTTGCGCCGGCGATTGACGATTACCGATTTTCCGCCGGACGTCGTCGCATCTCATCCAGCATTTGCTGAATTCGTTGCTGCAAGACCTGCGTCAGTTTTTCATAAGCGGCTTCCCCGTTTAACCCCGCAGCTACTTCCTGAGGATCAATCGGTTCGCCGAAAGTTACTCTTATCTTCGCGAGGTGGAAACGCCACGAGTGGCGTGGCCAGATCCGGTAAGTTCCATCCAAAGCCACCGGGATGATCGGCAGTTGCAATTCGGTGGCAAGGATGGCTGCTCCCTTCTTGAACTCGTGAAGCTTTCCATCGAATGAGCGCTGGCCCTCAGGGTAGATAGTCAAAATCTTCTGTGCAGACAGACCGGCCACTCCGGCGCGCATCGCCCGCAGCAAGTGAGTGTCAGTATCGATCGGTACGACATTGATCAGCCGTGCGAGCTGGGCCATGGCAGCATTAGTGAAATACATGCTCGCGCCGACGTGAAACACTTCCTTCAATACAGCGCGGCGATAAGTTGAACAAACGATGAACGGATCCAGATAGCTTTGATGATTCGGACAGATCAGATACGGCGGCTTGATCTGGTTGAGCACCTCAAGACCCTTTACTTCCATGCGGAATAAGAGACGCGAGATTAAGTAGACAGCTCGCAGGATTGTGTAAGCGAGTAAAACCGAAACGGGCCTGGGTTTTAGAAGGTCCTTCACCTCTTCGGGCAGCTTTTCCTGCAGATCCGGCTGTGCCAACGCTTCACGCCAGGAAAACTTTGTGGCCGTGAGTTTACCTGCTGCTGGTCCAGTTCCGAGCTTTGTGTTTGCGAGCCGAGCAAATTCACCCACTGTCTGCACTGTCGCAGCTTCTTCAGGCTTAAGTTCAATCCCCAGGCTTTGCTCGACACTGACAACACACTCTGCACGCGCGAGTGAATCGAGCCCAAGATCGATCTCCAGGTTCATTTGCGGATGAATCAATTTTGATTCCGCCCGGTGCTGCTTCACTGCCGCAATCGTTGCCCGGCCGCCAGGAGAGTCCATCAACACTCGATCAGCTTCGTTGAGTTCTGAAGCTTTCGACTCGCGTTTACCGTTGGCTTGAGTCCTTAAAGTTTGTAGTTCGCTCGCGAGTTCGAAGCGCTTCAACTTTCGCGTAGTAGTTCGTGGCAGAGGTTCTCCACGCAATATGAAGTCGTGCACGCGCTGGTATTCCGGCAACTCGCGACCAAGATTTTCCAATTCCCAAACAACCCACTCCCGAGCGTTGGCAATGTGTTGACCCCTGAGATACTCGAAGTTGGGCACGACAACCGCACACAATTTTTCGGCCCGCTTGAACTCACTGTTCTCGTCCCTCACGCCAAGCACGCATACTTCACTGACAAACGGCGACTGTTCGTAATGCGCTTCTACATCTTCCGGAAAAACATTCTTCCCGGACGGCAACTTCACAACGTCTTTCTTGCGACCGACGATGTAAAGGTGGCCCTGCTTATCCATTCGGCCTAAGTCGCCGGAGCGAAACCATCCGTCAACGGTAAACGCTTCGCGGTTAGCCTCAGGGTTTTTGTAATAACCCGACATAACTGTCGCTCCGCGAATCAACACTTCTCCAACACCCTCGGCATTGGGTTGGTCCACCTTTACTTCGACGCGATTTAGAGGAGTGCCGACTGAACCAATCTTGTTGTCCTCGAAACGAGTGACAGTTGCGGCGCCGCTGGTTTCAGTGAGGCCGTACCCTTGAAGAATCGTGAAACCAAGGCGATGAAAATTCTTTGCGACGTCGACGTCGAAGTTTGCACCACCGGAAACAGCAAGTCTCAACTTGCCGCCAAACGCTTGATGGACCTTCCTGAAAAACAATCGACCTGCATTCAACCCGAACCAATCACGCAGCAGGCCATTGCAAAAAAGCAGGAGTCTAAAGAGAGCTCTTAAAGGAAGCGGTTGTGCTCTGACTCCATCCCAGATCTTTTTATGAAACAGGTACCAAAGACGTGGTACTCCCACGAGTGCTGTGGCCCCACCTTGCTTTAAACCTTGTTCGATTCCAGCGCTACTCAATTCCCTGAGATAGACCACCTGCGCGCCGATAATCGTCGCAAGCCATAGATTCACAATCTGCGAGTAAGCATGAAATAACGGCAGCAGGCTGAGGACCACCTCTCGATCGCTGATGGCCATTACTTCCTGAACCTTTGAACTTTCGGCGTAGATGTTGCCGTGCGTTAGCGGCACGGCTTTGGGTGTGCCCGTGGTTCCCGAAGTGTACATCAGCAGCGCCAGGTCTTCTGGTTTTGCCGGCGGCGATGCGTCTAGGAAGGCCTTCGGAACAAAGCTTTGCGACCACTCCGCAAAATCACCAAGACCATTCGGCTGCGTGACGGGACGCAGAGCGACCGCGGGAATGTTTGTTCCTGATAGCTCACACGCAGAACGAAACTTGTCCAGCGATGCGGGCGAAACAAAAGCCAGCTTTGCTTCGGAACTCTTTAGAAAGGTGGCGAGCGCCTGAGTTGTCGCGTCTGGATCCAGCGGCGTTACAACGGCGCCTCGATACATGATGCCGAGATACGCGATGGCCCAGTTCGGATGGTTCTCACCAATGAGAGCGACCCGATCTCCAAAAGCCACGCCTTCTTCACCGAGCCGGTAAGCAATGCTGCGTATCTGTGCCAGCATTGAGCCAAATGTAGTCGTTTCTTTGCCGTGAGGTTCAATGAGCGTCATCGCCACGTTGTTCTGGTGCGCGTTCGCGGTAGCGATCACGTGCTGGCAGAACGTTTTCTTTGGCGGCGGTCTCTCCACGCGACTTCCTGGTTTCGATTCTTTATTCACGGACACCGAATGATTTAGGTCAGCGGCAAGACACATGCCATCAGGCATTTGCAGTTCCGCAGTTAAAATACTGCGCCATGAGAAAGAAACAGAGCGCAGAATTCCCCATCAAGGATGCAATACCACACATGCCTCGGCCCCGGACAAGGATAAACCCGGCCGGTTTTTCACTCAAAACTGGAAGGCAGGTATGCAGGCATGCTCGTTGCTTAGTGGAGAGTTGAAGAATAGCGTCGTTTAATCGGCGAACTATGGCAACACAGTTCACAAACATCGTCGAATCCGGTGATATAAGCCAGCTCCAGGAACTCAAGGACCAATTCGACACCATCCGCGACGAGATGCTGGAGCTCGAGACTAACGGTCTTGCAGGACAATTCGACCTGGATCAATCCCAAAGCGAGAGCGCGAGAAATCTGCTGCACTATCTCTCCCTGCGACAGCGCGACTTGCGTCCGATTCAGGACAAGCTCGCAACTCTCGGACTCTCGTCGCTCGGCCGCGCCGAGTCGCACGTGAAAGCCAGCGTCGATGCCATCGACGAAGCTCTGCACAGCCTTATCGACAATCACCACGAGCAACAGAACTCTGCCGAGGCACTGAGCTTTCAGGAAGGCTTGGATCTCTTGAATTCTCACACCGCAAGGCTGCTTGGTCCGAAGCCGGCAAACCGATCGGTTCGCATAATGGTCACCATGCCTGCCGAGGCCGCGGACGACTACGACTTCGTTCGCACGTTGATACTCAACGGCATGGACTGCATGCGGATCAACTGCGCGTATGACGACGTCGCCGTGTGGTCGAGGATGATCATGAACGCGCGTCGCGCCTCAAACGAGACGCATAGGAACTGCCGGGTTTTAATGGATCTCGCAGGACCAAAATTACGAACAGGAGAAATCAAAGCAGGACCGGAAGTCGTCAAATGGCGGCCACGCCGAAACGTTTACGGCGACCTGAAGCACGCGGCCAGAATCTGGTTGACACCCGTCAACGCCGCAAGCCCGCCGCCCGAACCTGCCGACGCTTGCTTACCGGTAACAGGCCGTGGTCTGGAGTTGCTGAAACGCGGAGATGTACTCAAGTTTTTTGACGCGCGTGGTGCCTCTCGTTCCCTGAAAGTTTTAGAACCTGTTGATGGTCACTGGTGGGCGGAGTCGAGCCAAACTACATACATTCAATCAGGAACAGCGCTCTTTCTCTCAAGGGCCGGCCGGCCTGTAGAGTTGTTCTCCGAGCACATTGGACAGTTACCGCCGGTGGAGCAATACATCCGCTTGAAGGAAGGCGACACGTTGGTGCTCACGCGAGCGGCAATCCCGGGTGAGCCAGGAGTTTATGACGATGACGATCAACTGATCAGGCCGCCTCATATTTCTCTCAGCTTGCCGGAGGTTTTTGATGACGTACGTGAAGGCGAACCGATCTGGTTTGACGATGGGACTATCGGCGGAGTTATTGAGAAAACGAGCAAGGAGGAGTTACAGGTCCGAATAACCTATGCCGGAAGGCATGGTAGGAAGCTGCGCGCAGATAAGGGAGTCAATCTCCCGGACAGTCAACTTCATCTGCCGTCGTTGACGGAAAAAGATCTTGAGGATCTCAAATTCATCACGCGTCATGCAGACGTGGTGGGCTACTCGTTCGTAAGAAGCGCGACGGATGTACGGGAACTGCAAAAGCAACTGGAACTTCTCGGCGGCAAAGACTTGGGGATAGTACTCAAGATCGAGACGCGACGCGCTTTTGATGAGTTGGCCAATTTACTGCTCGCGGCGATGCGCAGTCCGGCGGCCGGCATCATGATCGCGCGTGGAGATCTCGCCATCGAGTGTGGCTGGGAGAGAATGGCTGAAGTGCAGGAAGAGATCCTCTGGATCTGCGAAGCAGCGCATATGCCCGTGATCTGGGCCACTCAGGTGCTCGAGAACCTCGCGAAAAACGGCCTGCCCTCGCGAGCGGAAATCACTGACGCAGCCATGGGTGAGCGCGCGGAATGCGTCATGCTCAACAAAGGCCCATACATTCTGGATGCAGTGCGTGTGCTTGAAGACATTCTGCAGCGGATGGAACACCATCAAAATAAGAAACGCTCGATGCTCAGGCATTTGAGACTTGCCGATCGCCTTTCCTTCCCAACCATCGCGCGAGTGGACCACAAATCCGAATTGTAGGGGTGGCCCTCTGTGGCCACCCCAGTCCGGAACTCCCTTACCGGAAAGAGTTCAGCGCTGGGGCGGCCACGGAGGGCCGCCCCTACAATTACTATCAATTTCTTCGTGGCGCTTTTCGCAAAGCTTCGATCAGAAGATCTATGTCCAATGGTTTTGCGAGGTGAGTGTAGAAGCCCGCCGCTCGCGCACGTTCAACGTCCTCAGTACGTCCGAAACCAGTGAGAGCAATTACCGGAACGTCCGCGTTCCGCGGTGAGAGCTTGAGATTGCGCAAAAACTCAAATCCGTCCATTTCCGGCATTGAGATATCGGAAACGACCAAATCGAAGTCGGATTCGGCCGCGATTCGCAATGCGTCGCGGCCCGCAGTGGCAGCAACGACTGATGCGCCGCTTTGCGACAAAAGCAGCCTGAGCATTTCCACTGTGTCGCTGGAATCGTCAAGTATCAAGAGTTTCAGATCGATCAATCCATCGAGATCGACAGCGGGGCTTGAAGGTGATGCCACTTGTTTGCTCAAAGGAAACATCACGGTAAATTCAGAACCTTTTCCTGGACCATCCGATGCCGCTGATACCGTGCCGCCGTGAAGTTGCACAAGCTGCTTGACCACTGCGAGACCAACTCCCATTCCACTTTGAGCGCGTGTCGTAGCGGAGTCAGCTTGTCGAAAGATTTCGAACACATGCGGTAGAAAAGCAGGATCAATTCCCTGTCCATCATCTTTGACCTTCAAGGCTACGTCTCCGTTGCTGCCGGTTATAGAGACCGCGATGGTTCCGCCGGCCGGCGTGAATTTCACCGAATTGTTCAGAAGGTTCCAGATGATCTGTTGCACTCGAATCGGGTCGGCGTGGATCAGTAAACTTTCATCGGAAGCCTTTACAGCAATATCGATTTGCTTCTGGCCTGCTTCGTCCCGGACGGTATCGACAGCGCTATTGACACAAGTAAGTACGGGCACTACTTCGCAGTTAAGTTCAAGCTTGCCGCTGCGTAAGCGTGAAAGATCCACTACGTCACGAATCAACTTGGCTTGCGTGTTCGCGTTGCGCTTGATTGCGTCTGCCATCTTAAGAAGGCGCGGCGAATCAGCAACTTCCTTTGCCCGCACAAGCAACTCAGAGTACCCGACGATCACATTCAACGGATTGCGCAGTTCGTGAGACATAATGGCGAGGAACTCGTCTTTCAAGCGATTTGACTCTTCCGCGACCTGTCTCAATTCATGCTCGCGGGCCAACAAGCTTTCCTTTTCCGCTTCGGCTTTCTTGCGTTCAGTGATATCGAGTGTTGCGCCAAGCATGCGGGTTGTAGTGCCGTCGTGAAGAGCCACAGCAGTAGTGAAAACCCATGTAACCTCTCCATTTGGCTTTATGACGCGAAACTCGAGTTCATAAGGTGCGCCGTGATGTACAGCGACGGCAATTGCCTCGGCAACACGCTCTTTGTCGTCTGGATGGACCAGCGCGGCGAAAGCTTCGGGTGTACGTTCAAACGTATCCTTTTCTACACCGTGTATTTCGTACAGTGAATCGGTCCACAGCACGCGATTCAGAGTAATGTCCCAATCCCAGATCCCGACCTTTCCGGTCTGAGTAGCGAGGCGCAGGCGCTCTTCGTTGTCTTTCAAGGCGGCCGCAGTTTTAGTTCGGGCGATTGAGAACGCTAGTTGCCGTCCTATGTTTACGCCGAGTTCGATCTCCTCGCTCGAACAGACATGCGGCGTGTTGTAATAAAACATGAACTTACCGATTAGCTTTCGGTCTGTTATCAGTGGAATAAAATTGAGAGCCTGAATTCCTTCTTTCTCAATCACAGCTCGTAGATGCTCGTCCAAATCGGCTGTAGCAATATCGCTAATGGAAATCGGCTGCGCGTTGGAGTCGTCTGGCTGCCATGGCGAATGTCCTTGAACCGCACAAATGTATTCATCCGACAGGCCGCGAGATGCCACAAACTTCATTACGCCCGCTTCGTTGAATAGAAGAATTGAAGTGCGATCACATTGCAGGCCGTTCAAGATGGATTCCAATGCCGCCTCATAGACCATCGCCTCCGATTCCGCCCGGTGTAATCTATCGACAAAGCGAAAGAGTACGTGCTCGCGGCGGAGACTCTCGGTGAGTGAGTCTGCTGTGCGCCTGCTGTCGGTAATGTCGCTCATCGAGGCAATCCACCCCGTGATCTCTCCCTGGGGATTCATCTCCGGGCTGTAGACCACTTGCAGAGTTCGGGTGCCAACGCCCCGAAACTTAATTTCGGATTGATATTCGACGGTCTCACCCTTCAACGCCCTTTGAATGTGAGGAAGAATTGCGTCGAATCCCTCTTCACCCATCACCTCCAGTATTGATTTGCCTGCGATCTCGCCAGCGGGACGTCCCAGCATCTCAGCATACGCGGGGCTGACGAACAGGTAACGAAGATCCGAACTGCACCGGGTCAACATGAAAGGAGTTCGACTGATGATCAGTTGCAGTTCTTGCTCTCGATTTCTGCGTGCATCTTCGGCCTCTTCAGCCTTTCTTAGCGCACCATGTAACGCATCATTCGCGCGGTGCATACGCTCTACAGCGAGAGCGATAACGAAGGAGACAGCCGTAAAAGAGCCGAGGCCGATCACTTCATCAAGAGGGAAAGAAAGCACCGTGTCGAAGAAAAAATAGTCGGCTGCGACGGCGCTGAGAACAATCGCAAAAATTGCCGTTCGAAGCCTACCCAGCCAGGCAACAAACACGATTGCAGGGTAGAAAAACACAAAAGGAAGAGCAGTGGGTCCCCAGAGTGGCGTAAGCGCCATGCGCAAGACTACGGATATGAGCACTGCCGCAACGGCAGCGCTATAGCGTAAGAACCCGGATCGGGCGACTGTGTGGAGAACGGAGTTTTTCGGCTGTTCGTTCACTGATAAGTAAGTGCAACCGAAAGCAGGTCAAGCTGTGACCCGGAACGTCCATTGAACGAGGTGCCGGATCATACGACAGAGTCTAAAAGTGCCTCGGTACGTTCCAGTACCGAAGGGCTAATCAGCGTATTCTCCGATTCGAACCGAACGGCCAGCGCTTTACAGACGAAGAGGGCGGGTAGATGGGCCAGGTAACGGTTTACCTGTCTTCGGCGGCAGTCTCAAGGCCGCGCCAGTCATGAATCACAATGCTGTCAGCCGTAACTTCAATGATGCGGCGTCTGCTGAGGATCGTAAGCAAGCGTGTCACCGTCTCTCGTGATGAGCCGATCATTTGCGCGATCTCTTCCTGGGTAAAACATTTCTCGATTCGCACCTGGGCCGATCCATTTGCCGGTGTTCTGGCGCCCCATTCGAGCAGCAGTTTTGCCAACCTGACGCTCGAGGTTTGCGATAGGAGTAACGCTCTTGTGCGGTCAGCGAGTTCAGCTAACTCGAGGCTTAATTCCCTTACGATCGCCTGAGTACATTGCGGACTTCTCTCCATTACCGCCATGAGTTCAGAGCCTGCGACGTACTCTGTGTGACACGGCTCAACGGTCTGGACAGTTGCGTCGTAACTACAATTCCGTATCGTCGAGTTTAGTCCCAGCACTTCACCGGGTTGGGCCACGCGAAGAATTACGGTCTTTCCGGCACGAGAGGAGATCGATACAGTTGCTCTGCCCGTCAGCAGAATGTAGATGCCTCGGGCCGGCTCTCCTTCGGTAAATAAGATATTCCCACGGCCCTGCAGCAAACTCAGCCTGTTGGCATTTGCCGTGTGAAGCGCAGTTGATAGCGAGTGGAACGCGGCTATATCGCCGCGCGCGAAGTCCGCGTCTAGTCTTTTTCGTCGTGGGTGGGGCATCAGTCCTGACTCACCTGGAGTATAAGTTCGCCGGGATACGCCGGATTATATCCCTCTGGTACCTTTTGCCCCAACCGAGATGGATACCGGTGTCTGGTTCGCCCGAGATTCACTTCAGCTTTCAGCAAGCGAAGCGCACCGGACCACTTCCACCGAACACTTCGCATGAGATACCACTGCCTGTGAAACCGAACCTAATAGAAAGCGTTTCAATGCACCGTATCCGTGCGAGCCCATCACGATAAGGTCGGCATTCCAGTTTTCGGCTTCGTCAAGAATCACTGATCGTGGAGAGCCAGGCGCCAGGATCGCATCGACGCGAAGCGTCCTATTCGATGTCAGCTTCTGCACTGCACGGTCGACGATATTCTGACCCTGCTTGCGCAACGCTGCATCCATTTCCTCGAAGTATGTGACCGGAACCGCCCACGTCTCCGGTGTCGGTGGCATCGGCGTCTCTATTGCAGTCAGTATCTTTACTGAAGAGCCTTCCGGCCAGGGCCGGCGAGCAACTTCCGCAACTGCGGCATCGCTGCACGGGGAACCATCGATCGCTAAAAGTATTTTCATCGCAACCTCCCGCAGAAAACTTTCAACAGCAGTTAGTGCATGGCCCGTACCACTACGAGTTCAATGGCTTTCAGCCCGCCGCTCCAGCGAATTGCGGGGTATTTCGCAGAAAAGTTGAAATTTCGCGCACCACTCCGCCCTGGAAGGCCCTCAGGGATGAAGGCACGCGCGTTGCACGAGCACGGGTCATGAACGCACAAACACCCGTAATCGAGTTTCGTGACGTCGCCGTCAGCTTTGGTGACAAGGTCGCGCTTGCGAACGTCAGCTTTGCGCTTGAACAGGGAGAAATGATTGTCGTCACCGGTATCTCCCAGTCAGGCAAGTCTGTCTTACTTCGACTGGCGATGGGCCTTTTGAAGCCAGACTCCGGCCAGGTGCTTATCGAGGGCAGAGAAATCCAGCAGCTCGACGAATCGGAGCTCATAAGTTTGCGTGGCGGATTGATGGGAATGGTGTTTCAGGAGGACTCGCTCTTCACTGGAATTCCGGTTTACGAGAACGCCGCCTATCGCCTGGAAGAACATGGATGGGCCGACGACGAGATCCAACGCGCAGTAACAGAAGTATTGCGTTTTGTCGGACTCGAAGGTGAAGAAAACAAATTTCCGGAAGAGCTTTCAGGAGGCATGAAGCGACGCCTCGAAATCGCCCGGGCCCTCATTGGCTGGCCTCGCATCATGTTATTTGACGAGCCAACAATGAGCCTGGATCCGCTTGCAGCTCTCAAAGTGCTCGATCTGGTGATTCGCGCGCGTGACATCAATCGAATCTCATCGTTGTACGTGACGAAGAAGATCTATGAGATCCCGTACCTCGCAAACTACCGCGCCGAGACTTTCAACAACAACGAAATCAGAATTGTCGAGGCGCCCGCGACGAACCTGCCGAAAACCAGGGTTATGGTTCTCGAGGATGGAAAGATTGCATTCGATGGACCGGCAACGGAGTTTGCCAATAGCGAGCTTAAAGCGGTACGGGATTTATCGACGCTGGATCGTCATGACCACTCGGGCCAGCCATATTTCACAGATCCATGGGACAAGAGCCGGCGTCCTGCTGAAGCGATTCTCTAATGTTTAAGCTGAAAGCTTTGTGCGATGAGGTCCATCTGATCGCGCATAGCTTGCAGTTTGTCGCGGGCGACGGTGAAGCGCAGAGAGTAGAACGTGCGCTGGTCCACTTGAAGGTAATAGATGCGACCGTACATGCCTCTACCCGCCGCAACGTATTCATAGGAAAAGACAGCGCCGCTGAGGCGGCCCTCAAATTTCACTCCCGCACAATCACTACAAGCCACATATCCCGCCAAGCGTTCCAGCTCCCATTTCTCGTCCCTGCGGAATAATTCGTCCGTGGTAGTAGCGTGATCGACGAGCACCCTCCTTACCCGCAGATAACCATTTGCAGGATCACTTCCATTGATGAATTCAAGATGATCATGAACGTCGACTCGTGAAGCGACCTGCCAGGTGGCGGAAGGAAGTTCCAGAGTGTATCCGATACCATCTTTCGTAAATTGAGGTCTCTGGCCGGCAACCGCCACGAAACTCACCAATAGCAGAACTAAAACGGATAATGTTCTTCGCATTTTCATGGCCCACCCCCTCACGTCGCTTTCTGCTGATGCGAACTGTCGTAGATTGTTACCTCCATTCCTACGGGTAACAGTGCACTGAGGTCTTTCGCTGCAAACATCGGCACGCGAATGCAACCATGGCTGGCAGGACGACTCGGAACAGATAAACTGCCGTGAATTGCGATGCCGTTAACGATGTAACTCGGATAGTAGAGCAGCCCGAGAGAGCTCACGCGCCAGCCCTTGATCTTTCTTTGCACCTTGAAAGTACCGGCTGGTGTCCGGGCACGATGGACTTGACCGTGATCTATGTACCGCGCTCCATTACCAGTGGAGACCGGCAGTATGCGAGCGACGTCTCCGTTCTCGTCGATCACGAACAGTACCTGCCGTGCCAGATCGATCTCGACGTGAGCGTAATGTGCGTGCAGCGGGAGCGGCCGTGTCGCAGCGCGCAACGCGTTTAACTCGTCCGATGTTAATTTCCCCGTGCGTGGACGGCGCTCAACTTTCTGGAAAGCAGTCAACGCGTGTCGCGAAGCAGAATCAAACTTCCCGTCTACGGGGCCGGCCCAAAAGCCAAGGTCCCACAGCCGTTTTTCCGCTTCTTCTCTTTCCGCCGAACTCAGCTCTTGTGCAGTAGTGTTGGCGGAACGGTCGACAAATGCCTCGACAGAACAAAATTGGCCCAGCGAGAACATCAGGATCATCACGGCCGAAAGTGTTTTGAGTCGTGGCCTTTTCTTATACATGACTAAGTCGGCCTCCTATCAAGCCAACACGCAACATCAATGCCGAGTGTTCAAGTGTGTCTCGGTCGCAAGATGTTCCAGGCCAGATACACTCCCAACAACAGCGCACAAATAAACCCGAAAGCAAACACGGCCCAGC